>JAZGFE010000232.1:0-14503 GCA_036479215.1 Nannocystaceae bacterium | reverse complement strand
ACACGGCTGCCCATCCGAAGGGGTGGTGCGAATCACGCTCCAACACGAACTCCACCAGGATTTCCTCACAAACGGCGATAGGACGCTAGTCGCGAAAATACTGCGGGGAAAACGTAGATCCGCCTCCACCGCTCATCCGGTCAAAATAGCGGCGTGAGCACGCCCGAGAACTTTCCACTGGCGAGTAGTTCATCACTTCGCGGAAAAACACCCTCCCCCTACGGCTCCGACGACGATGTCAAGCGAACCGCGGGTCTCGGGATGCGGAGCAGCATGAGCCGCAAGGGCGACTGCTGGGATAACGCCGTGGCCGAGAGCTTCTTCTCTACTTTCGAATTTGAGTGCCGTAGCCTTCACAATTTCTGCGGCCTTGACCATGCCCAAGAGGTCGGAGGCGCCTATATCGACGGCTTCTACAATCCCAAACGGCTCCACTCAACAAACGAATACATCAGCCCCATTGAGTTTGAAATCGCTTCCGCTCTTCAAGAAATTGCAGCACAGTCCCACTGTCCACTTTTTGGGGGCAAGGTCACCTCAAGGCTCCTACCTTCTTTTGCTTCTATCGGCGGGAACGAAACCGGCGAGAATTGCCAGCCAACAGGCACAGGGAAACCAGAGCAAGCTCGGGGAAGCCGCGGGAGTCGGTCGAGACCACGCAACCGCACCCATCATCATCATCATCATCATCATCATCATCATCATCATCATCATCATCATCATCATCATCATCATCGTCATCGTCATCGTCATCATCATCATCATCACCATCATCGTCATCCTCATCATCGTCATCATAGTCATCATCGTCATCATCATCGTCCTCATCATCATCATCATCATCATCATCATCATCATCATCATCATCATCATCATCATCATCATCATCGTCGTCATCGTCCGCGTCGTCATCGTCCGCCGCGGTATGCTCCAAAATCGCAATGAAGGCGCCATACAGTTCATCGCAGGTCGGCTGGATCTGGGACATCGCCACATCGAAATCGTCGCCGCGCGTCTCGATGGCGAACGAGAAACCGTTGGGAATTTGTTCGTGCACCCAGTCGACGCTGCTCCCAGACACAAGGCCGACGAAGTCGGAGATCTTGATCGGGGAGTAGGCGCCGCCGGTACCTTGGGCCATCGCATCCCCCGCCAGACGATATTCGGCTTCGTTCTCCACTTGATCGGCCGTATAGCCGTAGGGCAACAAGATGAGCGATCCGAAAGAATGTACATCGACAAAAGCCGCGATGCGATCGGCATACTCGCTGATCACATCGCGGTACGCTCGGGTCTCGGGCTCTGAGAACGGGCCACTTCCGTGGTAGTCTTCTGCAGATGCGTCGTCACTTGAAGCGGTGCCCCACGCGACGTCCCAGTTCCGGTTCAAGTCCACTCCTTGCCCATTGCGGTTCTTCCGCCAATAGCGGTTTTCGCTCCAGGTGTACGCATAGCCGTCCGGGTTGCCCATGGTGATCATCACCAGCTCAACACGATCTAGCCACTTCGTCGCTTCTGCGTCGGAACCGTAGCCCGAAATCAGGCGTTCGACCGCGCACAGCGTGGCGTGATGCGCTAGCCACTCGCGCGCATGATGACCACTGAGCAGCATGAGAACAGGCCGGTCGGCGTCTCCGGGATCGCTGTTGACCCGCAGCGCCCGGATCGGCCGGTCCTCGTAGGATCGCCCGATTTCCCCGACGCTGCACAGGTCGGGGTGATCCGCCACGAGCGTATTTATGTAGGCGCTATGCTCGTCGAGACTGAGATACTCGGTTATCGGACCGCGTCGCAGCTCGTGTGGTGGGGTCGTGAGATGATGTGAAGCTATCCGATCCGCCTCATCGTCAACGAGAGCTTGCACATCGTCGTGAACCACTTCGTACGGAATTCCGGTGACATTCAAAGCGGCCCACTTCGCCGGGCTGATGCGGAAGGTCACCTCGCTGAGGATGTGCTCCGTCCAGACATCGTCCGCGAGTTTCAACACCGACCGTAGCTCTGCCGGCGTGCGAGGAAACGCGGTCACAATTCTGTGCCCGTCGAATCGGACGGTGGACACCGGAAAGATGCGCGACCGCCCCATTTCGCCAGAGGTTGCGACAGCCGATGGCGCGACATCTGCGCTCATCACGCCATCGACCAGCACGGCGGGACCCGATGCCCGCGCCTCGGCCCCTCCTCCCACGGCGTACGCGATGCCGCCGGCTGCAGCCGCCCAGGCCGCTGCCATACGCCCCAGCCCCCTCAAACCAAGAGATGTGAACATGCTCTCCATGTCCGCACAGTAGGAAACGGCGCGGCACTTGGCAACTCCCGCTCGCCGTTCTCGCTGCGCGGCCCCGGCCAGGCCGCCGACTCGCTCCCCCACAAGCGAAAGGATCCCAGTCGTGACGACGTGACGACGTGACGACGTGACGAAGCGCAGATGTGAGGACTGAGGACTGAGGACTGAGGACTGAGGATTAGGGGATACACCCCACGGACTTGTCTTGGGGTCCGCACTTGAACCGCACGTGAATGTGGCGTGTATGTCGGGCAGAGTGCCGCAACGTACCACTCGCATACTGCCCCCGTGGCCATTGCATCGCTTCCCCCAACTCGCTTTGCGGTGCCCCGGACAGGACGGCCGCCTGATAGACCTTCTCCATGAGCTTGTACTCGATAAAGACAAAGCGGACCTCGCCGGTAGCGACTAATGCCCGCACCAAACCCCATGTAGCGAACCAGTCCACCTCATTGGGTTGTGGCTTCCGGTTTTTGCCCAGGTGATCTTTCTTGTAGACACCGCGAAGCCTCGGTAGCCACACGTCGGCGTCCCGGCCCGACTGATGCGACTTGTGGGGCGAAAAGGGCCCTCCGCCACGCCGACTCATATCCATCACCACCACCACGCCTTCGAACGCCATATCGCGTCGAAACAGTGCGATACCACGCATGAGGTTCTCGACAGCGTGGCTCGAACCGTACATCAAATTGGGCCGATGGCGCACGTACAACTCGCTACGTGGCAGCTGGATCCCTGCGACCAGCGTGCCCGCGTTGGGTCCCCCATTCGAGACCGCGTCTTGACGCAGGGAGAACTGTGGAAGCGGCACGGGCCGCGCCGGCGCCACATGGGGTTTGGGGTCGATCCACACCGCGAGCGTCGTCCCCGCCCGCAGTTTCTTGCCCCGGTCGGGGTTGTACGCACGCAGCTTCGACACCGGGATTTTGAAACGCTGGGACAAGCGCTTCCACGACTCCCCGACTTCCACGTCGTAGCTGATCCGCTGTTGCGGAAGAGGGCGCCTCTTGGGTTTCACCCTTAGGATGGAACCTGCCTCGAGCGGGCTATCGGGGTCGAGTTTGTTCCAGCGCGCGAGGAGCCGCTGCGCGACGTCGTAGCGTTCAGCCACATCGAGCACGGTTTCCGTCGGCACCACTTCATGTTCGATCCAGACCGACCTCGGCCGCCGCGCGGGGTGAGATCCGACACTTTCGTCGCGCGACGGCAAAAGCGGGTCCCGTGTGAGTTCGGTCGAGGTCTCACTCGGGGTGACAGGTGCCGTGCGCGACATCAACATGGCGACAAACATGACGACCCCCGTGAGCGTCGCCCCCCCCCCAACGAGCTTCAACCCGCGAGCCCAGCGACCCCTGCGACGACTCTCCTCAACCAGCTCGCGCAGCGAGGAGGTGGGCGCGAGACCCCGCTGCCGCGCTTCACGCAGCGCACGCTCGCCTCGCAACCACATCGCCTGGGGCAGCAGCAAACGCCGCGAACGCGTGCGGTTCTCCCACGCTTGCGCGAGCAGCTCGAGGCGAGCCAGTTCTTCGTCCGCATCGTGTTGTGGCCCGCCGTACTGGATCAGCGATGTCCCCGGCCGGGGGTCGGACGTGGTCATCGGCGAGCCGTGGGTGCGCATCCGCGGGGGTAGCGTAGCGCAACTCCGACCGACAAGCTGGCGCACAACGCCGAGTGCGCATCCCGCAGCAAGATGAGGATCACAGCACTTGAGCTGCGCCGCAAAACGCTGACATGCTCCGGCGAGATCGCTATGGCACGAGGACTCCTTGCTCGCATCGGCGCCGCCGAACGCCACCCGAAGATAGACGAGCTCGAATCGATTACGGAGCATCTTCGCGTCCTCCTCAACACGAGGCAAGGCGACGTTCCACTCGCCCCCGAGTTGGGGATCGTCCACTTTGTGGACCTGGTGCACTCCTTCCCCGAGGCCGCGGCGGTACTTCAGCGCAGCATTCGCAAGACGATCCTCGACCACGAGCCGCGCCTGTGCAACGTGCGGGTAAGACAACTCGACCACGACGACCCCCTCGTCTTGCTATTTGAGATCACCGCGCGCCTCAGCGCCGATCCCAAAGGCGCCGCGATCCGCCTGCGCACACATGTGTCTCCCGGCGGCGTGGACTTTTCCTAGACCTCACCCAAATACTGCGCTGCTCCCATGGTCAAGACACAGCTGGTCGCCTCGCTGGAGGACGCACGTTCGAAGCTGATCTCCATCTTCGATGATCTCGAAGGGGAGCGTCTCATAGGGCCGGCGCTGCACCACGTTGAGCCGCCGCTGTGGGAGGTTGGCCATGTCGCCTGGTTTCAGGAGTACTGGCTCCTTCGCCACCTCGATCAGCATCCGCCACGACTACCCCACGGGGACGGGATCTACGATGCCATCAAGGTATCGTACAAACAGCGTACGAAACACGACTATCCAAGCAAGCAGGAGACGCTCGACTATGCAGCGGGTGTATTGCAAGCCGCGATCGGGCGTCTGGCCACCCGGATCCCATCGCCCCAGGAAACCTATCTGTATCAACTGTGCACGTTGCACGAATACATGCACACGGAGAACATGATCAGTGTGCGGCAGAGCCTGGCGTACCCGGCCCCCATGGCCCTCCGCGGCCGCACGCTTCCTGACGTGGATCGGAGCTACGTGGATCGGAGCTACGTGCCCCGGGACATCGAGATCCCGGCGGGGCCGTTTGAAATGGGGTCCTCAGGCAGTACGGCGTTCGCATTCGACAACGAGCTTCCACATCATACAGTCGACTTACCCTCCTTCCGCATCGCCAGCACAGCGGTGACGAACGCCCAATACCGAGAGTTCGTCCGCGACGGCGGATACGCCACACGCTCGCTCTGGGACCGGCGCGGCTGGCAGTGGCGCCGTCGCGAAGCCGCGACCCAACCCCGATTTTGGACCCGCCGAGACGACGATTGGGCCCAGCACCGCTTCGCGGAGGTCGTCCCCCTTGAGCCCTGGCACCCCGTATGTCACGTCAACTGGCACGAAGCGCGGGCCTTCTGCCGCTGGGCGCATCGCCGCCTGCCTAGCGAGGCGGAATGGGAAAAGGCCGCATGTTGGGGACCCGACGCAAACCAGGCCTCACCGCGACCATGGGGCGAGGCGCCGGCGACAACGGAGCGAGCCAACATCGATTGCGCGGCAGGAGGCACCGTGGACGTACGAGCGCTGGCGCGAGGCGACAGTCGCTACGGGTGCAGGCAGATGGTCGGCAACGTATGGGAGTGGACCGACAGCATCCTCGAGCCCTTCTCCGGGTTTACGCCAGGCCCATACCGTGACTACAGCATGCCCTACTTCGGCCAGAAGCCCGTTCTACGTGGGGGCGCATGGCTGACCCAACCCGCCCTCGCACGCAACAGCTACAGAAACTTCTTCATTCGTCACCGACGCACCATGTACGCCGGGTTTCGGACCTGCGCGCCCTAACCGGCTGGTCCCGGACGGTAGCCTCAGCCGCCCTACTTGTCCGCGGCTACCCCACGCGGTGATTGTGCGCCAACCGAACGTACTTCCCCGCGAGCTTGCGATAGAATACTTCGTCGGCAGCTGTGAGCGTTCGGATGACCTTCGCCGGCACCCCCAACACCAAACTTCGCGGCGGCACGACGGTGCCTGCGGTCACGAGAGCCCCGGATCCGACCACACTCCCATGCCCGATCACGGCGCCATCGAGCACCGTCGCCTGGATGCCTATCAAAGAGCCCCCCTCCACGCGACACCCGTGCAATACGGCGCGATGCCCCACGACCACCTCCTCCGCGATGAGCGTCGGGTCGTCGTCACCCAAGTGGACCACGGTCCCGTCTTGCAGATTGCTCCGCTCCCTGACCTCGATGCGGTTCACGTCGCCGCGCAGCACCACGCCACACCAAATGCTCACGTCTTCCGCAAGGTCCACGCGACCCACAATCACAGCGTGGGCTGCCAGATGGACCCGCGCGCCGACTCGCGGCACATGGCCGCAGTAGCGGCCGACGTACGCATCGGGAAAACGCGCCCGCAGGTCGGCGAGCTCCGCTTCCAACTCCACGCGATTTTCTGGGGGACCCGCGACCCGCGTCACCGAATCAACTCTTGTCCGTATCGCCATGCTCGTGCCACGTTAGCCCACGTACCACCGGCTGCGCGACGCATGTGCCCCCCCGCGCCACCGTAGCGCGCTCCGGCCACGTTCAGTCCCTCCCGCCGCCATCCCGCACTCGCGTCACCGCTTGTCCCGCGCCGAACGGAGCTCGCCCGCGGTCGACAGCGCCTCCTGCTCCACTACTACGCCTCGCAGCGCACGGCGTGCGCTCAGATCTGCGAGGAGCCCACTCATGCGCGTGATCAGCTCGTCGCCCAAACACGCTCCAGTCGATGCACACGCGCCGCGCAGCGCCAGCTCCAGTGTCTCGCCCGCAAGGAGTCGCCGCAATAGCGCGGCCGCCACCGGGGTCAGCGAGAGGTAGCGAACCTCGTGCTCCGAGTCGCGGTAGCACAGCAAGACGGTCGCCGTCTTGCACGGGAGGGCCCTGTCACTGTCGTCGGCGCTCAGTTCATGCACGGCGTAGTCGTATCCGCACAGGCGCACGCTCGGGTCGAACGCCAGCGTCGACTCCAGGCGAAGTCCGCCCTCAGACACGGTCCGCTGCTCCGCACCAGCGGCCGCACCGACTTCGAATTCCAACAGTTCGTGGCGAGCCAAGTCGACGAGGTAATCCGCGACCCCGTCGTGCCTGCGCCAGCGTACCGCGACCCATGACACAAATTCACCCGGAACGTCCGCCAAATAGGGCGACGCTGGCCCGACCTCGGCCAGCCAATTGGAGATCCAGTCGGCGAAGGAAGACCCCATACGAGCGCTCGTACGCGCCAAGAACGTCCGAATCACCGAGTCAACCGTATTGCGAACTAATTCTCGATAGACCATCAATGCGCGCGTGCCCATGCTCCCAAGTGCGGCCCGACCTTCCTCCCCGAGGCCGATCCGGCCGACGTAGCCGCCCACCCCCGATTCCCCACCGAGCTCGCTCTCCCGCTCGAACACCACGTGGCGAAGCCCGAGTTGATAGCTCGCCAGACCGCTCGGCCCGACTGCCCGCGACATCGCCGACGCGGGCATCGCTGACGGTGGAGATCCGACTGCCAGAGTCGCTACGGCATCTCCCGCTGCATCGCCCACAGCATCGCCCACAGCATCTCCCACAACGTGTCCCGCTGCAGGTCTCCCCGCCTGGCCGGCGGCCTCTCTCGCCCTACCCGCAAACCGCCGCACCGCGACCTGATAGAGACGGTCCAACGCGTCAATCTGGGACTCGAGCGCCGCCAACGACGGGATATCGTGATCGCGCTCGTACAACACTGGTACGGGGCCGATTTGCTCCACGGCGCGGCACATCAACTGTGAAACGTCACCGGGCACATCGGTACCATGGGTGTCGATCAGCATGTCGTACAGTTCGGGACGCCGCTCACCGCCTGCAACATGCAGCTGTACCACGCGATCCAAAGGCAGCCGCTCGATGAACGCCCATGCGTCGAAACCGTGGTTCTCGGCGTTGACTTGCACGTTGTTCACGTCGAGCAACAAGCCGCAATCGGCACGCTCGAGGACTTCACACACGAAATCCAGTTCTTCGCACGTGCCCTTCGGCGCCCCGTAGTAGCTAATATTTTCGAGCGCCAACGGGACGCCCAGCGTATCCTGCACCCGCCTCACCCGATCCGCCACATGTTGGGCAATCGCCACAGAGAACCGTAGCGGCAAGAGATCGTGCAGGCAGACTCCCCCCCGCCGGCTCCAGCACAGGTGGTCCGTATGACAACGAGCGCCAACCTCGTGCAAAAACACGCGAAGCCTCGCCAAGTAAGCCTCGTCCAGCGAATCCGCGCCGCCGATATTGAGCATGAGCCCGTGCGTCAGCAATCGATGCTGCTCGGCAATACGCGACAGCGCCGCTGGCATACTGCCCCCACGGTGCATGTAGTTTTCTGGCGCGATTTCGAAGAACCGAAGGCGCTGCGGCGCCCACCCGTCGCAGACCTCGTCGATGAAGTCCCATCGAAGGCCAAGGCCGACCCCGGTCAAGTCAACTGCGTGTCGAAAAGGCATGCACGTACGTCCTTCCCCGGTGGGAAGCATAGCGAGCGCCGCCGCGCGTGCCATGGCCGCCGTGAGGGACGTGCCGCCCAGGCTGTTGTGGGGACCTGGGCGGGACGCGGGCGGCGATACAATGGCGAAGCGCCCCGGCACGCGTCCTACTGGGCCCTCCCACCCCACTCTCGTCTACCGGTTGCGACGTGCCCAGCGCGTATCTTGCGAGCGCCGACAGCTGACCTACGACTTCACCTCGGCGGCCGCGCAGGTATTGGCGGAACGCAACGAAAGGATGACGTCTTGCTCCGTCACCGTGATCAGCACCGACCGCACCGAAACAAGCGCTCGCCATGGGGATCGATCGTCTCCATCACCCGGTTTTGCGCGACTCACACATCCTGGTGAGCCCGGCCCCTTCGTGGTAGTGAGGGAGCCGTGGCGCGTTGCCCTCATGGAGCGAGTCAGTCCTCCTTGACCAGCGAATGCTGTGGTCGTGGCACGTAACCTATCGAATCCTCGGCCACCACTGCGCAGCGCCCTCGCGGCCTTGGACCGGCGGATGCTCGGGGCCATCAGCCGTCGATTCTCGCTGCAGCGCATCTTGTTGCTCGCCGCAGCATTGCGCTTAATCTGGATATGGTTGTGCCCGAACGAACCCACGTCGGACCCCTATGTCTACCATTTTTCCGCCGAACAGCTCGCCCAAGGCTATGGCTATGTCGACGCCGACGGCCGCCCCGCGGGCTGGTGGCCAGTCGGGTATCAGGCCTTGCTTGCCCCCTTCTACTGGGCGTTCGGTCCTCACTACGAGGTCGCGTTTCTTGTCAACCTGGTCCTCGGGTTGATCACCGTTTGGGCAGTGTACGCGCTCTCCGATGAGCTCTTCGGACAAGGAGCCGGTACCCTCGCCGCACTCGTGACGGCGGTCTACCCGACCTTCGTCTTGTACACCACCGTCATCGCCTCGGAGAACGCGGTCTGGAGTGGGTCCGCACTGTTCTTGCTGCTCGCACTCCGAACCGTCCGAGCCCCACGCTTCCCGTGGCGGCTTGCTGTGCTGGCGGGGGTCGTACTCGGCCTGAGCGGGTACGTTCGGGCGACAACGCTAGCGCTTTCCGTGGGATTGCCCCTGTTGGGGTGGTGGATGCATTTGCCGCTCCGCGCCATCCTCACGCGCACCGCCGTGACCGCGGCGATCTCCGTTGCCGTGCTCGTGCCGTGGTCAATTCGTACCCACACCCACTTTGACCGCGTGACGCCATTTTCCTTGAACGGAAAATCGAATTTTTGGATGGGGAACCACGCCGGTTCGACTGGGGGTTATGCTCCACTCCCTGCCACGGTACGCGGGCTATCTCTCACCGAGCGGGAGGATGCGCTCATGGAACAAGCCATGGAGTTTGTGCGAGCCCAGCCAGGCGAGTACCTCCTACTCTGCGCCAGGCGCATCTGGATGACACTTCGTTCGGATACCATCGCTGCAGTTTGGAACAAGCCCGGTCTCGACCGTCGATTCGGTGAGTACGGCGTGCCCATAGCGAAGGCCGGATGTACAGCGTCGTACTATCTTCTTCTCGCGCTCCTCCTCACCACGGCGATACCCAGGCGGCGGCGTGGCGAATGGGGAGCGTCCGACACGTTTCTCGCCGCCATGGTGGCCCTTTCCGCCATCCCCTTCGTCCTCATCGTGGGGGGCAACCGCTATCACCTCCCACTGCTGTTGCTATGGATGATCTGGATCGGCGCACGAGCGACATCGCCACAACCTGTAGGTACCGATGGCTGCTCAACTTGACTCGGGGGACGACCCAATCGGGCCGCTTCGGGCGCTCCTTGTGGGGCGCGAGCGGACGATCATCGCCATGGTGATGTTCACCGTCGCCGTTTACGGCGGACTGCTCATCTGGGCAGACGTGGGGGCGCTTGGCCGCAAGATCAAGGAGTTCGATCCGAGTATATGGGCGACGGCGGCCGGCCTCTCGGTCGGAAACTATCTGCTCCGTTTCCTGCGTTGGTCCTACTACCTGCGCCGCCTAAGCATCCGAGTCCCGGTCGCGGAGAGCCTGCTGATATTCTTCGGCGGGTTTTCCATGGCGGTCACCCCCGCGAAGATCGGGGAGCTCATCAAGTCACTGCTTCTGAGCAAGAGCCACGGTGTAGAGTTGGCTCGCTCCGCGCCTATTCTGGTCATCGAACGTGTTACGGATCTCACGGGACTGATCGCGCTGGCAGCGTTGGGCAGCCTGTCACTCGATCACGGGGTCGTTTTCATGATGCTCGGCCTGGCGATCACCTTTCTGGTCATCTTGCTAGCGAGTTGGCGGCCGTTGGGAGACGGGATCTTGGGCCTGCTGGGCCGCATCTCCAAGCTAGAGCGCATCACGGAACGCTTGGTCGTGGCCTACGCGGCTCTCCGCGCTGTAGCGAGCCCCGTGCCGATGATTGCCGCCACGGTTCTTTCCATGCTGGCCTGGGGCCTGCACTGCCTCGCACTCATGATCCTCGCCAATGCGCTCCACGCCGCATCGATTTCCGTGGCGGACAGCTTGGTATCCTACTCCGCGCCACTCCTTGCTGGCACCCTCGCGCTGCTGCCGGGCGGCCTCGGGTTGACGGAAGCGTCGATGGCCGGACTGCTGGTCGAGCTGGGGAGCCCCGCCGTTGCGCCTGCCGACGCCGCCGCGATCACGATTGTGACCAGAATGGTCACCCTATGGCTCGCTGTCGCCCTCGGCCTCGCCGCGCTGGCCATCTGGCAGCGGCTGTACGACCGAGGCACAGACGCGTCGTGCCCCAGCCCCAAGGGCGACCCCGACCTGATCGCCTCCGCCACGCCGCCCTCGCGGGGGGTCGACGACAACGCCTAGCCGCAGGTTCCTTCCCCGCAGCTCGCCTCTCCTTTTTTCTTCCGTTTCTTGCGTGTCTTCCGTTTCTTCTTTTTAGGCGTCTTCTTGGGGCTTTCTTCCACGGAAGCATCCGCGACCTCAGTGGCCGCCCCAGACGCCGGCGTTGCCTCCTTCGGTTCGCCCGTCGCCTCGGTAGTGCTGGCCTCGCCTCCCGACGCTTCACCCCCGCCCGCAGCCGCAGCCGCATCGGGACTCGCCGATGCACTCGCATCTCCCTCACCGGCGCCAGCGCCAGCTTCCCCCGCTCCGCCGTCCGTGCTGGCTTCCTGCTCGCTGCCAGCTTCGTCCGCCAGCGCTTCGTCGGCGCCCGCCTCGTCCGGACTGCCTTCCCCTGCTTCGTCGGGACTCGCCGAGCCCGGCACCTCGCTGGCATCTGTCTTGACGCTGGTGGCGGGCGTGCAGGCGCCGAGGGCCAAACCCCCTCCCAGTGCTCCGAGCGTTGTTGCGATCGTCTTGAAATCCATAGCTACTCCTACTTTCGGTTGGGGTCATATGATGACGGATCCGCCGAGGCAGGCGGCGAGATCGAGTTGAGATTCGGCTCCGCGGCACAGCGAAAACCGATCCCGTGGGAGTGCGTGCTACGCAGCATAGCGAAGCGCAGCGCCGGGTCAGCGAACGCCGGCATAAAGCTGTTGAACGCGCCCCCGCGAATGATCATGCGATCCCCCGAGTCTGGCCCTTGCGGATCCGTCACTGCCTCTCGGGTATAGCGGTAGAATCGGGTCGACGTCCACTCGAACACATTGCCAACCGCGTCGTTGAGACCCCGTTCGGTACGTCCCTCCTCGAATACGCCCACTGGAGAGGTGCCCGCGTAGCCGTCGCTCGAACGATACATCACCGGCTCCTCCGGCAAGCCGCTCTCCTCGCGCCATTTTCGGCACTCGCCCCCACATGCATTGACCGAGGTGTGATCGGGGGGCTGATCACCCCAAGGGTACACTCTGCCGTCGGATCCGCGCACCGCGTATTCCCATTCGGCCTCGGTGGGGAGTCGACCACCATTCCATTTGCAGTACGAGTCGGCCTGTTTCCACGTGACGCAGTTGATCGGGTGAAGCTGTCGCCCGGGCCTGTTCTCATTGCACAACTCACCGAGTACCTTGCGCGCCTCCTCCCAATCGTCTTTCTTTGTCTTGCCTCGGGGCCACCAGGAATCGCGGTGGGCACGCTCACAACCCCCGAGATCCGAGCATCGTTTGAAATCGCGCGCGGTGGTCTCGTCGATCCCGATGCAATAGCTGCCCACCGTCACCTGATGGGCGGGCCGCGCTATCCCCAAAACCGGGGTATCGGCTTGTGTGCCCATATAAAAACTGCCTGCCTCCACGAGAACCATGCCCTGGGGGCACGGTGGGGGTGGCTCATGCTTCGGCTCTGGCATGGCGACCGGCGAGACCGCCAGCCCCAATCGTTCGGGAGAGGGGGGGGAGGGCCCATCGCCTCCAGCTTGCAATATGCCGAGCCAGGCGAGGGCCCCCAGGGCCACAACGCCGCTTCCGATCATCCACCCTGTACGCCGACGGCCCCAGCGCGCGTCCAACTCCACTGCGGATAGCGAGTCTTCGGACCGCACGTCTCCATGCAGGTCGGCGACACCAACCACGCTTAGGATGGGCGCACCACTCACCGCAATCATTTCCTCGGGCATGCTCGGCCACGTTCGGCGCTGCGGCACAGCGCCCTCCACCACCCGCACCACTGCGGAGCTGATGAGTGGAGCGATAGCCTGCACAACCTCCAGGTCAGCCCTGTCGCTGGCGTCCAGGACGTCCCGCACGCAACGATGCCCCTCGAACTCGGCGAGCATCGACCTGGACGCGGGCAACAAGACGAGGCGGTCACAAGCTAGCGCTTCCTCATCGATCTCAAGCGGCACGTCGATCGGTGGGAAATGAGCCAACAGTTTGTTGGTCTCGTCAACACGACGCATGCCCTCCATGGTCAGCAAGGTCACGTCCTCGGTGATGGTCGCCACGCGATCGATGGCAGCGAACTTCGCCACAAAACGGCCGCTCTCGACGCCAAGCATCCGATAGATCGCGTCGGCCCCCTTCAGCCTGGCCATCTCCGCGTCGACGGCGACCCCCTCGTCGAGCCACACCGTCCCGATCCCGCGTTCGGTCTGGAGTGTGATCACGCCGCTTTTGCGATTCATATGCAGCGTCTGGATCAGATCCGCCACCCCCATGTCCTCCACACTTCCGGAGAATACTGTCGAGGCTCGGCG
This sequence comes from Nannocystaceae bacterium, assembly GCA_036479215.1. Taxonomy (GTDB): domain Bacteria; phylum Myxococcota_A; class Polyangia; order Nannocystales; family Nannocystaceae; genus FL481. Next base: position 976 of record JAZGFE010000232.1, on the reverse strand, counting down.
GGACTGCGCCTTCCCGATGGGAGTGGTTCGATCCACCGGGTCGGAATTCGCGGCTGGTGAAGGCTCGGCCGTCACGTCACCCATGCCTAGCGACGGGTCCCGCTGGCGCGACGAAGATACATCGTCACCGAATCGGTCTTGGAAATCATCGTCGTCACGAACCTGGAAATCACTCCATTCATCTGCACCACGCTCGCCCGGATGCGCGTCCGGATGCACCTCCGAATGCACCTCCGAATGCACCTCCGAATGCACCTCCGAATGCACGCCGCGATCCGGTTCGATGTTCTTGGCACTACCGGCTGCGTGAGACATGGGCAATTCCTTTCGATTTCACCACACCGATCCGATCCGCGTCCGCACCCGACTCCGGCGAGGCTTATCAATGCGGGTTTCCTGCGTCCGACATCGCTACGCGCCACCGAGACTAGAGTCCCGATTCGGAATCGGAGCACCATCCTGATCCAGTCCCGACACCAGTTGAAGATCCAGTTCGGGCCGATACCGTCGTTTCCACACCGCGGCCCGCAACCGCACCCTCGGCCGGAGCCCGCGGCCTAGCCGAGCGGGCCATCGCTCGCTTCGTCGTCAGCACGCTCCCGCTCTAGACGACCCGCGCCGGACCGTCGACGCGACCCGGCCCGCGAGCGAGCGACGCGCCGCCAACGAGATCCGGCGTCTAGGCTCAGTTCCTCGATTTTCGGTTTGCAACTCGGATGGTCTCGGTCGCGGAATGTGTCAACATGTTTGAGACAGTTTTTGAATAAATGGCTGTAGGCAGTCGAGTGTAGATGATCCTCCCACGCAGGGACGAACTCGGAGACTGCGTCAAGGGTCGTCGACCGCCAGGGCGGGGCCTTCGGCCCCCTTGACCCAGCCTCCGAGTTCGTCAAAGGGTCCGATACGTGCCGCAAGCGGCACATCTGGCGAGCCCGCCCTTCTGTCACGACGGCTGTGAGAGCGGTTCTCCTGGATC
>JAZGFE010000231.1:0-22541 GCA_036479215.1 Nannocystaceae bacterium | reverse complement strand
CCTGCAGATCGAGTTTGTTCATGTGCTCCATGAGGGCGGTGGCGGCGGGGCGCCCGCCACGGAGGCATTGTGCGACGACTGGAATGAGACGGTCTCCAGCGAAGAATACGCGATCTGGTTCGACCCGGACAACGAGATCGATGCGTTGATCAAAGAAAACGAGTTGGACGGAATTCCATACACGCTGACGGTCGATGCGAACGCCAACGTTCGGCTCCGCAAGAAACCACCCGAGTTTCCAGAGGACGAACTGGAGACCGCTCTCAAGAGCCTGATCAACAACCCCTATGGCGACTAACAGCGCATCCATCCTCCTTTTGTCCGCCACTTTCGCCGCGATCGGCTGCTCAAGCAGCGGTGCGAACGGCGTCACAGCGAACCCAGACGACGGGTCGGCCTCCGACGCGTCGGAGGCCGACGACGGCGGTTCGACGGACGCTCCGTACGCGACGCTGGACATCACCCTCCCTGACATCAACGAAGACGACTTTACCCTCGTCAGCCGCACCAAAGACGATCTTCACATCCTGTGCTTTTGGGCCGTGTGGTGCACGCCGTGCCAGGCCGAGCTGAACAAGATGATGCCGATGTGGGAGGAACTCAAAGGTCGCGGTCTCAACGTCTATGCCGTGAGTATCGACGGTCCCGATAGTGCGGCTCGTGTGCCCGCGTATGTCCAGCAGTCCGGTTGGAAGTTCCCGATCTTGCTCGATCGCGAGACCGCGTTCCTCACCCGTTACCAGCCCAACGCGGACGTGCCATTTTACGTGATCTTGGATGCCGACGGCGAGATCGTGAAGACGCATCAGGGCTACGTGAAGGGCGATATGAAGACGCTGCATAAGTATCTCGACGAGAAGCTGCCCGCGGCAGAGTAGTGGCTGCGCGGCCCATTTTTATCTCCCGAAGATTCGACTCCTCCGGAGCGGCCGCTCACCTGCCGCTTCCGTCGCGCCTGTGTAGGCTCCCTACGCCATGTCCAAGCCGTACCTCTCTCGTCCTACTGGCGCTCCGGTCCGCCATCTTTCGCCGTTTGCGCTGGCTGGGGCGCTGACTGCCGGCGTTCAGGGTGTACATGCTGGGGTATCCCATACAGAGGCGTCTGGCGCCGAGACCTCCACCGCGGATGCAACCATGGTCGACGCGTCGGTCGAGGGTCTGGAGGGTGGTGAGGCGGAACAGCGGGAACGAGAGGAGGAGGCGCGACCGCCTCGCAAGGTACCGTCCGCGCAACTCCCAGCCATGGGAAAGGCGCAGCCATGGGTCAACAACACCACTTGGCTCGAGTATTTTTCCGAGAATTACAACGGCAAGCCCAATGATGATGGCTTCTACGCGGTGGTCAACTATCTGAATTTTGGAGTCGATACCCGTCTCAAGAAAGGTGACTTTCGTTTTCTATCGATTTCGACACGGCTCGATGGTCAGATGTTGCCGATGGGTACGGAGGCGTTGTGTGACTTCAATAACGACGCGGAGGTTTCACCGCAGGAGGCCGCTGTTTGCGCCTACGACAACGACGCTCGCGTAGAACGGGTACTGCTTCGCCTCGAGCACAAGCGCTTCAACCTCTTTGTCGGCGATTTCAACGTCAACTTTGGGCGTGGTGTCGCGCTGTCGGTGCGCAAGAAGAGCAATATCGGTGTCGACTCGACGATCAAGGGAGCGCGACTCGACATCAAGACCAAGCCGCTCAAGCTGACGGGCTTGTTCGGCGTGGGAAACCGTCAGCAGAGCGATTCGGCGACGCGGCAGCTTTTTCAAGACCCCGGCTACGTGCACGCGTTGTGTGAAGACCTCGACCCGCTGGTGGCCAACGAGTACGGCAACCGGCTATGGACCATGTGTTCCGACATGATTGGCGCGGTTCGGGCGGAGGCCAAGCTTCCGGGAAAAGTCAAACTTGCAGCGCACTACGGGAACATGTGGTTTGGCCTACTCAACGAGGCCACCGATCAACACGAGGCGCTACATTTCGTCGGCGGGGACCTTAGCCGCGCGCGTATCTTCGGCAAGTGGAGTTTTTTTGGTGGTGCTACCGCTATCCTGCGCAACTACCATCACAAGGAGAACCACCCCGAATTGGTGGAAGATGGTCTAGGGGCCTACGTGTCCAACAACATCTCTTTGGGAAATCTTAACTTGCTGATCGAGGGCAAGTACTACGACAACTACGTCCTCTCCCGTGATACCGCTCCGTTGACCGTGCAATATACGGAAGCACCGACCTTGGAGCGTGAGGATCAGCAGGTCCCCGCAGCAGCCAATGCGGCGGGGCCTCTTCTTCGTATCGCATACACGTTTCCCAAAAAGGGGATCACGTTGTACTCGAATACGTTGGGCTATGCGTTCGCCTACAACAACGATGATGACATGTGGTACGGGCAGGACGCGATGCGAGTACTCCACGCGTTCGTGGGCATGGATTGGGACGATACAGAACGAGGGACGAGCTTCAAGCTTGTGGGGGGCTGGCGCTGGGAAGGACACTACGAGCCCCAGCCCGAGGGGACCGAGCGTTTCGACCGGAAATTGCCCCACGCGGAGATCTACCTCAACCAGGCGCTCAAGAACGTGCACTGGGGCCGTTTTCAACACTCGGTGAATTTCAAGTTCGACTGGCGCCGAGAGACGGTGTTCAAGACGGACCACGCCAAACATTTCCACAAGGGCAACTTGCTCCTCGGTTACGGGCTCTCTCCGTACGTGGCGGTGTCCTTCATCGGCGGCTATTCCAGCGAATTTACCCCCCCAGACGACGCGATCTCCTTGCACGACCAGCCGTGTCCTGACGGCGGCACCGACTGTGGCCGAAAACCACACCTGTGGCCCGGGGCCGAGATTCGGTACAACTTCCTCAGTTCTTCGTTTATCCGCGTGTTCGCGGGTCGGCAGGTGGGCGGACTGCTTTGCGCCAACGGGTCCTGCAGAGAGCTTCCCGACTTCTCGGGCGCGCGTGCGGATCTTGTGCTCAGTTTCTAGGTAGCCGGTCGCGGTGGAGGCATCGTTGGCTTGGGCGCAGCGGCGGTGTGGCCACCGCTGCGTGACGCGTTTCCGCCGCGGGTTGCTCGACGGTCACGCTTGTTGTTTCCGGCCTCCAGCGGTGCGTACGGGACTGGGATCGCGCTTCCACCGTCGCCGCGCTTCCACCGTCGCCGCGCTTCCACCGTCGCCGCGCTTCCACCGTCGCCGGACCCATTCCGCACCGACCTAGCAACAAGAGCGCCGCTGGGCGTTCGGCGATTGGGTACCGAGTTGCCCTCGGATCTACAGCTGGTACGATCTACTTGTCACTCTCGGCCACCGGTACTCCAAGGAGGTGCGAATGATCAAGTCGAATGACCTGCTGTATCGACCCAACGTCCTATCTGCGCGACAACTGCCGCCCAAAGGAGGGGGCACCTCCTAGCGATACGTGCCTTGGGCTACAGGCTGCAAGCGATGGCCCGCAAGCACGCGACCACTGCCGACGACCCGACGCAGCGTAGCATCGAGCTTGGTGATGCAGAACTGAGCTTTGTGGTGCGTACTCGAGACCCACGCGATTCTGCGGAAGTCTCGGGTTCCGAAAAAAACCCCTGACGGGATATCTGTCCCGCAACGCGAACCGGATCCGGCCCGGAGTGACAACGTGAAAGGGGACGAAGCATGGTGCTTCGTCCCCTTTCACGTTGTGCGGTCGAGAAGCCGTGTGTGGCGCGAGAAGCCGTGTGTGTGCGGCTAGTCGGGGTCGTCCCCGGAAATTACGTCGTCGAGGAGGTGCCCCATTTTGTCGCGTTTGGTGGCGAGATAGGTTTGGCTCTCGACACGTGAGGTCGCGACGATGGGCACCCGCCGTTTGACCCTGATCCCGTGGCCCTGGAGGCCCTCGACTTTGGCGGGGTTGTTGGTGTGCAAGTCCACCGCGGTCACATCCAGTGCGTGCAGCATCTGTGCGGCGCGCTCGTACGAGCGCAGATCATCATCGAAACCCAAGTGGTGATTTGCTTCGACCGTGTCCATGCCGTGGTCCTGTAGTTCGTAGGCGCGGACCTTCTCCGCGATACCGATGCCTCGGCCTTCTTGGCGCAGGTAGAGGAGTACGCCGCCATCCGGGGCGGCGAATCGATCGAGTGCGAGCTCCAACTGCTCGCGACAGTCGCAACGCAAAGAGCCCAGGGCGTCCCCCGTTAGGCATTCGGAGTGGATGCGCGTGGCGACGGTTCCTGCGTCCGATACGTTGCCGCGCACAAGCGCCACATCATCCACCGTATGGCCCTCTGTGTCGCGGAACGAGATGACCTCAAACATGCCCCGCCGCGTCGGCAAAGTGGCGCGGGCGTGAATTCGGAGCACGGGGAGGATGGAACGCACGTAGGGGCCAAGGGGGGGGGGCGGGAGTGCGGAGCGACGATCCTGTACGTGTGAGGCGTGTTGCGCTGGAACGGATGCGACTACTGGCACGGATGCGACTAGTAGCGGCGCGAGCTGTCGACGATCGTCTGATACAGCCGACTGGCAGACTGCATCCCTTGCTCCATGCTATCCACGGAAAGATGCACCAGTTCGTCCTGATCGAGGCGCAGCACTTCGTAATAACGCTGGCGATCGACGTGGTGTACGATGGAGGGCCAATAGCTCTCTGAGAGCAGGATGTGGTTCATGGCGAGCCGGGCGACACGCCCACTGAGGTCCGCCCACGGGAACACGCGGATCACTTCGCGGTGGACTTCGGCTGCGAACTCAAGGGGATGCGCGCGCTTGCACTCGTCCGTGCGAAACCAGTCCGTCAGCTTGCGCATGCGGTAGCTGATCTTGTCCGCTGGAGCCAGATCGTGGAAATACATCCGGTGGATCGGATTGTCCTTGCGGTATTGGGTCTGATCTTTGGACCCCGCGGGCAACACCAGTTGGTGGATTTTCTTGAGCCAGTCGAGATTGTATTTAATCTTCTGCTGGCGGGTGTCGTACACGTAGCGTATGGCCTCCCGCATCGCTTGTACGTGGCTGTAGGTGGGGATCAAGTTATCCGCACTGATGATCTCAGCGTCGGTGGATGCCTTGATGTCCGCCACGCTGAGCACCGTGCCCTCCAGCGCGAAGTCGTGGTAAATCCACGACATTATGAACTTCTCGTCGAAGTCCTGACGCGCAGCGGGACCCAGTAGGCCGAGCTTTTCCCACAGTAGCTCGGCCGATTCGTGCAGTTGGCGGTAGTTCCGTGTACGACCTGACATCGGCTGGGGCGCCGATCCCCAGATCGGCAACGGTGGGGCTAGTAGCCGCTTGTCACCGCGGGGTCAACCCGGAAATCAACGGCATGTGCGATCGCCCCAGCTCCAGAAATTTGACCGCCGCGTGTCACGCTGGCAACAGGAAGGTGTGGGCGATGGTTTTCACACCTCGGTTCTCGCGCGCGAGGTGTGCGAGGGCCTCTTGCCTGCCCTTACCGCCAGCGGGCCGCAGTCGCCACCCTCTGGCGTACTGTTGGATGCTACCTGTGGCGCGGCGGGCCACGTACTCGCGCTCGTCGCAGCTGGCGCACCTCTGCGCCAGCTAATCGCGTTCGACCGCGATGCCGAGGCGCTGGCGCATGCGTCGGATCGTCTGCGCCACGTCGAATTTGCGGTGCGCATGTTTCACGCGCCTTTTTCTGCGCTGGCCGACCGGCTCGCGGAGGCGGGGGTTTCCGCCGTGAACGCGATCATCGCCGATTTGGGGGTGTCGTCGCACCAGCTCGACACGGGCGCGCGTGGTTTCTCGTTTCGGTCGGACGCGCCGTTGGACATGCGCATGGACGCGTCGCGTGGGGCGCCCTTGTCGGAACGCCTGGTTGGACTCGATGTGCCGTCGCTTGCGCGGATTCTGTGGAGGTACGGAGAGGAGCCCGATGCGCAGCGTATCGCTACCGCGATCTTGCGCGAAGGTCCGACACGCACCTTGGCGTTGGCGGACGTGGTGAGCGCGGCCATGAGCGCGCGGAAACGACGCGCACTGGGGCGCCGCATCCATCCCGCCACCCGCACGTTCCAGGCCCTCAGGATATGGGTCAACGGGGAGCTTGAGGAGCTGGAGCGGTTTTTGGAGGTCGCTCCGGGCTATTTGTGTGTCGGCGGGCGCCTCGCGGTGATCAGCTTTCATTCGTTGGAGGATCGTCGGGTGAAGCAGCGTTTCCGCAGCCTGAGCCGCGCGCCTGAGCTGCCTCGCCAGATTCCGTTGCGGGAGTCGGAGCGGCCGGTCGCACGGTTCGCAGTGCCCTCTGGTTGGGCCTCGGGCCGGGCAGCATCGACCGAGGAGCGCGGGCTCAATCCGCGCGCTCGGTCTGCGCGTCTTCGTCTTCTGGAGCGTCGATGTCCGTGACGCCGAACGCCGTGCGCGGCAGCGGCGGCGACACGAGCCGCTCCATCCGAGAGCCAAAGCCGGGCGTGTTCGGCCACGGCTGGGCTCGCGCCTCCGATCGCATTCATGGCGAGGTGGAAGGCGGCAGGGCAGCAGGGCCGCGCCGCGGTCGAGGGCTCCCCTTGGTGTTGGTCGTCACCTTGGCCGTGTTGACGTGGGTCGGAATCTCCAAGGTCCGTACGACTGTGAGGGTGCTCGAGCTGGGTAAACAGATCACGGCGTTGACAGATCAGCGCGCCCAGCTGCTTGATCGCCGGCGCCGTCTCGAGACGGAGCGCGCCTATCTCCGCCATCCGGATCGTATTCGGCGTGCGGCGACGCGTCGTTTCGACATGTTGCCGGCTTCGCCAGACCGGATCCGGCTCGTGTCGGTCACGGTCCGAGGCGAGCGGGGGGGTCTTGCGCGATGAATCGCCCGCGCGAGTCCGTGCTTCCGCTGCGGATGGCCACCGACCCGCGTTCGGTTCGGCGCCGAGCCGGGCTGGTGGGGATCGTGCTGCTGTGCTGCGCCGTGGGGCTGCTGTACCGAGCCTATGTTGTTGCCGTGGAACACCACGACGCGTACGCGGCCCAAGGAAATCGCCAGCAGCTGCGCAACTATCGGCTCGCTGCGAGTCGTGGCGAGATCGTTGATCGCAACTATCTTGCTTTGGCGGTGAACGACCGCGTGCATCAGATCGTACTAAACCCGCGCCTCATTCGTGGTCAGGGCAAGCAAGACGACGTGATGCGGGCGCTGAGCGACATGTTCCCCGACCAGGATCCCGCATATTTTCGGGACGAATTGAGTCGCGACAAAGCGTACAGGATGTTGCGGATGCCCGTGGCGGACGAGCCTGCGCGCGAGCTGGTGGATAAACGGCTTGCTGGCGTGTCCGTCCAGCAAACGCCGCAGCGTGTCTACCCGCGACAAAGCCTCGCGTCGCATATTTTGGGGCGAGTCAACAGCCAAGGCCAAGGGAACTTGGGTGTCGAGCTTGGCGCCGATCGGTGGCTGCGTGGGCGAGAGACCTCGAGCCCCGCTTACTACGCGAGCCACCGTGGCGTGGGTCGAAAGCTATTGGTCGACGGGCACCCGGATCCAGGCATGTCGCGGGGGCACTCGGTCGTGCTGACGCTCGACACGGCGCTACAGGCTATGGCCGAAGAGGAGGTTAACACGTTGGTGGAGCGGTGGAACCCGGTGGGGGCGAGCATTGTGATACTCGACCCCGCGACGGGTGAGGTGCTTGCCATCGCCAATCGCCCGAGCTTCGACCCCAACCATCGCATTGAAGCGGCGGCCATGACCGTCAATCTCGCAGTGCAAGCTGCCTACGAGCCCGGGTCCACGATGAAGGCGATCACTGTGGCGGCAGCGTTGGAGCAGGGCACGATTCGCGAGAACCAGACCTTCTATTGCGAGGAAGGTCGCTGGCAATATACGCCGCGCCACGTGATCCGCGACACCTCACGCAACGAGTGGTTGACGGTCACCGATGTGCTCGCCGTATCCTCGAATATCTGCACCACGAAGATCTATGAGACGCTCGACAAACAAGCGCTGCATCGCTGGGTTCGTCGTTTTCACTTTGGGGAGCGACCCCCGATACAGCTCCCGGGGGCGACCCGCGGCCTGTTGGCGGATTGGAAAAAATGGTCGGATATTCAGGGCGCGAATGTGTCGTTTGGTCAAGGCATGAGCGCCAGTCCACTGCAGGTGGCCAGCGCCTTCGCGGCGCTGGCGAACGCCGGGATCTACAATGCGCCGACCATTGTCTCGAAGGTGATAGCGAACGATGGTGAAGTCGTATGGCAGCACGAACCCACCAAGGAGCGCGTGGTTCGTGCCGCTACGGCGAACACCGTGCTCGAAATGCTGACTTCCGTGGTGCACACGAAACAGGGCACGGGCAAGAACGCGCGCATCGACGGTTATCGCGTGGCCGGAAAAACCTCCACTGCCCAGAAGGCCAACCCGGCGGGCGGCTACCACAAGGACCGGTACTACGCGAGCTTCGTCGGTGCCGTTCCCGCTCACGCGCCGCGGCTGGTGATTCTTGTCAGTGTCGACAATCCCGAGGGGGGCCACTACGGCAATCAGGTGGCCGCGCCGACGTTCAGTCGGATCGGGGAGCGCGCGCTCGCGTATTTCGGCGTGCCTAGGGTGGATGGCAGTCGTCCGACCCCTCTCCCGCCGCCTCTTCGGGCCGATCTTGGGGCGGTTCGGACGGGGCCGATTCCCGACTTGGATGTCGAGCCGGACCTGCCAGGTTCGCGTCGGGTGGCGTTTTCCCCCGGCATTCCCGACTTCAGCGGCATGGGTTTGGCCCAGGCGATGGACGCGGCCGAACAGGCGCACGTACGCTTGCGGGCTCTGGGGAGCGGGCTCGCGGTGGGCCAAGACACGGCTGCGGGCGCTGGCGCGGCTGGGACGACGATCACCGTCCACTTTGAGCCGCCGCAATAGGGTGTGCGTACGGCACGGCGCAACGCATCCCACGGAGGGGGCAGCTTCGTGGGGTCTACTCCTGACGGGTGCTGATCGGCGGAAGCGAAGCGGTCGCTCGGACGCCGGGTTGTGCCGACCACGACATCGAGTGCGCGCCGGTCCCCGTTCGTGCTCATGGATGGCGCTACGAAGCGGGCAAAAACTTGGTACTCGTGTCGGGAGAATCCGATGTGGCACGCCCTCAAGAAGCGACAAGTTCGCGAGTGACCCGACGAAGCTCGGCGTGGCTCCGCGTGAGCGGTACGCGCACTTCCACCCACGGGGCGAACCCTACGTTCCGAGGCACGAAGGCCGAGGCACGAAGGTCGGCGTTCGGCTCGCCTGTTCAACTGGGCCGGTGCGGGCGCGAGGTGCATAGAGTGGAACGCCGAACGACGGGACGTACCGGAGTGGGCGTGCACGGGAGATGTGGGGCGCGGCCAGGTTCGTCGGGCGGAGAGAACTTGGGGCCAGCGGGTGTCACCCGCGTAGCGTCTGCTAGACTCAGAAAGCTGTGGGATCGGTGGAGCCACCTCGCTCTCGGTACGGCACCACCTTGGTGGGCGCTCGCAGAACAATAGACGAGCCCATTTTGTCCATGTCCGAACTTGCTCCAGGGACATCCGTCAGCCAGCACAAGGCCTTCGAAATCGTGGAGGGCTTGGGCGAAGGGGGAATGGGCAAAATCTACAAGGCGTACGATGCTTCGATGGACCGCTATGTCGCACTGAAGGTTCTCAAGCCCAATGTGCCGGAGTCGGAACGCCGTCGCTTCCACAGGGAAGCGGTGTTGGCCGCCAATTTTTCGCATCCCAACTTGGTGCGGGTGTTGGAGACCGGTCAGCATGGCGAGCTTCGTTGGCTCGCTATGGAGTATCTTCGAGGGAGGGATGTGGGCCACGTGCTGACGAGTGGCAAGCAGGTCTCGTTTCGAGTCCTATGCGACATTTTTGCGCAAACCCTCGACGCGCTCACTTACATCCATACCCGCAAGATCGCACACTGTGATATCAAGCCTGAGAACATCTTTATCACCCGCGATGCCTACGACCGTCGTCTCGTGATCGTGAAATTGATCGACTTCGGGATCTCAAGCAACTACGAAGGGCCACGGGAGCTGCGCAAGCATATCACCGGTGACCCGCGCTATATGGCGCCGGAGCAGGCCGTGCTTAACGGGCCCATCGACCATCGGACCGACCTCTACGCGCTGGGGGTGACTTTCTGTGAGGCTGTGACGGGCCGGCACCCTTTTGAAGACTACTTCGGCGAAGGCCCGAAGAAACTGCTGGCGTTGCACCGGACCGTCGAAATCCAGCCGCCGAGCAAGTTTCTCCCCGAGCACACACCGGCGCATCTCGCCGACATGATCGATCGCTTTACGGCGTTTGCTTGTGCCAAGAACCCGGCCGCCCGGTTTTCGAGTGCTCAGGAGATGAAGACGATGTTGCTCCGCTGTCTCGATGTGTTGCAGGAGAACGACAAAGCACGTAGTGCGGCGGATGGGCTGCCGCTAGCTCGAGCGTAGTCCGGCACGGATCCGTTCGGCGAGTGAGGGCCCGACTTTGGGAACCGCGGCGAGCGCTTCGGTGGAGGCCTCGCGGATGGCAGCGATGGTCCCGAAGTGCTGAATGAGTGCTTTTTTTATCCCGGGTCCGACTCCCACGATGTGGTCCAGGCTGCTGCGCAGGGCTCGTTTCTGGCGGCGCAGCCGGTGGTGGCCGATGGCGAAGCGGTGGGCTTCGTCTCGAATACGCATCATCAGGAACAACTCGGAAGACCCGCTACGCAAGCTGATCGCATCGCGCGTATTGGGCACGAAGACCCGTTCGGGTCGAACCTCGACGTCATCGAGATCTTGTGTGGCACGCGGGTCCTCCTGTTCGTCGGTTGCGGCGCCCGGGGCCGGCGTTTGCTGATCTTGTGCCAGCACAAGATCTTCGTACGCTGTTCCGGGGTGGGAGGGGCGTGTGCGATCTTCGTCACGGTTCGCTGCACGGCCTTGTTGTGTGCTGTCGGTAGCGTCGGTAGCGTCGGGGGGCTCTGGATGGTAGCGGGCGTTCCTGATCGTCTTGAGTCGGTTGAGCGTTGCTCGATTCGCTCCCAGTTTCGTGCTGCGCTCTTTGGCCAATGCGACGACGTCTACCCCTTCGACTCCCAAAGAGACGCCCATGTCCGTGAGAGCTGCGATGACGCGACCGAGCTGCCCCTTGCCGCCGTCTATCACGAATAGATCCGGTAGTGCCCAGTCTTCGTCGGTGGCGTCGAGAGCATGCCGGATGCGGCGAGTCAGCACCTCGTACATACTGGCAAAATCGTCGTTTTGCCAGCGCCCCTGGCGAAGACCCGAGATGCCCTTGATCTTGAAACGGCGATACTTGCTCTTGTCGGGGACGCCGTCGATGAACACAACCATCGATCCTACGGGGTCACTCCCCTGGATATGGCTGATATCAAAACACTCGATGCGCTGCGGAATCCGGCTGAGCCTCAGGCGGGTATGGATCCGGCGGAGCGTCAGTTCAAGATCTTCGTCGCGGTTGCGTCGCGTGCTGAAGTTGTTGCGGGCATTGCGTCCAGCGAGACGAGCCAGAGCAGCCCTCGGCCCGCGCTCAGGCGAGACGAGATCGACTTTTCTCCCCTTTCGCTCGCTCAGCCACCCGCGAAGTGGCTCGTCGTCATCGGGGGCAAGGGGGTGGGGCAAGATCACCTCATGGGGGATCAAGGGGGCCTTCTCGTAGTACGCCGACACAAAATTGTGTAAGACTTCCGCGTTCGGGAGTTCCATACCTTTGGCGGAGAAGGACTGGGTTGCCATGACCTTCCCGTGGCGGACATGCAGGACAAAGAACTCAACCTGTCCACCTTCCCGATAATAGCCGATTGCATCCTGATCGCGGTCGGAATCGCTGACGACCCGTTGCGACTCCAAGGTTGTTTTGATCGCTTTGAGTTGGTCGCGGATCCGAGCCGCGGTCTCGAACGCAAGGCCTTGGGCTGCGCTCTCCATGCGCTGTTTGAGGTCCGCAGCGAGTTCACGGTGGCGCCCCGACAGGAACAGCCCGACCTGCTTGACCTGCGCGCCATACTGTTCCTTGTCGACCTCGTGGACACAAGGCGCGGGGCAGCGACCGATTTGGTATTGGAGGCAGGGGCGCTTGCGATGCCGGAGCACGAAGTCTGAGCAGGTGCGAAGTTGAAAATGGCGGTTGATCACGCGCAAGGTTGCCCGCGCGCTTGCGGCCGAGTGAAAGGGCCCGAAGTGCTGCGCCGTGCCTGAAAGACGTTTGCGTACGACCTCCAGTCGCGGCCAGAAAGTGGCTGGGTCGAGACGCAGCATCAAGTACTGCTTGTCATCGCGGAGCTTGACGTTGAAGCGCGGCTGGTGGCGTTTGATCAGCGTGTTCTCCAACAACATGGCTTCTTTGTTGTTGGTGGTGACGATGGTCTCGATGTCGCCGAGGAGGTCGCCGAGTCCTTCCACAAAACCGCGGGTGTCCTGGCCGTTGAAATACTGCCCCACACGTTGTCGGATACGCAGTGCCTTGCCGACGTAGACAATGCGACCTTTCCGGTCGCGCATGATGTACACGCCCGGGTCTGTGGGCAGGCTCGAGGCGATCTCGAGCAGCTCGGCGACATGCTTTGCCCGCGGTTTCCAGTCGGGAGGAACGTCGGCTCCCGGCAAGTCGTCACCGGGCGCCGCGTCAAGCCGCTGCGCCGGCTGCGGCCGTTTGGGCGCCGCGCTGCGCCCGTTTGGGCCGGCCATCAGTTCTCCGGATCGGAGGTGGGTGTCGTCGCGGGGATGGCCGCTCGGTCGGCGGCGCCACGTTCCTTCGCCATGAGGGCTCTGAATTCCACCGTAGTCTCACTCCATGGCGGCGTCTTCTCGCCGCGTACGTCCCCGAGGGTGGCGTAGCCGAGCAATCCCAGAAGGCCGACCATGCCGGCGGCGTGGACCCACTCCTCGACCCGTCGGTTCGCGGGTCGTCGCGCCACGAACTCGAAGATGAGGAAGATGAGCCGCCCGCCGTCGAGTGCCGGCAGCGGGAGCAGGTTGAACATGCCGAGCAGCGTGCTGATGAACGCAGTGAAGAGGAGCAAATCGAGGGGGCCTTGATCTGCCTTCGCTTTGATGGCTCGGGCGATGGCCACAGGTCCTCCGACGCGGCCCGCCTCTTCGCGGGTGATGATTCGCCACAGGCCGCTGAGCTGGCGGCCTGTCAGTTGGAAGGGCCATTTTAAGCCACGTGTGACTGCTTCGCCCAAAGATACGGGGATGTAGTCGCCGCCAAAACTGAGGCTGATACCCAGTGCAGGCGCCTGCGGATTGAGGCGTACGGGCAACGCCAGCGTCTCACCGTCGCGTTCGACGGTGATCTCGACGGACTTTCCGAGATGCTGCTTCGTGATGGCGCTGAGCTGCTCGGCTTGAGGGTAACCGCGTACGCTCTCGCCAGCGACGGCCACGAAGATGTCGCCGACTTCCAAACCCGCGGCCTGAGCTGGACTGGCTGCGCCGAAGCCATCGAGTTTCACCGACACCGGCCGGTTGACGCCCACGGTAGCGAATACACCCACGACGATGAGAATTGCGGCCAGGTAATTTGCCAACGGGCCCCCGGCGATGGCGAGGAAGCGGGCCCAAAGCGGCTTGTCTCGATACAGCTGGGACGCGCGCGGATCGGGTGCTGAGGTGGTCGGGCGGCCGTCTCGTGCGGGGCCGCTGTCCTCGGGTCCGTCCTCGAGATTGGCGTCGGGCCTGGCGTCATCGCCGTTGCGTGCCCCGCTCGTGGTCCCGGGGGCGTCGTCCTCGGATTCCATGCCGGAGATCTGCACATACGCGCCGAAGGGGATGGCGCTGATCACGAACTCCGTGCCTTTGTACTCGAAAAGGCGCAGGATCACCGGTCCGATGCCGATCAACGAAAAGCGGCGCACATGCATGCCAGAGGCTCGGGCACAGATGTAGTGGCCGAACTCGTGGATGATGACCAGAAGAGATAGCGCGAGGAGTGCGATGAACCACTGCACAGGGCGCGCACTATAGCCTACGGACGCGGCGGAGGCCGGTCGAAGCGTGTGGTCCGAGGCGGGGGAGGCGCTGTGCCTGGGCGCGGGGAGGCGCGGGAAAGGTAGCGCTCGCACGTGGGCGGGGCACGACGTCGCGTTTCTTCGGTAGCGCTCGTCCTTGGCGGTGTGGGAGCCTATCCTCCTGTGTTGAGCCCAAGCCTAGCTTCCTCGCTGCGTGCTCCGTCGGCCCCGTGCGCTTTCGTGCCGCCCGGCCCCGTCGCACTGATACTCCTCCTCGTCAGTTGTGTTGCGACGGGTTGTGGCGAGGTCAAACGCCTCGAGTGGCCGGTGGTCGGATGGGTCATGCCGCCAGCAAACGATGATGGTGCTGACGATGACGACGATGACGACGATGACGACGTGGGTACGTTCGAGGTCCACGCGGTATTGTCGGTGGAGGCGGGGCCGGCGGAAGGTGAGTGGACCCTCACGTTCGACAACGCAGATCGTACCGCTCGCTTGGGCCTCGCCGTGCATTCGGCGGGCCGTTTGCCCCTCGGTGCAGCACTCGACGAGCTCGATGCGACCATCCGAGTGGGTGCGGCTCGGCGCCCAGGTCGAGCCTCGCTCGAGATCTCCGATACCGAAGGGCTGGTGTACGTCGTATTGCTGGACGCAGTGAAGGCGAGAGAGCCGAACAGCGCGGGTTTCGTGGGTTTCGGGGATCGCTTGGCGAAGGAGAATAACGGTGCGTACCGGACCACTTTTCGCACCGCGAAGTACGACACCGACGATGGGCTGGTGGAGGTCGAGCCGGGCGAGCGACGTAAACTGCAGCTCGGAGGGCGCACGTACTCGGTGGTGTTGGCGGATGCCTACACCAACAAACTCCGGGCAGGGCGGGCGACTCCAAAGTGCGGCATGCCCACGGCGGTTGTAGCGATGGAGTTGCTGTGGACCCGCGACGACGCCGAGGGAGAACTTGCGGCACTCGAGTCCGATCCTTCGCCGTTGGCGTCATGTGGGGACTGAGACCACGCGCTGGGTGGGATCCGACGCGCGTTCGTGTCGCCAACTCCAACAAGTAGCGCGCGCCCCGTCCGTCGTGACTCCTGGTCGCAGATTCGTCCGGTCAAGGCCTTGGGAGGTAGGGTTGGACACGTTGGCAGGGAGCGTTGCCCACAGCAGCAGTAGGCCGGTGAGACACAAGCCGATCACGGCCGCGACGCGGTGGCGTTTCAGGCTGGCATTCAACTGGCGTTTGAGTCGACGCACCTCGGCGGACTCACCGGGGGATTCTTGGTCGAGATAGCGGAGATAGGCGCAGAAGAAGCGAGGCGAGCCGAGCCACAGCAGCGCGGGTCGGGGGTGGCGCGGGAACTCGGCGCGGATCGTCTTCGGCAGGATATGAAAGAGCCTGGCTTGTAGCACGAGCTGTCGGGCCACCTCGACCGCGAAGGGCAAGTGTACGAGGCCGATGGCGACAAGAACAATCGCATGATCTTCCGTCATGGACGCGGGACGGAGCAATATCCGTGCCAGGCGATTGTTCCTCGGATCACAGCCGGCACGAAGGGCATCGCGTACGCCCGCTAGTGACAATCCGTCACAACGGGCACTCGGCGAGGGAACACGAGTCCGTCAAGTGTGTGTTTGGTGTCCTTCGTCCGCACCAGCAGAGAAGCCTGATCATGTGCCTCGAGGACGGTCGAAGCGTGTCAGCCCGAAGCGGGTGAGGCGCTGACGGACGAGCAGTCGAGCTCGGTCCGAAATGTGAGGCAGGTCGGGTGAGCGAGTCGCCATGCGCTCGACCCGAGCCCGCAGCGCGCGGCGCACGATCTGTTGCGCGCGTACGAGGCCCGCGCGACGTCGCGTCAGACAGCGAAGCGCCAGTTTGCGCCCGACGACGAGCACCTCCCCGGGCACCGCAGCAGCGCATTTACCGCCCAGTACCTGCTCCAGGCACCACCTGGCGTCCGTCACCGCGGCTGCGTGGTCGACCAGCATCAAGACGCGACCTCGCGCTCTCTCGACACCCCGCCGCACGGCCGTGCCTGGCGCGAGGCCGGGGATGGCGTGTAGCGTCGGGAACTTCGGCGCGAGCATGCTCAGCACGCTGAGCGTATTGTCACGCGAGTGCTCGTCGAGGGCCAACGCCTCGTGGCTGAGCGACGGCCTGGAGGTATCTGCTTGTCGGTTGGTGACGGCGACAGCGCTGCGCACCATTGTCGCCACGTCCCCTTCGCGGTTGTAGAGGAGCAAGATGACGGAGAGGTCGAGCATCAGACTTCGGGTAGCATTTCGCGTATCATCGCCGCGGTCGGTGAGAGGGCCGGGGCTCGGACAGGGCGGGGTGCTACCTCGGCGCCAGCGCGCGCTTGTTGTCGAGTCGGCCTGCAACGGAGCGAGAACATGGCCGAAGTAGCAAGTTAGCGTGAGGGCCGACCATCTTGTCAAGCGCGGCTCGGAAGTCAAACATCGCAACTCTTGAAGGGAGCCAACCATGGCTGGTGTCAACAAGGTGATTCTGATCGGAAACTTGGGGCGCGACCCTGAGCTTCGCTATACACAAGGTGGTACGGCCGTGGGCCGTCTCAATCTGGCCACCACGCGTCGCTACCTCAACAAGCAGACGAACGAGAGTGTGGAGGAAACCGAATGGCACCGCGTAACGGTGTGGGGCAAACAGGCGGAGCACGCCAACAACTACTTGTCCCGCGGTCGACAGGTCTACGTGGAAGGGCGGCTGCGCACCACCTCCTATGAGGACAAAGACGGCGTCAAGAAGTACAGCACCGAAATCGTGGCGGAGACGGTGCAGTTTCTCGGTGGCCGGGGCGAAGGAGGTACAGACTCGGGAGGACCAGGTGGCGCAGGACCAGGTGGCGCAGGACCAGGTGGCGCAGGACCAGGTGGAGCTGGGGCCGGTGGGGGTGTTGGAGAAGGTGATGGCGGTGGTTTGGCCGGTCCGGATGCCGGAGCGAACCCGGGCGAGCCTGGCGGCGGTGGTGGTGGCTTTACAGGTCCCGCCGACGACGACATACCGTTTTAGGCCACGCGCGACCGTTTTTGTGGGAGAGTCCGTGGCCCCGTGTTCCTTTTTCGTCAAGCCGGCCCCGACGACGAAGACGCTATCTTGGCGTTGGCGTCCCACCTCAATACGTTGAACCTCGCGCCCGATCGTCGGATGGTGCGCGAGTTGTTGGCGCGCTCAGCCGCAGGCTTCGAGGGATCACGCGAGGTTTTTCGACCGGAGCGCTACCTCCTATTCGTGCTCGAAGATCCACATGGTGCAGTGGTGGGGACTGCGTCGATCTTTGCCCAGCACGGCACCCCTGAGCGCGCGCATTACTATTTCTCGGTCGACCAGCGCGAGTGCAGTGCCGTGATCAGCGGGGCAGATGCGGCGGGTCGCAAGCTCAGCCGTGTGCTCACCACGCTCACACTGGGGAGCACCGAGCGGGGGCCCACCGAGATTGGCGGCTTGGTCTTGCATCCACGGCTGCGTTCCCATCCACAAAAACTTGGGCGCTTGCTCTCGTTCTCCCGTTTCGTGGTCATCGCGGGCCTGCGCGGTTGGTTTCGGGATCGCGTGCTAGCGGAGTTGTTGCCGCCGCTACGGCGTGGCAAGGCCGGTGAGCTGCAGTCCGACTTATGGGATGCGATAGGAGCGAAGTGCACCGGCTTGGCCTACGCCTACGCCGACGCGCTGAGCCGGCTCGATAATCGCTTCCTCGGGCAGCTCTTTCCGGACACCCCTATCTATGTCGAGCTTCTTCCAATGGCGGCGCAGGCCGTCATCGGTCGGGTCGGTCCCGCTACGGAGGGGGCGAGGCATCTGCTTGAGCGGAGTGGCTTCTCGTATTGTTCTCGGGTCGATCCCTTCGATGGTGGGCCTCATCTTGAGGCCGAGACGGATCAAATCCGCACCGTACGCGGCTCACGTTGGTTCCAGGCAAACATGGGCTCGCTGGACGAGGGCGCGGGTACCGACGCACTTGTGGCGCGCATCACAGACGAGGCGCCGCGCGTCCGAGTGGTACGCACCTTGGTGGGACGCCCAGCAGGTGAAGCGGAGGACTTGCTTGTTCCTCCCGAGGCCATGGCAGCGCTGGGCTTGGACGACGCGGGTGGGCGCGTGATCGCAGCGGTGGCTGTTTCCTGATCCGGCCGCGTCCGGGATCGTCGCTGCCATGGGGTCGGGGGTTGGTTCGGGGCGTTTTGCCGTGCTGATGGTGGGTCATGGAAGCGCATGCACTTCCGCGAACCGAGCGTTCGAGGCGTTGGTGGCCGAGGTGGCGCGGCGCTGCGACGCGTCGGCGCTCGCGTTCGCTTATCTCGGGGCCGCAGCGCCGACGCTAGGCACCGAGCTCGCTCGACTCCTCGAGCAGTACCGGCGGGTCCTGGTGGTGCCTCTGCTCTTGTTTGATGCTGCGCACGCCGGGCGGGACCTACCCCGAGCGTTGGAGGCGGCGCGGTCGAGATCGCCGGGGGCAGAGATCGAGCTCACCCCAGTATTGGGAGAGGCCCCTGCGTTGATCGCTTTGGCCCGTGAGCAGGTGATGGCCGTGTATCCGCCAGGCCCCGCGACACCCGAGTTGCTGGTGGTGGGCCGAGGCTCGTCGTATCCAGGGGCTGTCGATGCGTTGCGGCGTGTGGCGGAGGCTCTCGGAGGCGCGTGGCCGGTGGAGGGACCGTTCGTGGCGTTTCTGGCCGCGGCTCTACCGACGGTCGAGGTGGCGCTTGCCTCGGCTCTGCAACAAGGCGTGGCGGATTTGGTTGTGTTGCCATATTTGTTGTTTGGCGGAAACCTAGCGAGAGATCTTCGGGGAAGGCTGGAGCGTTTCGGTGGACAGCATCCACACCCGAGACTCCATCTGGCGAGCCATCCGGGCGTCCATCCGGATTTGCCTACGGTGCTTGCCGAGCACGTTTGCAGCAACTTGCGCCGCTGCGGGTGGTGGGCGAGTTGATCCGGTCTCCGTTCTACTTGTCGCGGGCAAACCACAGTGTGGCGCCCACTCCGATCTCCAGTTCCATACCACCTAGTCGGCTGATCTCTCGCGTGACACCGGACGGCTGCACGGCATGGAGCACGAGGGTGTCGGAGCCGTCGCCCCATGCATGTCCACTGCCGAGCATGACGACCGGCCCCACGCGAATGGCCCGCAAGATCGGCCCCGATACACGGATTTCGTAGGCTGGATCGATTCTCAACGTGACGTCGAACAAGGTCGGCGCGCGCGAGGTTGTCTGTGGACGCAGGTCCACGCGTTGGCCCGCGGGATCGTAGATGGCCCACGGCTCGATGCCCAATTCGAGAGAGATAGGCAGGTGGAGCGTGTCGCGTTTCCATGCGTATCCGGCCCCTGCCGCAAGCCGAGTGCGAACGAGGCGATAGCCGTGGCGAGAGAGGGTCATCCAACGGCCCATCATGTGCATCGTTGCGCCGCGTCGATGCTGTACGCCGAGTTGAATAGCGATGCCGGCGCCTTGATATCGTGGAGCGCGTCGCGGCGGGCCCAGTTGGAGGTGTGACAAGGGCTGCGCGCCCACGCCCGCCCGCCGCATGTTAGCAATTCGCCCCGGGTCGCGCTCCCGAAGCACCGTGGCGCGAGTTGCTTGTGTTGTTGTCGATGCAGGTCACGAAACCGTCATGGAGTCGCGTAGCCTACTGAAGTCGGCGCCCGTCAGTGAGACATCTCGCCCACCCTTGCACCCTGACGGCTGTCACAATCGCACGTACCCGGCGAATACCTTCGCTGCGCCCGCTTGTTCGGGTCCTCGCGGTTCCCGCTGGTGGCGTCGGAGCGGGGACACCGATCCCCCCTTTCGGGGTGGACGCTCCGGCAGCTGGGCGCCGCTCTCTACCAAAGGTACCTCCATGATTCGAGACACACGACACCACGGTCTGTTTTCTAGAACGCCCTCACTGTCCCTGTTGCTCGCGCTGCGCTGGCGGCCGCTTCCGGTTGCGGCGTCAAGAACGTGACTGTCCGGGATGAGAAGGTTGATAAGACCAATGGAGCGGTCGGCGGCGACGCTTCTGCGACCGGCGGCGATCCCATGGGAGGCGAGGACGGTGGAGGCGAAGACGGTGGAGGCGAGGATGGCGGAGGCGAGGATGGCGGAGGCGAGGATGGCGGAGGCGAGGATGGTGAAGGCGAGGATGGTGGAGGCGAGGATGGCGGAGATGAAGGCGAGCCGTCGTTGTGGGGCGTCGGTATTGCGTGCTCCGACGGTGCCCAGTGCGCGACGGGCTTCTGCCACGACGCCGTGTTCGGCGGTGCGGTGTGCTCCGACTGCGGCGAGAATGCGGATTGCGTCGCAGCCGGAACCGGGATCAACTGTACGCAGCTGGCCATCGGGCCCAACAATCCCTACTTCACGTGCTCCGACGGCGCGTTAGGGGAAAGCTGCGATGCGGACGACGGTTGCGCCGAGGGGAATTACTGCGGCGAAGTGTTCCAGGGATTGGGCCGCAAGACCTGTGGTGAGTGTGCGGACAGTTCGCATTGTACCGATGGCGACAAGACCCTCTGTGTGTTCGTTGACGTCGTGGGTCCAGGTGGTGGTGGTGGTGGTGGGGGTCCGGCTGGCAACGGCTTCTACCTCCAGTGTGTCGTTCCGGGCTTCCTCGCGGACGGCAACGTGTGTGATGCCGAAGGCGAGCTTGCGAAGGGCACTGCGTGGTCATACCCGATGATGAAGGGCTGGCGCTGTGTGGCGACTGCCGGCCCGACGCGGATGACTGTCCGGAGGGCTCGGTGTGCCAGCCTCCATCCATAGAGGGACCGGAGGGCCTCACGCCATCGGTTTGTGTGGAGGAAGGCTAGGTTAGAGCGGTCGTAGGCACTCGCAGCCGCGCGTACGCCGAGCCTGGGGCGCGCTGGCGGCTGCGTGCGCGCGCGCGCGCGCACGGCTACGGGGCTGGTATGGTGGCCGTGTGCACGACGGCGTCACCTCGCCACAACAGCTGGCTCTGGCCATCTCCGGCTTGGCAGGGATCGTCGGTTGGTTGCTGTGGCCGACCGTCGCTTCATGGTTGGCGTTCCTCGTGGGCTGGCTTGATACCGGTCGATCCGTGTTGGCGGGGCGGCGCAGCTGGTGGGGGTTGGGCCTGTTGCGAGCGGGCCTGTATTCCACGCTCCTGATGTTCGTGTTCGCGGGTCTGCTTCGGGCGGTGGGGGAGCTTCGGCAGGTGCGAGTGGAAGCGCCGGTCTTCACGGATATGGTCACGGGCTTGCTCGTGGGCATGGCCATCTGGGGATTGTATGCGGTGATTGTTCGCGTGTTGCGGCGAGACCTTCGTCGCGCTCGACACGAACGTAGGTTCGGGTCGTTCCGGATGTGATGCCGAGGTTGCGTCTACGACCACCGGGCGGTCAGCACGGTGTAGCCGGGGTAGGGGAACACTTGCAGCCTCGCGCCGCTTTGTTCTAGTGCCGCTGTCGCCGAGCCGGGTCGATTCACAACGATATGAGCCGCAGCGTCTCGAGCCATGAACGGACGCAGTTCTCCCAGCAGCCGGGCGAGTTCTTCGGGGCTCGCGTGCGTCGGCGGGTTGCATAGCGCGATCTCGCACGATCCGAGAAGTGGAGCGCAGACAGGATCTGCCCGGTCGAGGCCGTCACCATTGCGGACGGTCAGTCGCTTCCCGATGCCGAGGCGGTCGGCGTTGCGTCGGATCATCGCGGCCGCCAGCACGTTGGTCTCGATAGCGAGGACGGAGTTCGCGGACCATCGTTTGGCCCACCATATGGCCAACGGTCCGACTCCAGAGCACAGATCGATGCAGTAGCTGGGCTCGCTGGTGGGCGCCTGCGCGCGCACGTGCTCGAGGTGCTCGAGGTGCTCGATAAGACAGCGAGTACCGGCGTCGAGTCCACGGTGGGAAAACACGCCCGGCGTGGTTTCGAGCTCGAACTCGCCGAGTGCAGTGTCGGCGAACCGTAGGAAACGCGTGGCGTAGGTACGGGCCAAAGTTTCGTCGAAGGCTCTGGTTCGGATGGAGCGATATAGATGGTACCCGTGCTTGCGGGCGATGGTTTCTGTCTGACCCATCAGCGCTCGCATCGCCAATGCGAGCGTCTTCCCACCCTTTTTCTTACGCGCTGCACAGTACAGCTCGCCGCCGTCGGCGAGAAGGAGCCCGGCCTCCGCCAAGGTGCGCAAGGTGAACTCCTTGCCGAGATGGGGGCGTGGCCAGCACAACGCGGTGGCGAAGGATCCCAACGTCAGGGCGTGGGGCGAACAGGACGGATCCAACGAGGCGGCCTGGCAAGTGTGCGCAGATCCGACCCGCTCGCGCACGTCGAGGATGAGGCGGACCGCGTCCTCCGGCGCGCCGGGGATGTCTCCGCAGTATGCCAACACGGTGCTGGAGTTCCGGCGCCGGGCGGCAACGGTTGAGAGCAACAGCACGCCGGGGTCGGTGGGATTGAGTCCGTCGATTGCGACCATCACGCACAAGCGCCCGCACTCGGGCGGCGCGTGTACGGTGCCAGTTTTGGGTGAAGTCGGAAATGGGGGAGGTCGGCCGCCGTGGCCGGATGGTGAGGGTGTCAGATTTTTTGTGTATGAGGCAGACGGGGTCAGGAGGAGGAATGTTTTGTTTGGAGGTGGAGCGAGACTGTGGAGGGATGTGTAGTTTTGGGAGGGGTATTTCTTCTAGTGATGA
>JAZGFE010000230.1:0-31508 GCA_036479215.1 Nannocystaceae bacterium | reverse complement strand
GGTCGTGCAGCCTTTAAGGAGCTCATCGAGTAGCTTGTCTTGGAGTGAGACGCGTATTTTAGTGTCGTCCGTTGCGGCGATTACTGTCTGTGTTCGTCTGGGCATGGCTTCCGTACTTTCTCAGCTCGTTCGCCCATACACAAAATTTCTGACACTCCCCCGGAGGCGCGTGCACGTCCTATCTCCAAAGACTCGCGGATCAGTGCTGCGGCTTCTTCGGTGTCTTGTCGCAGCGGGCTGGCTACACTGTAGGCGAGCATGACGAGGGCGCGAGTCGTGCGAGGGTCACCCGGACGAAGGTGTTCTCGATAGATCTCGAGCTCTTTGCGGGCGAAGACTTCTCTCTCGTCGCTGCGCCCTTGCGGTTCCAGCACCGCTGCTTGGACCCGATACATGCGGGCAACCAACAGTGGTGGTTCCCCCGCGCGCTCCAAGAGCGCCTCGGAGTGGCTCTGGTAGTCCGCCGCCTTGTCGAAATTACGCGACATGTAGACGTCGTTCCACATGAGGTTGAGCGACGCGTGGGCGGCCACCTCGTAAGACCCCACGGCTTCGGCGATATACATCGCCGTGCGGCTCGCAGGGATAGCCAGCTTGGTGTCGCCCGCCATGCTCTCAAGAATGGCCAGCAGTCCGTGGGCTTCCGCGAGGATGGGCCGATAGCGAACTTCCTCGGCGTCTTGGATCAGCTCGTGGACCTTCGGCCGTGCGTCGTCGAGTTGGACCGAGTTGACCAACTGCGTGAGCTCGGCGTGACGGGCTTGGAGCTGCGTCACCCGTTCACGTGCTTCGGCCGCCTCCGGCAACGCAATTCGTGCCAGAAGCGCCTCGGTGTCCTCGCATCCAGAGAGATCGGGCAAGCTCATGGCAGTGTTCGTGGCGCGGGTCACCGTCCCCGGGTCGGCCTGGCGAAAGACGCTCACGAGGCCCCGGAGGGCGTCGATCCGCCGTCGGAGGCAACTCATGCGGCGATCGAGGAGCGCCTCGGACTGTTCCCCCCACACGCGGGTCGCCTCGCAAGTCTGCCTGTGCATCACCGACCAGTCGTCCGCATATTGGGCCAGGATCTCGCTCGCGCCCGCATGGGCGCTCGCGGCGTAGGCGAGCCCTGTAGCAATGAAAGCCACGCGGCCTTCTTGCTCCGCGCCCTGGTTCCAAACCTGCGCCACCTGGTCCTTGCCACGTCCGCAGACCGTGGGAGGCGCGGCCTGTGACGCGAGGTAGGCCCATACGCCGGTAACCAACACGCCGAGGCCGAGTAGCGTCGCCGCGACTTGTCGCCGACGCTGCACCGGATCGCGGCGCAACCGTTCCAGCAACTCTGGCATGTTCGCGTGGCGCTGCGTGGGGTCGGTTGCGAGTCCCTTGAGGACGATGCTCCGGACCCAGTTGGGAACCCCGCACGTGTCCTCAGGATCGGCGATCACACCCCGCAATGTTGCGCGATGCAGATCATCGAACGATGGACCCTTGAAGGGTCGTTCGCCGTAGAGGCTCTCGTAGAGGGCGACGCAAAAGCTGAACTGGTCACTTCGCGCGTGGGTGGCGGTACCCTCGTATTGCTCCGGTGGCATGTATGCGGGGGTACCCATCGCCGATCCAAATTCCGTCAACTCCGAACTGTGCCCACTGCGTCCACTGAGGCCGGTGACCGAGGGGGGGGGTCCCGCGTTGGCGCCGGGGTGTGCCACGGTGACATCCGCGGTGTTTTCCATGGCGGCGTTGGCTGGCCCCAGACCTCCGTCGGGGAGCGTTGGGGGGTCGGGGATCGTGAGATCACCGTCGCAGGCGGGAGGCCAGGGCTGTGTGGGGGCTGCGGGGCGGTCGTGTACGAGCCCGAAATCCAATACGTAGACGCCACCGCTTTCGCCGACCATCACATTCCCGGGCTTGAAATCGCGATGCGTCAGACCTGCGGCGTGAGCTGCTGCGAGACCTTCTCCGGCCTTGTCGTACATCGCGAGGACTTCCCTCCAGTTGCGGTGGGTTTCGGCCCCCCACTCGCGCAGCGTGACGCCTTCTACGTACTCCATCGCCATGAAGACCCGGCCATCCACGGTTCCCGTGTCGTAGACGGATATGACATTGGGGTGGGAGAGTTTGGCCAGCGCCTGTGCTTCGCGTATCAACCGCACGCGCTGGCAGGAAGTGTCGGATCCCGTGTCGACGGGAAGCGGGGAGTCTCCGGAGATCAGCAGTTTCAGCGCGACTTTTCGATCGAGCTCCGGGTCGTACGCGGCGTACACCATGCCCATGCCGCCTTTGCCGAGGAGGCCGAGCACGACATAGCGGCCCAAGCTTTCGCCGCGCTCGATCTCCCCCACACGCGCTTCGGATGGTGGCGAGGCGCTGTCTGTGAACGGCGCCGCATGGCGGGTCTCGAGCGCTTGTGCTGGCACATCGACCATGCGTGGGACTTCGTCCACGCGCTCAGTTCCTGGAGCTCTATGCGCACGTCGAGCGCCGTGCCCGTGGGGGACCCATTTGGGCCTTTGGGGGGCAAACCTTCCCCCTGGTCCATGACCGCGAGGCGCTGCGTCTCCCTGTCGCCCGATCACTTTGGCATCGCCCGCCAGAGCGATGCCGAAGCCTCCCCCTTAGCCCATCAGCGTCGCCATGGTCGAACCGATATCGGACGGCGTTTCAGCGATGCGCACCCCGGCACCCCGAAGCGCCGTCAGTTTGTCCGCTGCCGTGCCCTTGCCACCGGCGATGATGGCACCTGCGTGGCCCATTCGCTTCCCCGGAGGCGCGGTTTGACCCGCGATGAAACCGACCACCGGCTTGCTCACGTTGGCCTTGATATAGGCCGCAGCGTCCTCTTCGGCGGAACCGCCGATCTCGCCGATGAGTACGATCCCCTCCGTTGCCGGATCGGCGTTGAACAGCTCCAAGACGTCGACGAAATTGGTGCCGTTAACCGGATCGCCGCCAATCCCAACCGCCGTGGTCTGGCCGAGGCCCAAACTGGTGAGTTGGTGTACGGCCTCATAGGTGAGGGTGCCGGAGCGCGAGATCACGCCGATCCGACCGGGCTTGTGGATATAGCCGGGCATGATGCCGATCCTGCACTGGTCCGGGGTGATCACCCCGGGGCAGTTGGGCCCGATCAAGCGGCTCGGTCGGCCCTCAATGTAGCGTTTAACGGTCACCATGTCGCGCACCGGGATACCCTCCGTGATGCATACGATCAGTTCGATTCCGGCTTCCGCAGCTTCCATGATCGCGTCGGCTGCTAAAGGTGGCGGCACGAAGATCACCGTGGCGTTGGCTTCGGTCTCCCGGCGCGCATCTGCGACTGTGTCGAAGACAGGCAGCGTGCCGAGTACGGTCTGCCCACCCTTGCCGGGTGTGACGCCACCCACGACGCTGGTGCCGTAGGCCACGGACAGTTCGGCATGAAACTTGCCGACGCTTCCGGTGATCCCCTGAACGATAAGGCGGGTGTTCTTGTCGACTAGGATGCTCATCGCACTCGCTCCACAATTTTGGCCGCTGCGTCGCGCAGCGAATCTGCCGTGGTGACATTGAGGCCGCTTTCGTTGAGCAGCCTGCGTCCTTCCTCCACGTTCGTCCCTTCGAGTCGCACCACCAAAGGCACGCGTAGACCGACGTCTTGTACCGCCGCGATCACGCCGTGCGCGATCGTGTCGCATTTCATAATTCCGCCGAAGATATTGACCAAGATTCCCTTCAGCTTGGGATCCCGCGTGATCAGCTTGAACGCGGCGGTGACACGTTCAGTCGTGGCACCGCCGCCCACATCGAGGAAGTTGGCAGGCTCGGCGCCGAAGAACTTGATGATGTCCATCGTCGCCATGGCCAGGCCGGCGCCGTTGACCATGCAGCCGATGGTGCCGTTGAGGTTGACGAAACTGAGATCCCATTGTTTTGCCTCGAGTTCGGCGGGGTCCTCTTCTTCGGGGTCTCGCATCTCCTCGAGCGCGGGGTGGCGAAACAAGGCATTGTCATCGAACGTGACTTTTGCGTCGAGGGCCAGCACATCACCGTCGGCCGTGATCACCAAGGGGTTGACCTCGAGCAGGGAGCAATCGAGCTGGTCGTAGGCCGCAACGAGTTTGCCGAGAAATCTGGCGAAAGCGGAGGCGGTGCGACCGGAGAGCCCGAGTCCGTAGGCGAGCTTGCGGGACTGGAAGGCACCGAGTCCGACCGCCGGGTCCACGGGCTCGTGCATGATCTTTTCGGGGTTGTGCTCCGCGACCTCTTCGATTTCGGTGCCCCCTTCGGTCGAAGCCATGATGGTGACGCGCCCGAGGGTGCGATCGAGCGTGATGCCCAGGTACAGCTCGCGCTGGATATCGATGCCTTGTTCGATCAGGAGGCGTTGGACGACCTTGCCCTCGGGGCTGGTCTGTACCGTGACCAGTCGACAGCCGAGCATGCGCCCTGCCACATCGTAGGCGGCGTCCGCTCCGGCCACGACCTTCACACCCCCGACTTCCGGATGCTCGACGAAGCGGCCCTTCCCGCGGCCGCCGGCGTGGATCTGAGATTTGACCACGACCGTGGGCTTGCCGGTCTTGGAGATGATATCGGTCGCTGCGGCCTTCGCTTCGGCCGGAGAAAACGCCACCTGCGACAGGGGCACGGGCACGCCTTGGGCCCCCAACAGGTCCTTGGCCTGGTACTCGTGGATCTTCATGAGCTGTTCTCGTGGGTGAGGGAGGTGGAAGGGTCTGCTGCCTTGGGTGCGCCGGAGGTCAGTACGGCAGGATTTTCACCACGTCGCGCACGGCGTTGGCGGAAACTTCGAGCATTTCTTTTTCTTTGGATCCGAGCTTCATCTCGATGACCCGCTCGACGCCTCCTTTGCCGATGACCGCGGGCACGCCGATATAGAGACCATTGTAGCCGTATTGGCCGTCGAGCAGGCATGCGCAGGGGAGGACACGTTTGCGGTCGCGGACAATGGCTTCGATCATCGCACAGCTCGACGCCGCCGGGGCATAGTAACCAGAGTAGCCCAGCAGCCCGACGATCTCGCCCCCTCCTTTGCGCGTACGTTGGATGATTTGATCGATTGTCTCCTGCGCAAGCAGTTCGGTGAGTGGTATGCCGGCCACTGAGGTGTGGGAGGGCAGGGGGACCATCGTATCTCCGTGGCCGCCGAGGACCATGCCGTGGATATCCTCTACGCTCACCGCCAGCGCCTCGGAGAGGAAGTACTTGTAGCGGGCCGTGTCGAGTACGCCTGCCATGCCGATGACGCGCTCCTTCGGAAAACCCGATTCTTGGTACGCGACGTGGCACATGGCGTCGAGGGGGTTGGCGACGCATACGATGATCGCATCGGGCGAATGCTTGACGACCTCTCGCGTTACAGAGCCGACGATCTTGCGGTTTGTCTCCACCAGTTCGTCTCGGCCGGTGTACTTGCCGGTGACCGGGTCCTTCTTGCGGGGTACGCCAGCGGTGATGACCACCACGTCCGAGCCCTCGGTGTCCTCGTAGTTCGACGTGCCAGTGAGTTGGCAGTCAAAGCCCATTACGGGCGAGGACTGTGCCAGGTCGAGTGCCTTGCCCTGGGGAAATCCGTCGCGGATGTCCACGAGCACCACGTCCCCGAGATGTTTTTGTACAGCCCAGTGGGCCGTGGTCGCACCCACATTGCCCGCGCCTACGATGGTGATCTTGTTTCGACGTGACATGACAGCTTTGCTCCTGCGGGGCAGGGATATAACCAGCTTGGTTCCTTCCGTCCACGTCTCGAACCCGTGGGGCGGCGCGAAAGACCGGACATGCGTGGGATGCCCGAGCCGCCGCCATCGGGGAGGGGTGGTGCGCGTCGTGCCGAGATACGGGGTCGATCCGGTCCGGCGGAGCCCCGAGGCCTGGCGCATTACGCGCTGGTGGTCGTGGGCAGGCCACACGGCATGCGTGTGTGGGGCGAGGGTGCAGCCGACGCTTCATCCAAGGTCGCTGTCGGTAAGGTGGGCCGGGGAGGGAGAGCGGGGAAACGCGGGGGAGGGGACGTGGTCGCGCAGCGCGGTGAGGGCTACGCTTGGTGGCATGGAGTACGAACGGCATGTGGACTGCGCTTGGCTACCTGCGGGTCCCGGGCAGGAGCAGGTACAAGGCGAGTATTCTCGGCTCTTGGCGTTGCTCGACCGGATCTGCGCGAGCAACTTCCCCGCGCGTCACGGCTACCTGACCCTCCGTGAGCCGCTCGAGGGACGCGGCCTGCGAATGCGCGTTCTCCACGACGATTTCTGCGGTCAGGTCGAGGTGCGTGTCGAAGACGGGGCCTCGCCTGCGGGGAGCGGGCAGCTCGCCATCCAGATGCGCACCAGCGCGGGCTCACGGCATCTGGAGCAGGTCGCCCACGCGGGAGCGCGCTGGCTCGGTATCTGCCGCCCTGCAGGTGCGTTTCTGGGGGGGACGGTGCTCGTTGGGGGCGCCGCGCTGCTGCTCGGCGGCGGCGACACGTTGTTTGCGGCCGCGTTCTTCCTGCTGCTGTGCGCTGTCTTGCCCGTCGCGGGCTGGGGCCTCGGCGCATGGCTCGGCGAGCGCGTCGTCTCCGGGACGGAGGATCGTGCGGTGGGCCGGACGTGTGCTGACCGGGTGTTGCAGCGAGATCTGAGGCGCTGGCGGGCGGTATCGCGTCTGTTGTTGTCGCGACAGCGTCGCTTGATGACGGCGGGGCGGCGCCAACTTCCGTTTCGGCGTTAGAGGCGGACGCTCTCCGGCGGACTCGCCACCGCCCATGTCTTCGGTGGGTGACACGTTCGGGTACGCGCCTCCTCGGCTGGAGCCCAGATCTACCGCTGCGGCCGGTCGCCGTGGTGGCCACATATGCAGTGTGACGGTTTTCTTGGCGGCACTCCTCGGGTTCGTCGTGGCGATGGGATGCGGGCGAGCCCAACCGCGTACCCTCGATGCGCACCGCGAGGCGGCCCGTCAACGCCCTCCGCTGCGGGGCGGTGGGCCCGGTTGGGTCGCCGTGCGGCCGGCCAACTGGGACATGCCCGACGATTTTGTCGCACATTGTCGTTGGCGGGAGCGCGGCGATCGAGATGCGGGGGGGTTCCGTGATGCGGGGGGGTTCCGTGACGCGGCGGGTTTCCGCTACGAGGTCGCGCCGCAGCTATGGGCGCTGCGCGGGTGGTACGATCGGGCCCGGCGGGTCGCGGGTCCGCGCGGGCAGCTGGTGGGTGCGTCGGTCGGCTGCGATCGGCGTGGTGGCCTGTCGCTGCGTCCGGTGTGGTCGCAGGTCGCGTCCGGTCCAGTGAGCCGAGCGAACCCAGTGAACCCAGTGAACCCGGTGAACCCAGCTAGCCCGCCGTTGGCTTCGCTGCCCTTCCCCGAGCTCGTGCACGCCCTCGGTGGCGCCGCGGGAAAATGGCATGAGGTGCTCGTCGTGCGGGCGGGGTGGACCGCGCGAAACCCGGAGGCTCCGTGAGTCCCGGACATGTGCCGGCGGTCGGTCGGGTCTCGGATCGGGCTGTCCGCCCGTTTTTTGCTCGGTTCGCGGGTGCGTTGCTAGCCTGGTATGGGTCCAACTCCTATGTATCGTCACGTCACCTTGAGCGCGTGCTCCCTCGCCCTCCTGGCAGCGGCTTCCTGCGCAAGAAATGCAGATGACTCGACGACGCCTGGCCTGGGCGACGGCGGGTGCGAGGAGACCTCAGGCGAATGCGCGGCGCTTCGCCAGCGCGTACGCAGGCTCGAAAGCCGAATCCGCAAACTCGAAGACGCCCGCGTGTCTCCTGGCACGATGCCGGATCACGCGACTGCAGATGCGGCTGCTGGTTCGACCGATGCAACTCGGGGCGCCTCGGCGGCGCGGGCGAGCTACCAAAACCTTCCGATGGTGAAGCTGACGCCCGGCACGGGCAAGACGGATTCGGCCGCGGGACACATGGCACTTCCACGCGCCGGTGCGGTTCCAGGTGGGGCTGTGTGGGTCGCCGGGGAAACGACGTTCACCAATAGGGGCGCGGGAGCCGAACCCGCGAGGGCTTCGGAGGGCGCCGTACCCTCGGCGGGACAGGGCAGGTCGCCAGCAGATCTGGCGGCAGATCCGGCCGCGTCCCCAACCCCGAGCTGGGAACCGAGCGCGTCCGTCGGTGCGGGCGCTGTCGCCAGCCCCGATGCCCGTGCGACCAAGAGCTATCGATTGGTGGGTAGCCGTCTCGTGGATCTGACCAAGGGCAACAAAAAGTCGGAGCGACGGCGCGTACGTAGGAGCAGGCACCAAGATCACGTTGTGGACGCGTACAAGGCGGCGATGCGACTGTATCGTGGGGGCGACCACGCCAGCGCAAAAGAGGCATTTGCGACGCTTTCGCGTCGGTATCCGGACCATGCATACGCTGACAATGCTCTGTATTGGCAAGGGGAAGCGGCCTATGACCAGGCCCAATATACCGAGGCCCTCGCGGCGTTCACCGACGTTGTCGAGCGCTACGGTGGCGGCAACAAGGCCGCCGACGCGTTGTTGAAGATTGGGCTTTGCTATGGTCGCCTCGGCGATGGCGCCAACGCCCGTGATGTGCTCACGCAGCTGATCGCTGCGTATCCTCGGTCCGAAGCGTCGCGCCTTGCGAGGAAGCGACTCGACCAACTTCCAGTGAGCGGAGAGTGACCCATGCGACCTGCGACCCCGGGTGTTTTTTTAGTCCTTGCCTTCGGGGCAATTTCGTCGCGGCCTGCGACCGCGGCACCCCCTTCCCGGGGTGGCAGCCGCCCCCCGGCCCCACGCGACATCTACAGTCCCCCCGCCGGTGCGCGTGTGGACCCATCCACGCGCCAGACCCCCGGGTTCACCGACCAACCCCGTGGTGGCCCAGCGGATCGCACGCGCGGTGCCAAGGTACGCCACGATGCCGACGGCAACGAGGTGGTGGGGCATCGGGTGCTCGGTCCCGAGATGTATGGTCTGACACGAGCCCAGCCGGGTTTCATCTCGGCCCCTCCCGAGTTCCATATCGTCGATAAGGGCGATACTTTGTGGGCTATCTGTCAACAGTATTTTCGCGACCCTTATTTGTGGCCCAAGATCTGGTCGTTCAACGAGCAGATCACCAATGCGCATTGGATCTTCCCTGGCGATCGCGTTCGGCTCAGCGACCCCTTTAGTCGGCAAGACGAAGTCGAAGAAGCGGCGCCGCGCCTTCGCTTTAGTCGCGCCGACTACCGCCCGCCGGATACCCAACTTGCTCACGTGCTCAATCAGTTTGCATATATCGACGAGGCCCAGCTCGAGCATGACATGGAGGTGATCGGGGGCGCCAGGGCGAAGGTGATGATGGCCGATATGGACACCGCCTATATCGGCTACGATCCCGCGAGGCCCCCGGTCGCCGGGGAGCGGCTCGCGGTTTACGAAGTGCAGCGGCCGATCTACGACCTGAGCAGGAGCAAGAGGCGACGCAGGCGCCACAAGAAGGGCAAGCGCCTGGGGTATTTGGTCGAGATCGTCGGCGAGGTCTATGTGCAGAGTTTGGCCAAGAAGTCCGCGGAAGCGAAAATCGTAGACTCTCTGCGGCCCATCGAGCGGGGATACAAAGTCGGGGAGCTCCGCAATCGATTCCTGCGTGTGCGGCCAGTGGAAGCCCAAGTCAGCGATGTTGGCGCGGTGGTCGATGTGATTCGCGAGGTCAAACTGGCCGGCGAGTACCAGTTTGTGATCGTGAACATGGGCAAGGCCCGCGGCATCGTACGGGGCAACATGCTCGAAGTCGTGCACAAAGGCGATGCCTACTCCCCGGAGCACGGGTTGCGGATTCCCTACGAAAAAGGCCACCCGCGGCGCGTCAACGGAAAAATCTTGGTGCTGCAGGTGGAGGAGAGGGTGTCGCTCGGAATCGTGCTCGACTCGCGGCGCGAGATCGTACGCGGCGATCCGGTCGAGTTACGTGTGCCGTCGATGGCAGCGTCCGAGCAACCGACAATGGCGGACACATCGTCAGGAGGTCGCAGCGGCCAAGCGAGACTCGCGGGAGAAGTGAAGGTGAAGATCGGTAACTAAACGACGGGCACTCGAGACGGGTTCGGAGCTGTGGGGTGCGCGGGGGAATTCGCCGCATCCGAGGATCGATCGATGTCGTCTCAGTGAGTCGTAGACCGGGACGAGTCGTCGGGAATGGCTGAGGTCCCAGCCCTTGCCCACTGCCGGCGCCGGGGGGGGACGCGTGGCGTGGGATCTGCGGCATTCTTCCAGCCCGGGAATTCAGGGCAGCTATCGACGCAGCTCCCCGTGCATGCGTCGCATGCAGGCGAGGTCTCCGTGAATCCGGCGTACGCGTGCCCGCTGTAGTCGTCAAACGCACCTCGATCGAATACCGCCCCCACCGAGGCGGTGCCGTCGCCTGAATCTCGAGCTGTGATGTCGGTTTGTCCGTGTCGCTACGCGATCAGGGCCGCGCCTGCGCGAGTCTGGGACTCGAACAAGGAGATGTCGGCGTCGTCGATGCCCAGGTGGTCGGGGTCGGCCCGCGCGGCCGGGTCGATCCACGGACCTGCCGAGCGGCAGCTGGTCGGCGCGAACACCTGCAGGCGGTCTGAGCAGAGACGAGCTTCATGTCGCCGCGTGCCCATCACGGGCCCAGGGGCGGTTCGTTCCAGGTTTGGGATCGTGGTGCAGTTCAAGCCAGGCACGGCGTTGAAACCGTCACGTGGGATCCGACCGGGACCGAGACGAACTTGACGTACGGTCTATGCGGCCTCGGCCCCCGGCTTGTCGGGTCTGCACGCCGAGATGACCGTCCGCGCGAGCATATCGCCGACGAGAGACCTCGTTGGTCGTTGGAGTCCACCCCCGAAACTGAACGGGCCAAGCAGCGCGACGTCGACATCGGTCGCTTTTCCAGACTCGGTCATCACGAAGATCTTCG
Organism: Nannocystaceae bacterium; assembly: GCA_036479215.1. Taxonomy (GTDB): domain Bacteria; phylum Myxococcota_A; class Polyangia; order Nannocystales; family Nannocystaceae; genus FL481. The sequence continues at coordinate 20,652 of JAZGFE010000230.1, read as the reverse complement.
TTTCCTCAAGATGCGCCTGCGCCTCGAGCTGGGCCAGTGCCGGGCTCTCGCACGTGCCGAGGTACGAGATGTCCACAATGAGCGCGCCCGGCACCTTGCGGGCGCCACCTAGATATCGGATCGCGCGATCGAGTTCGTCGAACACGAACATCTCACAGTCGATGCCGGCGAATCCGAGCTCGACCGCGAGCTGCCGGAGGGGTTCAGGCTCGATCAAGACGACGTGTAGTGGAAGGTCTTCTGTCATATGGATCGATTGCCAGTGAGGACTGGGCCACCTCAGACGACAGTGGCCGCGAGGTCACGTAGTACTCGATGCTGTCCGGCGGGCGGACCGATCCGTCGCATTTTTCCGTGTCATCGCCTTCGGCCCGAACGCGATGACACGGCTGTCGGCCCCAAACGCATTGGAGACCGCCGATCTTCGTCGCGTCCCCGTAGCATCGCTGATCAGCATCCGCCCGCGCGGGGTTCCTGCTGCGGAACGCTCGCCAGAATCTCGACTGCGCCTCGGTGAGCGCCATCGAGTTCGCAGAGACGCGAGGGCCATCTCGCTGCCGATTTTGTGAGCCATCGGCGCACCTGCATCCACGAAAACGCAGCTTGATGCTTCCAGGACCTCAGGCAGCTGCTTGGGTTTGGCGACTCCAAGGCGCGAACCCTCGCGTGCGTCGCGGTAGTGATGTCTAGGCCTGCCCCGATTTCGTGCCTCGCGCCATCGTTGCCTCTTTCATCGTTCGCAAACGAGCCCACAGGTTTCCGAAAGATCACCTATGGCAGTTTGCTTCCCGTCCATGATGCGGCCGTTGGGAACCATGCAACGGCGTTGTCCATTTCCGCCCGGCCGAATCGATTACGCACTCCACGTGGACTTAGTCGAACTGATAGTGATGCACGTACCGGCCACATGACTGGCCCTCAACAAAGGACAAGACAATGAGTGCAACACTACCAGACGCCACCGCGGGCTTGTACAACACCCTCTGCCAGGGCCTCAACCTGAGCAACAAAGAGTTCCAGATGATTCAGGGCGTGTTGCCTGTGCAAAGCAGCGCCTCGGGCCTGTACAACTACATCGACGGGATCCCGCCAGAGTCAGTAGCGACGCTGTACACCAGCAACCCCGTCAATACCCTAAATGGAAACACGCAGATCATCATCAACGCCGCCGAAGGGAGTTTCCTCAGCCAACTTGCTGAAAAAAATTACATGAACCCGCAGTACTGGGTGAATGGCAACATCGCAGTCGATCCTATCTACGCGCCTCCTTTTTCCGACTTACAGAAGCAGGTGGCGAATGGCTCCTCGGCGCAGATTAGTTTCGATTCTGCAACTGCAAGCTCCGACATCAATTCTTCGTGGGCCCAAAGTGCCAGCTCCGCTGGTGTTGGCTTCTGGGGAACGTCATCGAGCAGCGTTTCCCAGACGCTGAACCAGAAAGCCTCATCTTCGAGAATCACGGTAGACATAGCGATCGACAAGTTTGCCTACCTACAAGTTCGGGCCGGCGGGTGGTTCTCGCAGGGGTTCTTCGCCAACCAGTACAAAAATCCGAGCATGTGGAAGGGGGGACAGCAAGCATGGGACAAGGTCTTTGGTAGCAACGGGACCGCTCAAAACATTTCGAACCAGGTCCTCCTGGTCAACGGCTATCAGATTACGACGACCTCCCACGCCTCCTACTCGCAGTCCGACTACTCGGCAATAGCGAAGAGCAAATCTACCAACGTGTGGCCGTTCTACACCTCATCATCTCATTCCTCAGCGACGCAGTCCCATACTTTCAACCAGAACAAGTCGATCACGACCGTGGTCAGCTCCAAGCCTGGCAGCCTTCAACTTTTCGGTATGGGAGTCATTCCTACCAGCACCGCAATGGGCGGTGGCCTAGCATCCCGAATGATATAGTCGCCCTCATGTGAGAAGATAAGGCCACCGGGTCGAACCACCGGTGGCCTACTGGAACTGGAACCGAACGTCGCACAACCTTGGCGAGGCGCTGAGCGTGGTAGTTTCAGGAACGAGCGACGATCGAGCATTCGGAAACACGACCATGCCAACTCACCACGATCAGCGATGGCTAGCCGCTGTAGCATCACAGCTGGGCCTTGACGCCGAATCGCTTCGCCCGGTTCCCGGCCCTCTCGGGATGGACAATGACGCGGGCGACGCGCGACTGTTCCGCCTTTTTGACGCGCCTCCCGGGATGCGCGGGGCGTCTGAGAGCCGGTTGAGCGCCGTCTTTCGTCAGGTGCAGGCGGTTTGCGGCGACTCATTCGTCACACGTATCGCGGTGACGAACCTGGAAAACCAGAAATATTGGTTAGATGCATCATCAGGTCGCGTCCCAATATTTTCGCCCTCATGGTCGGGGCTCTTGGAGGCACTCGAGAATGCCCCGTCATTCCATTGCGTTTTGGGTGCGATGACCCGCGAAGTGGGATCCCCCGATCGGCCAGATGGCGGTTCGGAGAGTGGCTCGCCCCTACTCACCCAACTGAATGCCTGTGAGGGCACAGTCGTCGAACTACGAGCCGACAAGCTAGCTACCGTGGCAGTTTCGCCAGGTGGTTGGTTCAGCCCAGCCGTGTTCGCTCAAGCATTCGCACAGCGCCAGTGGGCTGGGGGAGCCAACGCGAGGACGTGGGAACAAGTGTTTGGGAAACATGGGGATCTAAAATTCGTGTGCAGATCTGCTGTAGTAGCTTCCGGTTTGTGCGTCGAAATTTGCTGCCACAGTGACCCTAACGGTGGTAACAGCCTCGCTGCCCAAACAATCCGCCGCATTGTCGCGCGATGGCGCTCACACGCTAGCTTGGAGTTCGAGACCAGCACCGCCGAAGATCACACGCTACGCGTGATCTTGCGAAGTTCTCGCAACGCAACACCTTTGCTGGCTGTCGGAGTTGAGAGCGTGGGGCATCTCATGGGTCAAAGAAAGTAGTTTTTCATGAATGAGGGTTGCGGGGTTGAGATCACGTGGCAGAAGAGAATCTCGGGAATGTACGGTGGCGAACTGCGACGTAGCGCATGGCACTCGTGAGTCGTGTGATCACCGACGATGCTCATAAGTTAGGAGGACCCCGGCCGGAGAACACGCGGGTGTGCGCAGTGTGTGAATCTTCCGCCCGGACAAAGCCATGGTCGCCGGTCCCTTTCTTCCGCTGCTTGACCCTGCCGGGGCGGGGACCACAAACTCGTGAGCTTTTCGGGCTCCTGTTTTGCATCCAACATCGCTTTCTTTGCTCAGGTGTCCGCGAGACTTCACTCAATGAGGTCGCAACCTGGGCGAGGGCGGCGGGCATCCGATCCCAACCTAGCCGCCACCGCGATCGTGGGCCGTCGCTCGCTGGGCCCGTTGGCGCCGCGCCGCGCCGCGCTGCGCGGCTTCGCTGGCGACACCATCCGCTGCCTGGGGGGACAGATACAGCGCCAGCGATCGGACGGAAGGGCGGCGAAACAGGTCGATCACGGACACGGTGACCCCCAGATCGTCGCGCAACCTGGCGACGACCTCGGCCGCGAGTCGTGACGTCCCGCCGAGATCGAAGAAGTTCGATTCCAGCGCGACCTCGGTTCTTCTGAGCACCTCGGCCCAGATCGCGGTCAGCTGCGCGGCGAGTTCGCTGTCGAGCTCCGCCGGGTCGTCACGACCGGACGAAGCGTCACGACCGGACGAGACCTCGCGACCGGACGAGACCTCGCGGCCTGCTGAATAGCGTGGGCCCGATGGGACGCCTTCATGCCCCAGCGGCGAGGCGGGCACGCCCAGGACAGTGGCGTCGGCCGGGACGTCCTCGATCACTGCGGAACCGACCGCGACCGTGGCTCCTTCACCGATTCGCAAGTCCGGCAGCACAGTGGCGTTGGCTCCTACGTAGGCCCGATCCTCTAACTGCACCCGCGCGTTGACGACCGCACCCGGTGCAAGTACGCAGCCGCATCCGATCCGTGACCCGTGGCCCGTCGTCGCCCCCCCGAAGACCACCGATCCCTCGCCGATGGACGAGAGCGCAGACAAGGTGGCATACGCGTATACGGTGATGTCCGAATCCGGGAGCGACACTCCGAGTGTCTCCACATCCGGATGGATGAGCGAGGCGATCGGGATCCCGTAGTCGACGATCCTTTGCCTGACTTTCCATCTCCCACGGGTGGTACGGGTGACGAGATTGACGGCCTCGACCGAGCCCAACGCTTTCTCGAGTCGAGAGATCGAGCCTTCCACCGTAAGCCCCAAGATATCTCGCCCGTGTTTGTTGGGATCGTCATCCAAGATAGCGATACTGTCCCAACGGGGCTGACGGTTCACGACAAGGGCGAGTCGGATGCCCTCGACATTGCCCGCGCCGCATAAATAGAGCCGTGCCATCGTGGTCGCCTACGGCAGCGCCGTTTCCTCGTGCGCACCAACGGCTTGGGGTTCAAGCTGCTTGGGTCGTAGGCGCTCCGCCACCCCGACCATCCAATCTCGGCAAGTTTGGCAGCGATCGGGTAGCTGATCGAACTCGTGCGAGAGGTGGTGCTGGCGCCAATTCCCGAGCCCGGCCCACAATTCGGCCAGCGGGGCGTGCCAGGCATTCCCGACCCCTTCATCGCCCTCTGTGTCGCCCGGGCATCGGGGCACACGGCCGTCCCAGAACACGTGCATCATGGTCAGCGCCCAGGGGCAGGCGATCCGTTCGTCAAAAGACACATCCAGCGGTGTGTCGAACTTCCCCCCCCAGCTAAGTTTCTTGCGTACCTTGACCGTCGCACCGCGTTCGAACCAGAAGGCTTTATACGCTGCCAGCTCGTGCTCATTTTCATCCATTTCGATGAACTGAACGATGATCTCTGGGCCGGTCTCCCGGGTACGCCGAGCGTCGAGAAGGCGCTCTACGTTGTCATACACGACATCGCGTTGCGCACCGCAGCGAATTTTCTCGAACACCGGCGCAGATAATCCATCGATCCCGATGACGATTCGCTGGATCCCCAAGTCGAGCAGTCGCTCATGGAGATGGGGCAAAAGCAACTGCCCGTTGGTGTTGATGCTCAAAGACTCGATGCCAACCTCTCTCCCGTATCGCAGCATCTTGATCAGCTGATCGGGCTCCATCAGCGGCTCGCCACAAAATGAGAACCACACGTCGGTACGTGGCGCCAACTGGGCGCTCTCGTCCGCACACTTTTTCCATAGCTCAAATGGCATGACGCCCTTGGGACGTCGCATCTGATCGTGGTGACACATCGAGCAATTGAGATTGCAGTCGGCGCAGAGCTCCACCGCAAAGCGTGTGGGAAAGGGGATCTGCTTGAGCGTCTTCTCGATGCGTTCTAGGTTGCCTAGATTTTCCATGATAGTCGTGCCTTCTCATTCGTTGACTTGGGTTGCTGATCGTGGGCAATTCGCTGCAAAGTCTGAAGCGCCCGGTCGTTTCCTCGATCGTCGTATGGCGGCGGCGATACACTGTCGAAGCTTTGCGCCGAGCACCCTCACGTTTGGCTCGAGCACCATACTGTCGTGGCCTCCCGGTACCTCGTGCACGTCGACCTCAGTCGCGTGGGGCGACCAGCCGTTGTCCTGCTGTACCCGTTCCCGATCGCGGTTGAACACGCGTCCTGGGCGGGTCACGTAGGCCGCGTCGAGGCGAGGCCGAAAAAGCGTGATGCGCCCGGGATAGTGGCGCAACTTGTACTGACCGAGCGCCGCCCGGAAGGCTGATTCCATGACATCGTTGCGGAACTGCTCGGGGTCTGGTTCTTCTTGCGTCTCGTCGAATCGCGCTCGGAGCAAGGAGACCTCCCAGCGCACGCGATTCGAGGCCCACTCCCAAGTGTAGCCGACGCCTTGTCGCCGAAGCCGGAGCCACTGAATCATCGCCCGGTCGCGCGCGGTGACTTCCGCCGGTACAGGAAGCGGGGTGTCGAGCATCAGCAACAGGGCGACGTCGTCCCCGGCGGCGCGGAGCTGCGACGCCATCTCGAGCGCCGTGATCCCCCCGCCCGAGAATCCACCCAGCAGATAGGGTCCATTCTGCTGAACGGATTTTATCTCTCGAATATAGTCCTTCGCCATGTCTTCGAAGGCGTGATGTGGCGTCTGGTCGCCGTAGAGTCCGCGCGCTTGCAGCCCGTAGAATGGACGCTCCACGCCGACGATATGCGCGAGGTGTCGCAAATTTGGCACGTTTCCGAACATCCCCGCGACCATGAAAAAAGGACGAGATTCGCGGCTTGTGCCGTCTTGCATCGCCACGAGGTGAGTGTGCCGCATCTTGCGGGGAGCGGGGTCTGCCTGCGAGTCTGGGGAATCCGTATTTGAGTGCAGCGACTCGCGGATCAAATCGGCACAGCGAGCAACGGTGGGTGCCTCGAAGAGGGCAGAGATCGGGAAGTCGACGTGGTAGGTCCGTTTTATCCTGGCGAAAAGGCGTACCGCGATGAGTGAATGCCCCCCGAGATCGAAGAAACTATCGTGAATTCCGACCCTGTCGACACCGAGAAGATCTTCGTAGAGGCTCGCTACGATGCGCTCCACGTCGTCACGCGCAGCAACGTACTCGGTGTCGAGTTGAGGCCGAGAAAACGCAGTGTCGGCCTGCGATGTCATACCGGTAGCTCCGATCGCGTCGCGCAGCGAACGAAGATCGATCGAGCTCACGATGAGCTCCGAGGTTGGGTGGAGCGTCAGGGCACGCTCGAAGGCCTCGACACCCTCGGCGGATCGGATGCCTAGGGCGAGGGTACTTTCGAATCGTGTATGCGCTAAGGAGGAGTTGCCGTCGTCGCGGACGCGTTCGTTCTCCAGTTCGAAATCGCTGGAACGCACCTGGGGTTGGGCCCGTAGGTCGATCCCAGCCACGATCTGCTTCATGGCGAAATCCTCAACCTCGACCAGAACGCTGCCCTTGCGATCCGTGATGGTGATGTCAAAACGGACGCTGTCTTGACCCCCGATCGGGCCCCTGCGAACGCGGGCCCAGCTCGTGATGTGCTGCACCAGTGGCGCGAGCACGCGCACGATTCCGTACTGCACGGGCACCCAGAGGTGACTGGGGTCATATTCGGGAATCATCGGGATGGCGAAACCCGTGGCGAGATCGAGCAAGCCGGGGTGTAGGCCAAAGTCGCCGAGCTCGGCGGCGAAGACGTCGTCAAGATTCAACTGCGCAATCGCTTCATCGACACCGTAGTCGACGCGGTCGAGTACCGACCAGTGCGGGCCGAATCGGAGGTGCCGCTCCTGCCGCGCTCGGATGGGCCGCACGGCGCTGAGCTCGGTCCCATTTTGGCAGCGCCGCTGGATCGCAGCGAGGTCGATGGCCTTCGGCTTTTCGAAGTCGGTGAGGAGAATCTGTGCTTGGGAGTTGAGCGCCCACCCCTGTGCTTCCCCCACCGTCTCTTTGCTCCGAATCTCAACGGAATAGCCTTCGTCGTTTGGCCTCAGTATGAGCCGTACCGCCCGATCCGTTTCGTCCCCAACTGCGAGGGGGCGGATAAAAAAGAGGTCGCGGAGTTGAAATGGGCCACCTTCCCCAACTTCGGTCAGTGCGGCCCGAGTCATCTCGATGTATCCGGTTCCGGGGATCAGTGCTTCACCTGCGGCCGTCCGGTGCTCATCGAGGAGCCAGTGGGTTCGCGGCCCGTACTGAGCGGAGAGGATGAACGTGCCCATGTCGTTTTCGACGGTATTGAACAGCGGATGCGACGCAGGCCGGTGCACCGAGCCTGACTTCGCGCCAGAGTGAGCATCGACGGCCATCCCAGTGTCGGCCCACACGCCCCAGCCCAACGCGATCGTGACCTCGGACCGCCGCTGCCTACGCTCGTGGGCAAAAGCGTTGAGAAAGGCGTTGGCCGCCACGTAGTCAACCTGCCCCGGTGGCGCCACGAATACGCTAGAGGAGGAGAACAGGACCATGAAGTCGAGCGCATGTTGCTCGAAGATCTGATCGAGGACCGAGGCGCCATGGATCTTCGACGCGAACACTTCATCGATATCGGACTCGCTCTTGAGCGAGATGAGTCCGTCGCGGACAACTCCCGCTGCGTGAATCACACCGTGGATTGGGCCCAGCCGAGTTTCTGCACCGCGTACGACGGCAGTCATATGATCAAAATTCGTGACGTCCGCCTGGTGCACCGAAACCTTGCTTCCCTCCGCTTCGATCTTCCGGATCTCGACGACCTTGCGGGAGAGCGGGTGGTCGCTTGCGTAGTTCGCTAGGACGGCATCCCAGTCATCCCGCGGCGGCAGTGGCGTACGTCCCACGAGTATCAGGTTGGCGCCACCCCGGCTGGCCAGATGAGCGGCGAGCGCGAGTCCGATGCCGCCAAGGCCACCGGTGATGAGATAGGTGCCCCCGTCGCGCAGCGGTGAGGTACCTACTACGACGGGCGGGAACTCGATGCGTTGTAGGTCTCGTCGAAAACGCTGCTGGCCGCGATAAGCGATCAGGTCCGACGTGGGCGCACAGCGCAGCTCGTGATCGATGGCGTCGGTGCGTGCGTCGAGACGCCGCTTTCTCTGGGCGCGCTGTGCAAGATTCTCGCTGATCTTGGTGCCCAGACGCGTGGATCCAGAGTCGGCCGGCGCCTCCAAATCGACACAGCGGCTCGTCAGCCCCGGGAACTCGCGTGGAGCCACCAATATCGGACCCAGCACAGTAGCCTTGCCGGGGTACCGCAAGGACTCTTGCCCCACCTTTTGCATACCGCTGGTGCACACCGTGATGTGGAGGGGGGTGGGTACGGCTTCGGCCGTTAGCGCCTGCATCAGAAACGACAGGCTGTAGAAGCCGCGCTCTTGGGTGTGGTGGTAGAAACTGGATCCCGCCCGAAACGACGCATCGTCGGCGATCAGCCACATGTGCGCGATGCGATCTGGCGTATGCCCGCCGGCCACGACATCGCGCACCAGTGCTTCGTAACTCGGTCGTCCGAGTTCCGGCGCGAGGACGAACTCCGTGTCGCTCCTCTTGCGGTAGCTGCCGCCTTCTCGGACGGTGATGACCGTGTCGCCTCGTTCCGAGAGCCGCTTGCAAATCTGCTCCCCAAGTTCCCCGGCATCGAGAAAAACCAACCACGTATGTTTGCTTTCGGCCGGCTCGGTGCGCCCTCGGTTGGCGGGAATCCACACGGGTTCGTACGCCCAATCGTCGATCGAATCGATCCGTCGCAGGCCCTCCTCTGACCCACCGGACGTGTTGCCGGCCTCGATCCAGTATCGTTGATGCTGAAACGGATAGCCGGGGAGCGAGACGCGTCTGAGGTAGCTACCGTCGGTGTTGAACTGCAGTTCGATCTCGAGGCCCAACGCTCGCAGCGAGCCCATCGCCGTGCGAAAATAGACCCTGTCGGCGACACCTTCGTCGGCGTGCGGGAGCGAGGGGAGCACCGCCTGTGCGTCCACCGATGGATGCTGCTTGGCCAGGGAGGTCAACGTTCGACCTGGGCCGACTTCGAGGTAGACGCGGCCTGGCGTTTGCGCCAGCGTTTCGATGCTCGCGGCGAACTGGACCGTGCTGCGGAGGTGCCGTACCCAGTACGAGGGATCGCGTGCCTGCGCGGCGTCGATCCATGTTCCGGTGACATTGGAAACGAAGGGGATCTGCGGTTCGCCCAAGCTGATGCCCCGCAGGTACGCCTCGAATTGCTCCAAGATTGGCGCGAGCATCCGCGAGTGCGCGGCGACATCAATCTTGACCCGGCGGGTAGCGACATCCCGATCGCCGAGGGCCCTGGCGAGGGCGTCGAGGGATGCGCGAGGCCCCGACACGATGGATAGGCGTGGCCCGTTGACGGCGGCAAGGTCGAGCTCGTCACCAAGAAGGCCGCGGACTTCGTCTGCCGCAAGCGGAACGCTGAGCATTCCCCCGAGCTCGAGGGTCTCGAACAACTGCCCGCGCAACGAAACGAGGCCGAGGGCGTCTTCATAGGCGAATACTCCGGACAGGCAAGCCGCCGTATTCTCGCCTAGACTGTGGCCGATCATTGCAGCTGGCTCCACGCCTTTGCTCCGCCACAGCTGCGCGAGTGCGAACTGGAGCACGAAGATGGCGGGCAACTGGATAGAAGGCCTCGCCAACACTTCGGCTGCGGCGGGTCGAGCCGCGGGATCGGGGAACCAAATCGACCGCAGGTCAACATTGATGTGATCCCGCAGCCCCTCAAGGCCTCGATCGACGTGCTCCCGAAAGACCAACTCGTGGTCATAGAGGCCGCGACCCATGTCGACATGCTGAGCGCCGCCGCCGGGAAACATGAACACGAGAGAACGGTCGCCATCGATCCGGGAGTGGGTGTGGACACGACGCGGATCACCCGACTCGAGGAGGGTGGCGGCTTCGAGGGTACTCTCACAGGCCAAGACCCTGCGCCGGGCAAACGATCGCCGCCCAACGTCCAATGTGTAGGCCACGTCCGAGAGGCGAACCTCGGGGTGGTTTCGTAGATGTTGGGCCAGACGAACAGAGGCCTCGTCGAGGGCGCCGCGATTGCGAGCGGAGAGCATCAGAACCTGCGGCCCGCGAGGGGGGACTGCCTTGGCGCCCTCCACCTCGGGGGCCTCTTGGAGCACGACGTGCGCGTTGGTTCCGCCCACGCCCAGCGAATTAACGCTCGCTCGCCGAGGCGCGTCCGATCGTGACCACGCTCGCAAGGTTTTGTTGACAAAGAACGGACTTGAATCGAAGGGTATCTGGGGATTCGGCACCTCGTAGTTCAGCGTTGGCGGAATCTGCTCGTGATGCAGCGCCAACGCGGCTTTGATCAGCCCTGCGACGCCCGATGCCGTGTCCAGGTGCCCGATATTCGGCTTGACCGAACCGACCGAGCAATAGCCCGTTCGACTGCTCGACTCGCGGAACGCCTGCGTGAGCGCTGTGATCTCGATGGGATCCCCCATCGGTGTTCCCGTACCGTGGGCCTCCACGTACTCGATGGTGTCCGCACTGATATCTGCGACGGCCAGGGCCTCCGTGATTGCGGCGGCCTGTCCGTCGACGCTCGGTGCGAGATAACCGACTTTCGATGTGCCGTCGTTGTTGACCGCCGAGCCACAGATCAGCGCATAGATGTGGTCGCCATCTTTGACCGCGTCGGCGTATCGGCGCAGCATCACCACGGCGGCTCCACTTCCGAACACGGTCCCTTTGGCTGCGGCATCGAAGGCCCTACAGTGGCCATCTGGAGAGAGCACCTCCCCCGACTGGTAAAGATAGCCGCGCCGGTGGGGGAGTTCGATCGTCACGCCCCCAGCCACCGCCATGTCGCACTCACGCCCAAGTAGACTCTGGCAAGCGTAATGTACCGCTACCAACGAAGTTGAACACGCCGTTTGAATGCTGATACTCGGTCCGGTTAGATCGAGTAGATAGGAAATGCGAGTCGATAGGAAGTCTTTGTCGTTGCCCGTATGCCGCAGCAAGAACATGCCGACGTCGCGGACCAGTTTGGGGTTGGTGCACAGGTTGAAGTAGAAGTAGCTGCCCATGCCGCACCCGGTGAATACGCCCACCGGACCGGAGAACCGCTCGGGTGGATGGCCAGCATCCTCAAACGCCTCCCAGGCACACTCGAGGAGATGCCGGTGCTGCGGATCGAGGATCGCCGATTCTTTGGGGCTAAAGCCGAAGAATTCGCCATCGAACATCTCCATGTCGGCGAGCGGCGCCGCGGCCCGCACGTAGTTGGGACGACGGAGCGTGGCCTCGTCCACGCCTGCCGTCCGCAACTCCCCCTCGCTCAGGGGACGGATCGACTCGACGCCGTGGACGAGATTATTCCAGTACTCGCCGATATTGCGTGCGCCTGGTACACGGGCGGCCATCCCGATGATGGCAATGTCGTTGTCATGTGGCATGGCGTTTCCTCATGGTCACCGTCGTCTCCCGCCGCCACTTCGCTGGCGTTGCGCGAGGTGATCGCGGCGGCGATTCGCCCGCACGCGACTTTCTCCAAGCGTGTTGGACGCTCCGTCGTTCGACAAGCGACGTGCCAAAGATCGGATGGTAGGGAAGCGATAAAGATCCACCAGCGCGACCGATGGTGAGAGTTCGGCGGTCAGTGCACGATGCAATCGCACGATTGAAAGAGAGTGTCCGCCGAGGTCAAAAAAATTGTCGTCGATGCCGACCTCGTGGACTCCCAGCGTTGTCCGCCAGATCTCGGCGAGCGTCGTCTCGACTCCTTGGGTCGGCGCGACGAATTGCGGCCGCGATATGGCACCAACTTGCTCGGGAGCCGGCAACGCATTGCGATCAACCTTCCCATTTGGGGTCAGCGGTAGCTCATCGAGGACCACGAACGTGTTGGGCATCATGTAAGCGGGGATCTGCCTTCGCAGGTCACGTTCGACTTCACCGGTGTCGAGCTCGGCCCCATCTGCGACCAGGTAGGCGATCAGACGCTGGTCCCCTGGGCGATCCTCCCGAAGGGTCAGCACGGCTTGCCGTACCGCCGCTTCGGCACTGATCCGGGCTTCGAGTTCTCCTAGTTCGATACGATGTCCGCGAAGCTTGACCTGACGGTCATTGCGGCCACAAAATGCCAGGCATCCGTCGTCTTGCCACCTGGCCAGGTCGCCCGTTCGGTATATCCGATGGGTCCCGCTGGTGAAGGCATCGGCGAGGAACCGCTCTCGGGTGAGGCCCTCGCGGCGGTGGTAGCCGCGAGCGACACCTTCGCCTGCGATGTACAGTTCACCTGGCACGCCGATCGGGACAAGGCGGTGTTTCTCGTCCAGCACATATAGGCGTGTGTTAGCGATCGGACGTCCGATCGGGACGGAGGTGGGTCGCCCGACAACGGGCTGCGTGGTCGACCACACTGTCGTCTCGGTCGGGCCGTACATATTGGTCAGCGAGCCGTCGAGGAGTTCGTCGAGTTCGCGCACGAGATCGGACGGGAAGGCCTCGCCGCCGACGAAGATGTGACGCATCCTGGCCAGGGCACTTCGAGAGTCGGGCTGGTCGAGGAGGAGCCGCAGCATCGAGGGCGTGCACTGAAAGTGCGTGACGCGGTGTCGCTGGGTGAGGGCGGCTATCGAATCGTCGTTCTGTGAGGTTGCGTGCGGGGCAGTGGAGACGCCCTCGGCCAAAGAGTGGATCACGACATGGAACCCGCGCGTGAGCGTCCACAGAAGCTCAAGCACGGAGATATCGAAGGAAAGACTCGTGACAGCCAACCAGGTACCTGGGGGATCGTGGGGGATGACCTCGTCCATCCCGACGAAGAAGTTGAGCGCATTCCGGTGCTCGATCATCACGCCTTTGGGCTCCCCGCTCGAGCCTGAGGTGTAGATCAGGTACGCGAGGTCGCCTGGCCGGGTGCGGGAGGCCATCGGTTCCTCGGATAGTCCGGATAGTCCGGGGCGCTCCCCGTCCAACTCGATGACCCGGGCCGGACCCGCGATGTGCCCGAGACGCGCGGTATCGGAGGTGACAACCGTGCAAGCGCCCGAGTCGATCATCATGAATTCAAGGCGAGACGAGGGATATTCCGGGTCCAGCGGCAGGTAGGCCGCCCCGGCTTTGAGGACGGCGAGCACCGCTACCACAAGGTCAAGGGATCGACCGACGTGAATGCCGACGAGTTGATTGCGGACCACTCCCGCCTGGGCAAGGCGCCGGGTAAGTTGATTCGCCTTGGCGTCGATCTGCCAGTAGGTCAGCGTTTGATCCCGATACGACAGTGCGTTCGCGTGCGGATGCTGGGCGACTCGAGCCGCAAGAAGTTCGTGGATGCAAGACTGGCGTGGGCGAGGCCTCGACGTCGCGTTCCAGTTTTCGAGCAGGCGTTGGCGGACCGCATCTGGGATGGCGGACATCTCAGCAATCGCGGGCGGCGGGGGCCCGAGGCTCGTGGCCGCGAGTTGCACGAGGGCGGCGGCGATGTCCGTTGCTCGCCTCGGGATCAGAGCGTTCGCGTCGTAGCGCAGGTGGCTCGCGCCAGTGTCGGCATCGACATGAAGTTGAAGTACGTCGGTTGCCAACGGTGGCGACGCTTGGCCGCCGACGTGGAGGCTGATGGCGCCCAGGCCCCCATCGGCAAGATCGGCTCGCGCACGTAGCTCGGGGTAGCGGGCGACGACATCGCGTTGCCACGTACCACGGCTGCAGATACGATCAACTTCTGCGCCGACGTGTCGGGTGAACGTGTCGAAGGTGTGGGCGTCATTTATGGGGAGGGAAAGCGGAACACGCTGACTTAACCAGGGGGCCGCCTCGTCGGCGTGGGCGTGGGCGTGGAGACGCGCGTCTGAGTACGCGATCTGGACGGGGTTCGGGCCGCCGATCCGGCAGAGGTAGATGGCGAGTAGTGCGATCACGGCCGCGTCAAGGCGGGGGCGATGGTGTTCGACAAACCCAGGCGGAAGCTCGACGCCAATGTCTCGCCAGTCGGGCTCGCCTGTATGCGCGCTGGGAGGAGTAAACGGGAGATCCATCGCCTCATACAGCCTGAGTCGCCGGACCCAAAAAGACTCCGACGTGGCGCAGCGGTCACCGAGTGCCGACCAACGCCGCTTTTCATCCTCGTCCAACGTGGTGAAGCGAGCGCCCTCCCGCAGTCCTAGGCGATCGGCTGCAGCTTCGGCGGCGAGTGGTTCTCCGTGGAGCGTCGTCATCTGCTGGATGCGCAACACACCATCTGAAGTTGTGACCTCCACCCCCGATGACGTGATCGCCACGATCGTTCCGGGGGCGGCGGCGGAGTGCGAATCGGAGGGCTCGGCTTGGGTGATCGCGGCGAACTGGCGATCGATAGCTACCCGGGCCAGGCCGATCGGGTTGGGGTGGCGGCCAAAGTCAAGCGCTCGGACCATGGCGTCGATATGTGCGGTAGTGCAAAACCAGTCCACTGCACAGGCTGCAGGAGGCCGATGGTGGCGACCAAAGTAGCTGCGCTGACTCGTGTCTTGCGGGACGGGGACCACCGATCCGTCGCCAAGATGGTCGACGAGTTCGCCAAACGACTCGATGCCCGCCTCAAAGTTGCGGGTGTTCAAGGAAACCGAGGTCTCCCGGTCGGCGATCGAAAACCAACGCTGGGCCAGTATGTCCCCCTCGTCGATCCCGCGCGTGACCTCATGCCACGTAATCCCATGGCACGCCTCGCCCGCCATGAGCGCCCACGCGGGCGCGTTGCGTCCGGCATACCTCGGCAACGGCCCGTCGTGAAAGTTGATGGTCCCCTGCGATGGGGTCGACAAGACCTCGTCCGATAGGATGGAGAGATGGGAAATCGAGAACAGATAGTCGTAGGGGCGCAGCCGCAGCGCGGCGGTGTAGTTGCCAGTGGCATCGATCAGCGGGAGGCCGTGCTTGTCCGCGAAGCGGGCGGGCTGCGGTGTGGACGCGATCACGCCCCGCAGATCGTGACCCTTGGCCAACAGCAGTTCAGCGCACTGGACCAGGAGTGCGTCGGAGCCGATCACATAGCAGCTAAAACACCGGATCATGACTTGCGATCTGGATGGCAGCACGCTTCGAGCCCCGCTGAGGGGGCGGGTCATGCAAAACGCGTTGTGATCTGTGGCGCGTCACAGACTCACGTCAACCGGGACCCGTACGCCGATTCCTGTCGGACCATGCCAGAGCCGGAGCGCAGCACGATCGGAAATATTTGCGTAGTCGGCCGGCGTGTCCCCCCCAAGTCTACCGCGACGCGGACATTGACCCAGCGTACCCCGACGTCGGCCGCGGCGTGTGCCACCAACGTGCCGCCGCCGGGATGCATCGCAGCCGACCGCATGTTCACGCCGCGACGTTCATGGTCGACCGGCGATGCACGCCGCGTCAGGTCGTCACGCCGCGGCGTGATCGATTGCGGGACGTGCGTGACTGATCGACGGGTCTCGGCCTGTTCACCGGGCGTGTGTAGGACCCAAGCTAGCGCCTCGTCCAGCCTGCCTGTCGGGCAGAACAGCGATCCTCGCGGATCCGAATACGGGATGGACTCGGTTCACTGCTCCCGCGGATAGCGGGTATCCCGCTGGGCCGTTTCCGCTCATCGACGGGAAACCACGATGGAGCAAGTGCGGCGCGCGAAGTTGTTCGGCGGGCGGTCGGATGAAATCTCCGAACCTCTTTGATACGCTGGCGCGAGTTGGGTCGCGGGTGTCGCGGGGTGGGGACGTCCGAGCGCCACGGTACGTCGGGCCTGAGCCAACGCGAATCGAGAGGAGTCCCACGATGCCGACCCCTACACCGAGTCCAGCGCGGCCACACGCCCCGCTAGGAACGGCATGCACGGTCGAAGAAAATCACGATGTGTTCATTAGCTACGCCCATATCGACAATGCTGCCCTGGCGGCGGACGAGCAAGGGTGGGTTTCTGAACTGGCCGGCATATTGGGCCGCCAGCTCGCCATGCTGCTTGGACGCGATGTTCGGATTTGGCGAGATAACAACCTACATCGAAGTGGTGACCTGGATCGTTCGATCGACGAAGCGCTGCGACGCAGCACCGTGCTCGTCAGTGTAGTCACGCCGCGCTACGCTGTCTCACCATCGTGTCGCGCTGAGCTCGAGGCCTTCGTCGCCTATCACCTCGGCGCCGTCGAGCGAGGCGTGAACGGCATATCTCGGACGTTCAAGGTTCTGAAGCGGGAGCTTCCCCTCGATCAGCACCCCGCTCAGCTACGGAGACAGCTCGGACATCTGTTTTACGAGCGGGACGATCGTCAGCGATCTCACGTCTACAGTTACGCTAGCGCCCTGTATCGCGACCGGTACTTGCAAGTGCTTGGTGACCTCGCCCACGAGGTCGCCGAGACGTTGCGTGCGGTGGGATCGGGTGCGAGCTCCCCGCAGGAGCGCGGTACATGGCGAGCGAGCGTCGGTGCGGTTGCGCGAGGCCGGGCCGGCAATCCTCCCACGGATCGAAGAGGGACAGCGACATCCGAGTGGGGTCCCACGACTCGCTCGTCCATGCCTTCGGCCGCGGCCGCGGACGCGCCATCCGCCTCGGGAACCACCGAGGACCGTCCGGGCGTGTATCTCGCCCCATGCGGGTCCGACGTACGACGCGCGTCCGATCAACTCCGCCGCGAGCTTCAGGATCGCGGCTACTCGGTTTTTCCGAATGAGCCGATCGGATACGAACTACACGAGATCTTGAATGCGACGCGGCGTGCGCTCGAACAATCGCAGGTCTCGGTTCATCTGGTGGGCAACAAATCCGGCTTTGTCCCTGAGGGCGCGCAGCACAGCATCGTGGAGTTGCTAGACCAGTACTGTGCGGAATTCGCCCGAGAGCACGCCATGCCGCGTATCGTCTGGCTGCCGCAGGATCTCCCGCTTGGCAGCGAAGCGTGCGCGGCGTTGATCGACGATCAATACACAGACTTGCTGCGTGGCACGGTAGAGACGCTGAAGGAGTACGTTACGGACTTACTGAGCCGGCAAGCGGCGGCCACCAGCCACGCCGAAGCGCCGCTGAGCGACACACCATACCTCTACCTGATGCATACGCCCGGGGATAGCGACGCCGTGAAGCCACTACTCACCGAGCTATGGGCAAGAAAACTCGAGGTGCGTACACCGATCGCCGACCCCAACGTGAGTGCCAGTGAGTTGCGTGAGGACCACGAGGAGAATCTGCAGATTTGCGACGGGTTCTTGGTGTATTATGGGAGCTGCAATGAACGCTGGGTTCGAAAAGCCCTGAACGATCTGCGACGGGCTGCTGGGCTGGGCCGAGAGAAGCCGATTCTATTCCGAGCGGTCGGGCTCGCGGATCCGGATTCTGACATCAAGCGGATGTTCCGTTCGGTAGAAGCTGAGGTACTTGCCCGCGACGTTGCCTGTTGGCCGGATCTCGTCGAAGGAAAGTTACGTGGCGGCGTGCAGACGCGAACGTCCCGCTAGGAGAGGAATGTGGACGGTATGGCAGAGCCTCCCCGATTGCTAACGCAGAATCCCTATCCCGGCCTGAGGCCCTACACCGAGGCTGAAACCCACCTCTTCTTTGGGCGAGAGAAATCCACGGACGAGGTCCTCGACAGGCTGAGGCACAGTCGTTTTGTCGCGGTACTGGGTCGATCTGGAAGTGGAAAGTCCTCGCTGATTGCCGCGGGGGTGGTCCCCATGCTCGATGGCACGTTGCCCACTGAGTATGGCGACACCTGGCGCGTGGCGGCCATGCGGCCGGGATCCGACCCGATCGGGAACCTGGCCCGAGCACTTGCGAGTGTTCAGTTCGCCGAGGGATCGGACGAGGTCGCGGAACACCTGAGGGCGAGCGCCAACCCTGGGCCACACAAGCAGCGAGAACTCGACCTCGCGCTTATGGAAGCAACGCTGCGTCGTAGCGCCGGTGGAGTTGCGAGCGTCGTCGAGCGTATCGGGCTGGGGAAGCGCGACAACGTGCTCGTCCTCGTGGATCAGTTCGAGGAGCTCTTTCGTTACTCGGATCACTGCGCTGACCGCCGGGAGGACGATGCCGCTGCATTCGTGCGCCTCTTGGTCGAAGCGGTCAATACGCCGAAGATCGGTATCTACGCGTTGGTCACTATGCGGTCGGATTTTCTCGGCGACTGCGTGCGCTTCCCTGGGTTGGCCGACACGATCAACCGCGGTCAATACCTCGTGCCGCGCCTCGATCGAATGCAACTCCACGCCGCGATGACCGGTCCGGCGAAGGTTGCCGGGGTCGTCCTCGAACCGCGACTCGTGAAACAGATGCTCGCCGATGTGCAGGGGCAAGCCGAGCAGCTCCCGCTCTTCCAGCACGCGCTGATGAGGGCTATGACTGCTGGCGCGACCACGGCGGAGAGGGCGAGATCGGCCACGGCCACTATTCCATGGCGGGCGGCATTCAGCGCTCGCTTTGCAACCATGCCGAGGAGGCGTGGGCAGAAGTCGAGGCGCGCGGTGCATCTCTAGCAAGATCGGCCGTCTCTATGTTCTCCGCGCTCACCGCGATTGAGAACGGTCGCAGGGTACGCCGCCCATGTCGCGTGTCCGAGCTCTGCGGAGTTGCCGGCGCGTCGCTGGAGCAAATCTCCTCCATTGTGGATATCTTTAGGCGTCCAGGCCGGGAATTCCTCCAGCCTGCGCTGCCGACTGTCATCACGGCCCACACGGTCGTCGACCTGTCGCACGAAAGCCTAATGCGTGTGTGGACCAAGCTGGCGGATTGGGCACGGCAGGAGTCGGAGGATGGTGAGATGTATCTACGCTTGCATTCCGATGCTGTTCGGTACGCTACGGGGGAGAAGGCTCTGTGGAATATGCCCGAACTCGGCGTCGCGCAGAACTGGATGGAACGGGTTTCGCCATCGCCAACGTGGGCCCGCCGCTACGGTGGACGCTATGTCGAAACGATGGACTATCTGCAGCGAAGCGCCACGGCCTTCGAACTTCGGCAGCACCACGAAAGGGTCGCAGAGGCCCAGCAGAGCCAGCTCCGGCGCCGGATCGACGAGTTGGAGACGCAGCATGGGGCGGTCGAGGACGCGCGTCGCGCTACGAAATATCGCTCGCTGGGGTGGATCGGTGGCGTCACGGTGTTGGCGGTCGTCATGGCCAGCGCCGCGGTACTACGCTTGAATACAGAAGAACTCGACAGAAGAGCGGGGAACTTGGAGCTGGCCATCGATAAGGCGCGGCAGCGTGGTCAGGAGATGGAGGCGTACCGGGAGAATGTGGAACGTCAGCGCGCAGGCCAGCGTGCGCAGCAGCTGGACCTGCGAACGCGGGTTGCCAACCAGCTCAAATCGGCCCTGTGGTACGCGGACCAACGCCATACCAAGCGCAACCGTGCCGAGGTGAAGGCGAAAGTGAAGGGCGCCATCACCTTACTCGATGCGCCCAACTGACGTCTTCGTGAGCCCTCGCTGGGGTGGGGATCGCCTTCGGAGCACGGCTCACGGCGCGAGTGCCACAGCATTGGTTTTGTTATACATGAGGCATGCTCTGGTGCCGACACGGGCTCGGGTAGGGTCCCCTGACAGGAAGAACGAAGAGCCAGGACTCCGACCGTCTCAAAGTATCCGACCCAGTGGTCCGAGAGGCAATCGAGCTGCTGAAGGAGAAGCTGAAGTCGGCGGTGGCTTTGTCCCCGTTCGCAGACCTTGAGCGCACAGGGCTCGAGCTTTTCGATGCAGTCCGCCGCGAGCGGCTCTAGGACGAGGCTCTGCGGGAGCGCCAGACGACTTCGGAGCTCGCTTCAAAATTTTTCATCCACCCTACGCAAATCACCAAGTGGAAGAACGAAGCGTTTGCCAGAACTGTTCACGACCGACGGATCGTCCCAAGGGGAGTGGGTGGACACCGGTTTGGTCGCTGCGTTGTACGAGCAGATCGGAAAACTCAAAATGGAATTGGACTGGCTAAAAAACACAGAGCGGGATCTCAACTGAGCGGAAGAGATTGTCGATCCACACCAACCGCAAGTTGTCGGTCGGTCGTGCTTCAGTGCGAGCTCCTTGTCGGCGACCACCAGCATCCGCGTAAACCCGTGCGCGAGCATGCTCCGACCAGCGGAAGTCCCGCGAATCGGCTGACGCCAGGACCCAGTTTTTTGGTGGACGAGGTGCGGCTTCGTAGGGTCCGCGCCACCATCGAGAAACAAAGAGAGGCCGGAGCCACGTCCTAGAAAAACCAACTCCGACCTCTCCCACCCGACGGCGAACAACGAACGAGTCGTCGTCAACCGACTCCC
>JAZGFE010000229.1:0-2087 GCA_036479215.1 Nannocystaceae bacterium | reverse complement strand
CTGTCTGTGTTCGTCTGGGCATGGCTTCCGTACTTTCTCAGCTCGTCCGCCCATACACAAAATTTCTGACACTCCCCCTTTCCGCGTTCGTTGTGGTCGCCGCATGCCACACCTTGGGAAGATCTCTTGCCAGAGCAAGAACGCGACGTTGGTCGTCGCTGGACAGGTCGATCTTCTTCTTTTCCCGCGCTTGCTGCTATTCGTGTCGAAGTTCCTCAAGCTCACCTAGTTTCTCGTTCCACTCGCGCTCCAACGTTCGAGCGACGACTCGGTACTCGGGGTCCGTCGCCTTGTAGCGACGCTCCGCAAGCCGGGTCTCGTACTCGAGTCTCTCCAAACGTAGTCGCCACTGGGAGGAAAGTTCGGCTACCTGCCGTTGGGTTTCTCGAGTCACTGCCAGGCCCAGTTCGAGCTCCGGCGGCTGTATGACCTCAAAGAATCGACGGATCACCGCCTGGTCGACCAGCTTGCCCGCAACGGACCAGCAAAAACCATACCTCCCCGAGCGCTGCGGGTTGCACTGGTAGACGAATCGTCCTGCGTTTCCCGTGTAACCGGAGTGCATGCGTTGGCCACAGCGGCCGCACATAGCGAGCCCTTGCAACACCGCCGCCCCTTCTCGGGCAGCGCTTCGTTGGTGCTTCCCCGCGGTTCGTGTACAATTTCCCTCCAGCTTCGTCTGGTTCGCCGTGAATTCTTCCCAGCTGATGTAGGCCGGGTGATGATCTCGAATGCAGGCCTTCCACGACGATTGAGGCAACTTCGTGACACGTTGACGTAACTCGCCGTCCACGAGCCCCTTCCCATACTCGTGTCGGCCATAGGCATACACACCCGCGTAGATCGGATTGTGCAGCATGGAGAGAATCTGACCTTGTCGAGGATCTACCCAATGCAATGTCCGGGTTGTAAGATCCCGCACTGGTATCTTGAGCCCGGTGCGGATCAAGTACCGCGCGACTGCGTAGGCGCTACCATCGAGCCGGAATCGTTCAAATACAAGTCGAATGGCTTGTGTCACCTGCTCATCACGGTCCAATCGAAAGCGAGATGTGTCACTGTCCCATTCGTATCCGCTCGGTGGTACGAAGTACAGCTCGCCTCGACGGGCCTTGTTCAGTTGGCCGCCTCGCAACCGCAGACGCATCCAATACAACTCCGCCTCGCTCATTGTCCCTTTCAGACCCAAGAGCGCAACCTGTCGTTGTGGTCGCACGGTGCATAGATCGCCTGGTCATCCGCGATTACGACGTTGGCCATCGCGCACAGATCCAGAAGCCGGTGCCAGTCCGCCGAGCATCGTGCCAACCTTGAGACCTCAAGGGCAAAGATGGCCCCTATCCGTCCACGAGCCACGTTCTCGGCCAAGCGTTGAAATCCCTTTCGTAGCTGTGCACTTGAGCCACTTTTCCCCAGGTCCTCGTCTACGACGTCAACTTGCTCCGGCGACCAACCAAGACCGATCGCACGCTCGCGCAGCGCATACTGTCGCGCGGTAGATTCACAATGCTCGCGGACCTGCCTGATGGTGGATTGTCTGAGGTACACCACCGCTCGACGTTCGAGGTGCCGGGTTTCGATCTTGGTGCTCATTTTCGACACTTTCTTTGATGTTTCCGGTTTCGCTCTTGCTTCGGATCGCCTTGTGCACCAGCGTCGCCCATGCCCCTAGAATGTCCGCCTGCAACGCTGGCGATACTGCGGACCACTGCTCGCTGTGGGGCTTGTGCTCGGGCACGTCTATCCGTTCGTTCAGTGCCGTTGGCACGTGCCGAATTCGCCGGGGTCCTGTCAAGTTTTCGACAAATTCCGGCAAGCCCAACTTCCACCGCCCGAGCGATTTTCAAGAGGCCATCGATCGCTAGCCGAACCTCCTGTCCGTTTGCTTTGGGGATCGCCTCCGGTGGACCTCGATCGGTCCATTCGAGTGGAAGTCGAATTGTCCCTCCGGCGGGGTGCTGCCAGGGCCATCGCACCGAAAGGTCAATGGTTTCGGTGACTTAGCGTGCGGACTTGCGAAGTCAACGGTTCTCGGATCACCTGAGCGTGTGCCACGCATCTGTCTCGGACCTGAAACAAACACACAG
>JAZGFE010000228.1:0-21159 GCA_036479215.1 Nannocystaceae bacterium | reverse complement strand
CGAGGGTGTCACTGACGAGGGTGTCACTGACGAGGGTGTCACTGACGAGGGTGTCACTGACACTCGTGTCAGCCGAAGTTGTCGCACACTCGGATTCGCGGCGCAAGTTGGGGAGTACCCCCAGTGGGTAGCGGGCAGTGGGCACCGCGGCGCAAAAGGCGCGGTGCCAGTAAGGCGGCGAGTGGGCGCCCCATTTGCGCGGGCCACCCGCGCGAATGGGGCGCGAATGAGGCGCGCGGTAAACGCCGCGTGCGCGGGCGTGTCACTGTGCCCGAACCCCCAAAGCGGCGGGTGTGGGCCGCTGCTATCATGCCGGCGTATGCAGATGGATCCGACGATGCGTGAACGCATCAGCCAGCTGGTGAGCAGTAGCGATGTGGTGGTTTTCATCAAGGGCACACGTGCGATGCCCCAGTGCGGGTTTTCGGCGGCCGTGGTCGACACGCTCAATCGTTATCTGCCAGGGTACGTGGCGATCGATGTGCTCCGTGACCAGGGACTGCGCGAGTCCATCAAGGTGTATTCGCAATGGCCCACGATTCCCCAGATCTATGTCCGCGGCGAGTTTGTCGGTGGCTGCGATATCTTGCGGGAGATGGATGCGGCTGGCGAGTTGGCGACGCTTCTGGAGTCGAAGCTGGGGTCGAAGGCCGCGGTCGCCGATCGCCCTCGCGTGACGTTGACCGCGTCCGCTGCCGCGGCTGTCCGGGACGTGGTCGCCGACGTCGAAGGTTCCGCCGCCCTCCGACTCACCATCAACGCGTCGTTCTATGCCGAACTGAGTGTCGAGACCGTCGAGCCCGGCGAGCTGACGGTGACCAGCCAAGGCGTGCAGATCATGGTCGATCCACAGTCCGCCGCGAGGGCAGAAGGGGTCTGTATCGATTTCGTGAACCACGGTTCCGAGACCGGTTTTCGGGTCGATAACCCCAACGCCCCAACGGGAGGGAAGGCCCGGGTCGCGGCAGCACAGGAGATCACGGTGAGTCAACTCCAAGCCGCACTTGCGGCGGGGGAGAGTTTGGACTTGCTCGACGTGCGCACCGATAGCGAGCGACGCTTGGCTGCGATCGACGGTTCGACCTTGCTCGACGCGGCGGAAGAGGAGCGTTTGGTGGCGCTACCGAGGTCTCGTCGCTTGGTGTTCTACTGCCATCATGGTGTACGCAGCCTCCGAGCCGCGCAACGGTTTGTGGACTTAGGTTTCGAACGGGTGGAGAGCGTGGCCGGCGGCATCGACGCCTGGTCGACGTGTGTCGACTCGAGTGTAGCGAGGTACTAGGAGCGGGCCTACGGCGGGCGTTCGTCGGCTTCGAGCCCGGCGGCAGCCTGGCGGGTTGTGGCGCGTGCGGGCGGCTCCGTGGCGTCGACGGGTGCCTCCGTGGCGTCGACGGGTGCCTCCGTAGGATCGACGGCCGGCGCGGCGCTTACCGAAGGCAAACTGGCTTCATGAGCGGCTTCGGCGGGAGCGGGTACCAGCTCGCTCGGTGGCGACTCGACTGCGGCGGGTGAGGGTGTGAGCTCGCGCTCGGGCGGGGGCGGAGGGGCGAGCTTTCGTGCGAGCTTGCGGTTGAGTTTTGCGTGCCGCCTAGGCGCCTTGCGCCTCACGACCCGAGCCGTTGCGGTGCGGGGAGGGGAGGCGGTTGGCGCGGCGAGGACACGGGCCTGTTCGCTGTGTGGTGAGGGCGCACGGGAAGCTTCTGGGGTGGGCGTCGATGGGTGTGCTGCAACGGCGTGCGTGACTTGAGAGGGCTGCACGACCGACGATTCAATGTCGGCCAGCGCTACGACGCCGAGTGTGGCAGCGAGTGCCAAGCCGATCACGCCGCCGGAGGTTTTGCCGAGGAGTGAACGCCGTGACTGTGGAGCCTCGTGGTCGGGCGAGGCCACTGACGCGCACGCTTCGTGTGGCTCGGGGAGCACCAGCGACTCCATCGTTGCGAGATGAACGTCTTCCACGTTCGTTTCGATGGACCGCGTGTCGTCCGTGGTCTCCAAATCCCCTCTCTCCCACAGCTCTGCGATGCGCTCGATCGTGGCCAACTGGCCGAGGCCGCTGAGCATGAGCACCTCTTCGAGGGTCGCTCCCGATTCGAACATGGACAAGACACGCGCTTGGGAATCCGAAAGCCCGGGCGGTGGGGCGCCGACGGTGATCAATATGGCGACCGCAGGCGGCAGCAGGTCGAGTAACCGCTGCCCCTCATCGGCGTGGCAGGCACCGCTGAGCAGGAGGCTCTGGGTTGAGGCATCAATTGCGCACGGTGAGGCGGTGGCTGGGTCAAATGCGCCAAATGATACCGAAAATCGACCCTCACGCTGGCATAGGATGCGGTACGCTGCGTCCTCTCCTTCGAGCGCACCACTGGCGGCCGCGACGACTTGGCCATCGCTTAGCCACAGGCGGTGTGTCTCGCTGGGCGTGGTCACCACCATTTTTGCAGAGCTTTGACTGAGGCTCAACATTTGAACGAGATCTCCAGGGGGAAAATCGCTCAGCGAACCCGCGAATTCAGTGCCTTGGGCCGTTTGAGAAGCGGTTCGCCCGAGGGCTGTGTGCAGTTTTCCGTTGAGCTCAGACTTGGCGGTGCGCAGCACTTCGTCCACCCAAATCTGCAAGGTCGGCGCACGGATCCCCATTTGGGAGCGGGCATCGTCCGGGTCGAGTTCTCCCCGTGCGATATCGGCGACGATGCTGAATCGCTCCTTCGCAGAAAAAGTCCGATCGTGACGGGATGTATTCACGGGTCGTCGCAACGGATCTCTGGCTCGAAAACCTTGGCGCCGAGCGTGCCGTCGATCCAAGCCTAGATCGTTCGTGGCCGAGGGCAAAGCAAAAGTCGGCCCGCGGTAGCGAGTGGAACGCCGTGCGCAGTCGGTGTTGCTCCGCTTAGGTGGGTGGAGCGCCACATCTCCCCACGCGATCCGAGTGTGCTTGCTGTAGTAACAGTTGCTTCGAACGGAGATCCGGGTCAGCCTCCCCTCTTTGGGCGCGATGAGAAGAGGTCCAGCTGGGCGGGGGCGATCGGGCAGGCGCGGGCCTCTTTGGCCAGCATGTTTCGCAGGGCCGCGTGGCAGCTCCGACACCCCGTGCCCGCTTCGCTCACCTCGCCGATGGCGGTGATGGAGCGAGCGCCGGAACGAATGGCGCGCAGAACGCTTTGCTCCGTGACGGAACAGCAGTTGCAGACCAGTTTCACCATGCGCAGCGCGGATCGCTTTCGGATCTATGCCCCGCTAGAGCGAGAGCTGCAACTGGGTGCGGGCGACGGTGTCTGCGGAAAACTCACCGAGTTCGGTCTCCCTCAGGGTCGAGCAGATCTCGGTTTGCCAGTTGGAACTGTGCTCGTGAATGTAGACGGCACACCCAGCGAGGATCTCGTGGGTGTTGTCGGCGCCGCCGCGCGGCCGAAGGGTGGCGTATCGCACCACGGGCTGGAATCGTTTGGCTACAACGTACCCGGCCTGCGCGTGGGCCCCAATCGAGCCGAGCTGCCGATTGCCGAAGCTGTCGCCAGCCTGGCGCGAAAAGAAGTAGATCGCGGCGCTGGTGGCGAAACCGCGGCTAT
This sequence comes from Nannocystaceae bacterium, assembly GCA_036479215.1. Taxonomy (GTDB): domain Bacteria; phylum Myxococcota_A; class Polyangia; order Nannocystales; family Nannocystaceae; genus FL481. The sequence goes on along the minus strand of JAZGFE010000228.1, from coordinate 17,590 downwards.
TAACGACACCGTCCACTTCGGCGTGCACCGTGGAGTCCTCATCGCCGTCGCCGTACAGGTCGGCCCGGCCGCTCGAGCCGATGGCGATGCGGATGGGTCCGCCTTCCAGGTCGGCTTCGCTATAGCCTTTCATGCCCCCGTAGTTTGTAACTCGGTCTCGGAGACCGCGTGGGCGCGGCGGGGGTCGCTTGGCTCGACGTGGGGAGGGGCGCTGCGCCCGTAGCGGGGGCCGCAACGGGGGCGTTTCGGGGGGGCGGGCGTCGTGCGGATGGACTCGATACGGCCGGGGATGTCGTCGTCACCGGCTCGGCGGCGGTGGCCGTGTTCGGCCACCAGGTGACGAGCGCGAACAGACTGGTGAGGGAAGCGGCTGCTGGGCGTTGCATGGGGAGATTGCAGTTGCTAGGGGGAAGGCGCCGCCGTGTGCGGTCGGTACGGGAGCGGAATGCTCCCGTACCGTTGCGATGCGATGACGCGGTGGGTGGCGACCGCGTCACCTGGTTGTCACGGGATCGGACGTAGCGCGCAGTGGGCGAATGTCGCTGACTGCGCTCGCGTTGATGCTCGCGTTCGTGCTGATGTTCTTGTTTTTGTTTCTGCTCGTGCTCGCGTTTGTGCCGACGGAGGCGAGAGGGGGAGGGGACATAGCGACGTTGAGGTGTCGCGCGCTGGGCTATGGTCTCGATCGGAAAAAAATGGTGTGCTTGCCGAAGATGAACCTGCAAGATGCTGGAGCTGTGGCCCTGGTCGCGTTGGCGATGGCAGTCGCATACGCGATGGTCCGCTCTCGTGCGCGACGGCCCGCTGGGGCATGGCTCGCGGCGGGGGCTCTGATGGTCGGGGTGTTGATCTTGGGGATGCAGGTTCGCAGCTTGGCCCATCGCGTGCGGCGGCTCGAGGAGCGCGTCGTGGCTGCGGCGAATACCGCAACGCTGGGGCTCGGGTCGAGCGGGGCCCACGGTGCCCCAGCGGGCGATCCAGACCCGCGCGGAGGGAGAGCGGGGAGCGAGGCTTCGCCTCAACTAGTGGGGGCCCGGACGACCGGCGAGGAGCGCGGCGAGGAGCGCGGTGAGGAGCGCGGTGAAGAGCGCGGTGACGTTCGCGGTGACGTTCGCGGGGAAGAGCGCGGGGACGCTCAAGGTGGGGATGGTGGTGACGCGCGCCGGGGCAACGAGGAGGTGCATCGTTCCGACCTGGGGGATACCTTGCGGGCAGAGCAGGGCCGCCCAGCGTCCGGACCGTTGGCCCCGCCCGAGCCGAGTACCTGGGCAAGACTCAAGGATGGGTTCCATGGGCTCGAGGCCAAGCGGGGGTTGAGACGCAGCTCGGTGGACCTTTCGGGGCGCAGCCGGAGTTCCGCTGCGATTCGAGTGTTTCCCGGCGATATCCTTGAGGTGCGGGCCTTCAACCACACTGGCCACGACACCGAACGTCTCTCTGGGCTCGTGTTGCGCGTCGGCACCCGAGCGTATGCCCTGTTCGAGTCGGGGGGCCGCTACGCCGAACGCAAGATTCGCGTACCTGGTTCCGGGGCGCGAGTCTCGACCGTGACGCTGGGCAATCCCGACGAACTGGGGGGTATCACAGTCCATTTCGTCGCGCGTTCCCACCGGCCTCTGCGAGCGAGCCGGGCGTTCGAGCGTTTGTTGCTCGAGCCGCAGTCGCGCAGGGTGGCAGACAAATATTTCCGTGTGGTGCGGGCGGATCGGTTGCGCGTGCGAGGTGCACCCGAGCTGGATGCTCCGGTGGTCATGAAACTGCGCGATGGCGACTACGTGCTGGTGGTACGCCAGTCGGGCGAGTGGACCGAGCTCGAGACCCCCGATGGCACGCGCGGGTTCGCCAAGTCAGCGTTCCTAGCTGTGATTGGAGGAAGCGAGGTGGATGGCTTGTAGGGGTGCGGTTCCCCAGGTTTGCACTAGAAAAATTATCGCGGCGTCGCGGGCGCGTTTCCAGCCCCTCCCTGGGCATCCGGCTTGGAGGAACCCAGAACCGATTCCCTGCCACAACTACCGTTGCGATTCGGAGTGCCGCCGCGTACTGTGAGGCCCATTGCGTTCCCGATTCCTTCCCGATACGCATGTTCTTGGAGAGTGTCATGATTCAAACGATGATTTTTGGCTTGGCGGCGATCGCCAGTTTCGCTCTTACTCCCAACGAAGCGCGGGCGCAGGCATGCTACGCGAGCTCGGAGTGCGCCGGGGCCCAGCTCTGCATCGATTTTATCTGTACGGCGGCAACACTCCAACCATGCGACGGTGCGGATGACGGTTCCTGTGGGTGGACGGAACGGTGCTCCGACGGCTATTGCAAGCCTCGGGGGGTGACCTGCACGGATGCCTCGGGGACATGTGGGGTCACCGAGAACTCGGAATGGTGTAGCTGCTGGGATGGCGTTGGTGGAGGTTCTGCAGAGGGGGGGGGAGCGAGCGATGATGGCGATGATGGCGATGATGGCGATGATGGCGATGATGGCGATGATGGCGATACCGAGGAGGAGCAGAGCGGCGAGGAATTGTACGCGCAATGTCTTTCGGTGCTCGACCTCTGGTGCGAGGATCCGCCCCCGTTGCCAGACAGTTGTACCGACGATGTCTTGTCGGTCTGCGAGCGGCACGCCTCGCAGATGCAAAGTCTGCTCGCGGTTTGTGGTGTAGAGCCCACGGCGTGGGCCAAGCGAGGGCTCATTGTGGACTGCTGCGAAAGATATGACGAACCCGGTATGGCCAAGTTCCTTGCGTGTATGGAGGCGATTCCAACCGACACATGCCGCAAGGATGAAATCAGCGCATGCGCCGAATCCTTGCCCGGAGGTGAGGAGGATCCGCAAAACGGCGAGACCGGCGGAGGCGGCAAGGGTGCGGACGAAGGCAAGGGCGACGGAGGAGATCCGGGCGGCGCCGGGAAGGATGCTCCGGGCGATACGGACGTGGTCTCGCGAGGCTGCCGGGTCGCGTCGCGGGCGGGCACGGGTGGGTGGGTGCTCGCGATGCTCGGACTGGGGTTTCTGTGGAGGCGTGGAGGCTCAACCCCTAGCCGAAAGGTGGGGGGCTGAGTCATGGGTATGAATTCAAGATTTCGCGGTTTTGTCGTGTGTTTGGCTGCGGTTCACGCGTCCGTGGTGGCGTCTTGCTCGGCGTCATCGCAGATGCCCGACGGTCCTGCCTCCAAGGGTGGGGGCCCAATGGGGGATGGTGATGCGGTGGACGAACCCGGTGGCGGAGAGGATGGCGGAGAAGGCGTGAGCGGAGGCGGGGAGGAGACCCACGGTGTCGACGAGGGGTCGAGTGTGTGCGACGAGTTTGGCGCGATGTATGCCGAGTGCTACGGGGACGGAGGAGGCGCGAGTGAAGGGGCGGAGTATTGTGCCGAGATACTCGCCGAGTATGCGGAAGAATATGGCCTGCCGTGTGCCGCTGCGTTTGAAGATTTCTTTGCATGTGTCTCACAACTCGAATGCGCAGCCCTCGACGGAGAGGTCGTTTGCACCACCGAGATGCTACTCGCCGAACTGGCTTGCGACTTTTCCGACGCCGACGACGCGCCCGGTGCCTCCGGTGGCGGGGGTGGGGGCGTTGAAACCGGAGAGGCCGCGCCTGATCAGACCGCGCCCGACCAGCCGAGTGGGGACGCGACCGATCCCGGTGACGTGAGTGACCCGGGGAGTGATACGGGTGATACGGGTGATACGGGTGATACGGGTGATACGGGTGATACGGGTGATACGGGTGATACGGGTGATACGGGTGATACGGGTATGGGATAGTGCCAAACCGCTTCTTGGACATGTCGCCGGACTGCCGGCTTGCGGGGCTTTGGAGGGCGGCGAGACCCCGTGGTGGGTTGTGGGCGATACAACGCCCGGCGGGCGACCGCGATGTTTCTTTCTCGCCAGCGGACGCTGCACGGGACGGTTAGACATGGGCTGTTGAGCCGCTCGCGGCATGCACGGGCTTCCCGCTTGCGGCATGCACGAGCTTGGAGTTGAGGCAAACGATGGCCGTGCGCTTGCCAGCCGCTAGTCGTGCCTCACCTCTCGTTTCCGCGCCGAGCATCGGAAGGTTAGCCGCTCGTAGCGCCCCCCCCCGCGTCGGAGCGGCCGTGCTCCCCACGGCCGGGCGTTGATGACGATCGCGTTTCCGTTCGAGCCCGACCTCGACAGTTTCGTCCAAGTACGGGCCCTTAGCGGCCGCGTCCGAAGGCGGCATTTTGATGGTGACCCGTGCGGTGAGGTGGATGTTGACCCACGTCGTTCACACTCGAACCGAATGCTGTGCGGAGTCGGGCTGTTCGACGTCCTCACGTTTCGGTCGTCTCCGGCGATGTAAGAAATGCGTTTCAAGCACATAGGGACCCACATGATACCGCCGAAAGCCATTCTTCGGAGCCCGATCGTACATGCGATTCTGGGAGTCTTCTTCTTGTTGGCCTTTTCTTGGCCGATCTTTGCGTTCGAACGACCCATCAACACATGGGTGTTCCTCTACGCGGTCTGGGCACTGGGGATCTTTTGTATCTTTTTATCGAGTCAGGCCAGTGCCCACGCGGAAGAGGATGACGACGAGCTCGGGGAAGAAGTGAACCACCATGTTTAGTCCCTGGTCCATCATCGCTGTCATCGTCACGTACGTGGCGGGGCTGTTTCTTGTCGCACAGTGGGCCGAGAGAACGCCAGCTGGAAGAAATACGGCCAAGAAGACCGGCGTCTACGCGCTCGGTCTGGCCGTGTACTGCACGACGTGGACGTATTATGGCTCGGTGGGAAAAGCTGCGACAGGAGGCATGGGCTTTCTACCCGTGTATCTCGGCCCAACCTTGGGCCTCCTGCTCGGCTGGACCATCTTTCGTCGGATCGTGCGCCTCAAACACGCACACCGGATCACCAGCATCGCGGACTTCATCTCCTGCCGCTACGGTAAGTCCCAAGCCGTCGCCGCGCTGGTCACGATCATCATGATGATCGGCATCATTCCCTACGTGGGTCTGCAGCTGAAGGCCGTCACCGGGGCGTTCGTACAGATCACCGAGAATGCCAGCGGCGCGGGCACATCATTGGTTGGTTGGTTTAGTCCGATCATTGCCATGCTGATGGCGCTGTTTACTATCGTCTTCGGCATTCGTCACCTCGACCCAACCGAGCGCCATCCTGGCATGGTGGTCGCTCTTGCGTTCGAGCCCACGTTCAAACCTATCGCGTTCCTCGCCGCTGGTATCTTCATCGTCGGATCGGCCTACGGCGGACTCGGTGGCTTTGTCGAGTCTTTCGCTGCGGCGCCGCCAGACCTCCCCATGCTGAAGGCGGGGGGTCGAGTCAGATCATGGTCTGGCTGACTGTCACCCTACTCTCGATGTCGGCATTCGCTTTCCTCCCGCGTCAATTTCACGTGGGCGTGGTCGAAAATGGCGACCCGGGACAGGTCAGGAAGGCCGCATGATTGACCCCGTTGTCTTTGATCACCATCAACTTGCTGGTGGTCCCGATCGCCATGGGCGGTGCCATGCTCGCTGCGCCCGGCACCACAGGCGATCAGTACGTACTGGCCATTCCTGTGCAGTCTGGTCAAACGCTGCTCTCCCTCGGCGTATTTGTTGGCGTATTTTCCGCCGCTTTCGGTATGATCATGATCTCGAGCATGACCATGGCGACGATGATCTCCAATCACTTAGTTGTGCCCATCGCGCAGGCCGTACCCTCCCTCTCGTTTCTGCGTGGGAAGCTGCTGTACGTCCGTTGGGCTGCGGCGGCGGCGTTCATCTTCACCGGCTACGCTTTCGAGGTCGGTGTCGGCGACTCTTACATGCTTGTGGCGATCGGGCTGATCTCATTCGCTGCGGCGTTTATTGTGGCGCCTGTCGTACTCATTGGACTCTTCTGGCGGGACGCGAGCCGCGGTGGCGCGATGATGGGTCTCGGTGGGGGCTTCGTTGTCTGGGGCGATAGCTTGCTCATGCCGAGCTTGATCAAAAGCGGCTGGCTACCTGAGAGCATCCTCCATGACGGATTGTTTGGCATAACGGCCCTCAAGCCCGAGGCATTGCTCGGCCTGGCTGGCCTCCCCTCACTCACCCACGGCGTGCTTTTCAGCGGTGTGATCACGATTACCGGTCTTATTCTAGGTAGCGTGCTATTTCCATCCAAGGGCGAAGAGAGGGCGCTCACCGACGAGTTCCTCGACGAGGGGGAGGGAGCATTTGCTCACCTCGACTCCAAAAACCGTACGATCGACGCTTCCGAGAAGCGCGCCGCGACCATCCGGGTGCTCGCACCCGTATTCGAACTGTCGGGCGCCGAAGCGATGTGCACGCAATGCTTCGAAGAGGCAGGTGTCGCCCAGCACGAAAAGCTGACGGTGGTGGAGATGGCCGAGCTTCACGGTGTCGTGGAACGACACCTGGCAGGCGCCGTCGGGGCCGCGTCCGCGCACGGAGCGATGCGCCAGTGGGGAACTATCGACCGCCAAGACACCAGGGCACTCGCACGTGAGTACGGCAAGATGCTCGCCAAAATCAAGCTGTCGCCCAAGGAGCTCAAGGAGCGGATCGACTTCCAAGCGGAGCGTGAGTCCCTACTCAACGAACAGTTCACTGCATTGCAGGGAAAGATCGACGAGCGCGACGCCGAGATTGTGGAGCGCCAAAAGGCCGAAGTCGCGCTGCAATGTGCATATGACGAGCTTGAAGACCGGGTCGAGCAACGCACGTCGGAGCTCAATCAGCGCAATAAGGACATGCGTTTGGTCTTTGACACGGTCGACCAGGGTTTTATCACGGTTGATCTACACGGAACCTAAAGTGGGAGCCGAGCGCTCCAGCGTGGTCGACGAGTGGTTTGGCATGAACTCCAAGAGCACGGGGGGCACGCTGCAGCAAGTGCTCTCCAAGTTCGACGAAGCGTTCGGTGACGCGCTGGACATCGGCTTGGATCAAGTGCGAGCGGGGATTTTGCCGGTCGAGCTCACGCTTGACCAGCTTCCTCGTAAATTCGATGCCGGGTCTCGGCACTACGAGGTCGAGTATCATCCCGCGGCGACACAAGGCAGTTCCGAAATCGAGAGTTTGTTGGTCGTTGTGTCCGACGCGACCGCGCGCGTTGAGGCCGCTCGCCTCGAGGAGCGACAAAAAGAAGTGCTCAGCTTATTTGAGCGGCTCATGCATGACCGACGGGGCGTGCTCACGTTTCTCGACGACGGCAGTCGGATCGTGAAGAGAATCGCCGCATGGAAGCCGGGCGAAGACACGATCGCTGCGAAGCGCGACATCCACACGCTTAAGGGGAACGCAGCGATCTTGGGGGTTACGAGTATCGCGCGGCTGTGCCACGAGATGGAGGATGCCTCCGCGGAGGGTGGTTCGCTCGCTGCGGCCGACCGTACGGGTCTACAACGGGAATGGGCCGCCCTTCGTGGGCGTATCGACCAGCTGATCGATTCGGAGGGGACGACGATCGAGCTCGAAGAGAGCGACTACGAGGAGATTCTCGGTGCCTTCGCTGCTGAGAGCCCGCGCGACGTTTTGGAGAGCATGGTCCGTCGCTGGAAACTGGAACCGACGCGTCGTAGTTTGGGACGCCTCGCAGAGCAGGCGGCCAGGCTATCTGCGCAGCTTGGAAAAGCTGATGTCGAGGTGGTGGTGGAAGACAATGGGGTCCGACTCGAGGAGGAGAAGTGGCGCCAGTTCTGGTCTTCGCTCGTCCACGCGGTCCGCAACGCGGTTGATCATGGCATCGAAGGTAGCTCGGAACGAGCGAGCAGGAACAAGCCCGGGCAGGGCCGCATCACGCTACGAACGAGAGAGACGGCAGAGGGGCTCGTCGTCGAGATCAAAGACGACGGGCGCGGCGTGTCGTGGGAGAAGTTGCGCGAGCGCGCGGAGCGAGCCGGGTTACCGTGCAGCACGCGTGCAGAGCTGGTCGAGGTGCTGTTCCAAGACGGCGTATCGACCTGCGACGAGGTCACGGCATTGTCCGGTCGAGGCGTCGGTATGGCAGCGGTGCGTGAGGAAGCGCGTCGGCACGGGGGCAGGGTGTCGGTGGTCAGTGAGCCCGGTGACGGCATGACATTGTCGATTCAGTTCGGCAAGACCGTTGGAAAAGCAGCCTAATCTCGCGCCTTCAGACCGGGTGAGCACCCAGCCCCCTCGTGCGATTCGGGCACGAGGGGGGACGCGGTCTTGAGAAGCGCTGGACCGGGTAGAGCCGCCGCTCCCGCGGCAGCGTTGAACATCGAGGGCACCATGTTTTTTCCCAGCGCTCGGTCTAGGTCGAGCCCAAGGTGATGGAGGTCGAGGGATGCAACTGCTGACCCCCGTCGATGACATGCACATAGGCCCGTGTACCGCCGGCGAAGGAGCCGTGGTTGAGCGTGAATTGGATCTCGTTCGCGCTCCAACTCACGGGAATTTGGAGCTCGAGATGCTTGCAGTCGTGGTAGATCGGTGCTTCGCAGAGTACGACGCGCGAGAACGTACCATCTATGTAGAGGCCACCGTACTGTCGATGGAAGATTTGGCCGGAGTTGTCGAATTGGTAGTTGCCGCCGAAACGGAGGTAGTCGAAATTATCGCTCACATCGCCGCCAGAGAAGACGTCGATGGCGTTCGCGCGATAGACAACATCGTTGTTGATGCGCATCTCGACCCATCCGTCGTGCACACTCTCGGCGGCATTCACTTGGTACAGGAGTTCGACGAAGTACCATTCGTCGATGGGCAGTTCGTAGGTGACGCGCCAGCTGATCGGCCGGGCGTAAAAGGCCCCCCCGAAGGGAAGGATGAGGTTGGCGTTCTGTTCTTCTTGCGTCGTGCCGCCAACACCACCAGCGGCGCTAGCGGAGATTCGCGCTCCGCCGTCGGTGACCTCCATCGCCATGTGAGGGTCCCTTCCAGGGCTGATGTAGATCCACTTGAAGTTGACCCCTCCGGTGGACATGCGACTGGCGTCGAAGCCGGGCTCGAAGTAGTCCCACCACGCGACATAGTGTTGTCGGGAATCGCTCAGTTGAGACTGAACTCCGGCCGTGTAGCCGTTGCTGCCCCAGTTGCCTCGCTCGCTGTACTCCATGCGCACGTAGTAACGATGCGAGGGGTGTGTGGTGACCCTGGCGCCGGTCGGCTGCTCGACGATTGCCACAACATCTTCGCCCGCCGCTGAGAACCCACCACCGAGCACTCCTGTCGTTTGGAAGTTCTGCGTCGGGTCTGGATGGTGGTAGGAAGCGCGAAATGGAGGCGCTGACTCCCGTTCGCCGAAGCCATTCCCAGCGATCGTCACGACTGTGCCATGCGAGATGCCCTGTTGGGCTGTGTCTGTGTCTGTGTCTGTGTCTGTGTCTGTGTCTGTGTCTGTGTCTGTGTCTGTGTCTGTGTCTGTGTCTGTGTCTGTGTCTGTGCCTGTGCCTGTGCCTGTGCTCACCCCCGTGTGCACGCTCGCCTCCGAGTCCATGCCCATATCCGCCGGAGGTGCAGAGGGGCCAGCGCCACAGGAGATCAACATCGACGTCGCCGCGAAGTGAAACCACCCGAGGCACCAGCATATCCGGCGAAATGTCCGGTTGAAGCGGTGGAGATCTACGCTGCGAGCGGAGGTACGATTCATACAAAATGCTAGCGCACGGGAAACGCAAGCGCACAGTCTAACGCTCGATATCCACCCGGAGCGCATCGAGCATCTTCGTAGCGGTGTCGTAGCGGTGTCGTAGCGGTTGTCATAGCGGTGTCGTAGCGGTGGGGGATGCTGGGGTTATTGGCAGTGCGGCATCGCCCGTGGACGTGACCGTGTTGCGACTCGTCGTCCCGTTCTCCTTGGCAACCCGGAAGCGATGCGGATGTCCGCTACGCCGCGTTTCCGGTCGAGCGCGCGCTCGCTTTGGACGGGAAGTGTATCGCCGTCGATTGCGAGCGTGGGTGCGGACGGGCGCGCGATGGAACGACGCGCTCAGCGGTTCGTGGCATCTGCTGCTGCGGCCTTGGCCTCGGCGGCTTTGGCCTCGGCCTGCCCCTTGGCGTGTTCCTCGGCGATATCGGTGAGATTCGTCAGACTATCTTCGTAGGCGGAACCGATCATGTCCTCCACGCCCATCAGCAGGCCAAAGAACTTGCCCATAAAATTGTTGTGACCATCCAACGACCACGTGACCTTTGTCTTTGCGCCAGCGGCTACCATGTCAAAGGCCGCCACGGCCTCGGATTCCATGGGTTTTTTGAACTCGAGTTTGAAGACCATGCGGGTGGGAGCGCTGGCCTCGGTGATGGTCATGGTGCCCTGACCCGTCTTCTCCCCATTCCATTCCGTCTTGTGGCCGACACTGCCCGCGTCGCCGGTGATGGTGGTCTTCTGTGAAGGGTCCGACTTGTCCCAGTGGCTCCACCCCTTCCATTGCTTGAAGTTGCTGATCTCCGCCCACACCACCTCGGGGGACGCCGCGATCTCGACGGAGCGCTCGACATGGAATACCGAGGGCTGGGCCATCACGACCACGATGAAAAGGAGGACGAGCGAGGCAACAACGAGGAGGATTTTTTGGGCCATATCTGAAACTAGGCGGTTGGTTTGAGCGAGGAGGCTCCCCACTTTTCTGGATCGGGTCAAGCTGCCGTCTTCGCGCTGCTGGTGTGGGCTTTGTCGAGTCGACTCGAGAGGGCGGATGCTGCGCACCGCCCTCTCGGGGGCGCAGGACACAGGACCCGAGTCGATGAAGAGCTCGTGTTGCTCTCCCCTCTCGGGCGGCAACCCAAGGTAGTGCCCCTGGTCCAACGTGACCGCATTCACCCTATCGAGGGCGAGAAGATCGTACCCAGCTGGCAGCCGGGATCCGCATGCGGGGTCGATTCGAACAGTGCAAAGACGCATTCAAGAAGCTGGGCCGAGCCTTCGGTATGGGGCTCGCGGGCAAGCCCGGTTTGCCCATTTGCGACGAGGCGTACAAATGCCTCGACGCCGACTTCGAGGCCTTCTTCCCCATCAAGAAGCGCAAGCGGGTCGCTGCGGGCATCGAGGTGCGGGAGCTGCCGAGCGGACGGGCGATCTGCCGGATCCATCGCGGCCCCAATGACCCACTATCCGCAGCCCACGGTCGGCTGCTGGCTGAGATCCGCAGACAGGGCCTCGCGCGACTCAGGTCCCCCCCCCGAGCTGTATCTCAAAGGACCAGGGACGCTGTTCAAGGGCAATCCAAAGAACGATGTCACGGCGGTGCAGATATTCGTGGCGCAAGGCGAGGGGCAGCGGTCCCGGTGAAGGTCCCAGCGAAGGCCCCCTGTATCCGACGGTCCCGAAGACGTGCGCCGTGAGCGCCGCGGCGCACGCGTGATCGAAAAGGGGAGCCGAGGCACGAGCGCTGGAGAGGCTCTATGAAACCTAGCGCCCCCCACGTCACGTGTCTCTTCTCTTTGGCCGTCTTGCTCGCGTCTTGTCGCGCCGGCGGCGAGGTATCACCGGGGCAAGAGAGCCGAGAGAGCCAAGAGAGCCAAGGGAGCCAAGGGGACGCCTTGGATTTCGGAGATGCGGACTGGGGCAAGGCTCCCTATCTCCCGCCGGGGGACAATGGTGGGCCAGGGGAGGGTGAGGATGATGCTGGTGATGACGGTGCCGGTGCCGGTGATGGTGATGGTGATGGTGATGGTGATGACGATGGCATTCCGCCGGATGATGATGATGATGATGATGACGATGACGATGACGATGACGACGGCGGCGGCGAGGAAGGCGGGGGAACGGGCGATACGGGGGCAGGGCTGCCATTCGAATGCCTCGTTTCTCTTGACACAGAGTGTGACGAAATGCCGGGGGTGTGCGAGACACCTGACCTCGGGGACGAAGGGGATCCCGACGACGCCGGGACAACCGGCGACACGGGCGATTCGAGTACGAGCGACGACGCCGGAGCGGGGGAGGACATGGGGGATGCAGGCAACACGGGGAATACGGGCAGTACGGGCAGTACGGGCAGTACGGGCAGTACGGGCAGTACGGGACATACAGAGGAAACAGGAACTCCAGGAGATACAGGTGGCGCGACCGACGACTCGGGCATGGGTGACGACCCCCAAGGGCAGGCGGGCTGGCCATGCTGCGAGGACGTGGACTGCGGGTGCGCAGACGGCTGGTGTTCCAGCGAGGCCTGCCAGTCCGATGCATACTGCGACTGCGGATGCCCCGACGGGTGGGATGCGGATTGTCAGTCGGGAGACTGCGGATCGGAGCTGGATAGCGAGCCGGAAGCGACGAGAAGCGTGTGCCCTGAGACCACAGACCCGATCACGCTCTACATGTCGAATGATGACAGCAATTCACAGGCATCTCCCATTCTCGTACGTAGCTTGGTGGAGAGCGGATCGATGGTGGAAAAGCAGTCCATTCGCGTATGGGAATTCCTCAACTACTACACCCTCGACCGCAGCCATGCGGGCGATCCTGAGCGTCTGGTTGAGGTCGGGATGCAGATGCGACGAACGGACGCGGCGCGGGGCGAATTCACGATGTTGGTGTCGGCGCAGGCTCCGAAGGTGAGTGATGGCGAGCGGCGTCCCTTCAATCTAGTCTACTCATTGGATACTTCCGGGTCCATGTCGGGGGCGCCGTTTGACATGCTCAAAGCTTCGCTGCGGGCGTCGGCGAAAAAGCTCAAGGTGGGCGACGTGGTGTCCATGGTGGAATGGAGTGATAGCCAGGAGGTCGTGCTCGATAGCCACGAAATATCCGGACCCAACGACCCGGTATTTCTCGAGAAGGTCGAGCGACTGGACACCGGCGGAGGCACCGATCTCCACGGCGGACTCGTGCGGGCGTATGAGCTTGCGCGAGCCAACTATCGCCCCGATCGGATCAATCGCGTATTTTTTGTCAGTGACGGAGGTGCGAATGCGGGGGCTACGGATATCGAGCTGATTGCCGATGCTGCGGGCGATAGTGACGGCGCAGGCATCTACTTGGTGGGCGTGGGAGTCGGATCCGCGCGCGGCTACAACGACGTATTGATGGATGAAGTCACCGATGCCGGCAAGGGTGCCTCCATCTTTATCGACGACGCCTCCGAAGCGGAACGCATGTTCGCACAGCGGTTCCTTGCCAATGTTGGTGTGGCCGCGCGAAACGTCCGGCTGTCATTGACGATGCCATGGTACTTTGGAGTCAAAGAGTTTAGCGGCGAAGAATCAAGCACGAACCCGCAGGAAGTTGAACCGCAGCACCTCGCGCCCAACGATTCCACCAATGTGCACCAGGTGCTCGAGGCTTGCGACCCGCTGGCACCCCGCACGGGAGACGTGGTCACCGCCACGGTGACGTACGAGCACCCAACCAGCCACACGCCCATGCGTGACGTCTTTACCGTCTCGCTGGGTGATCTTGTTCGTGAAGACGCTGGTCGCCTACACAAGGCGGACGTGGTCGTCAGCTACGCAAAGTCGTTCATCCGGATCGCCGACCTACGCAGCGATGGTGCAACGTCCAAGGCTCAGACGGTCGCGGCGGACATGGTGCGATGGCTTGACGTTGCGGCCAAGGCCTTGCACGACGCGGAGATCGGCGAGATGAGCCGGATCATGGCGCAGTATCGCGACACTTTGGGGGGGTAGGATGGGTCGAGTGGCGGGCCTCGTCCGCTCTCGGCTCAAGGGTGGGTCGCTCGTAGCGGAGCGGCGGCACGGCCAGCGTCGCGACGATCAGGGCAAGCAGCAGCGCGCCGGGCCAGGCGAAGTACCACTCGGCTGTGGCGCCGGCGACGACGACGGGAACCGCGGCGCGGCCCGACTCGCCTCCAAAGCCACCCATGATCCCGATCCCGTCGGTCAGGACGTGGATGTGGGGCGGCACGATGAGTTCCGCCCCACCACTTAGGGTGAACAGGTAGGGCTCGTTCACGCCGGGCCCGAACGCCGCCTAGCGATCGTCGAGATCCGTGAGACCCATGGTCGTCCAACCGAGGCTCTTGCGCGGCACCGGCCACCCGCCCTGCTTCTCGGTACCGCCCATGATCGAGAAGACGAGGCCGCACTCGGGTAGCTCGCCGGCCGGGATGAGAGCAGGGCCGTGTGTCGCCGGCAGCAAAGACACGAGATCGGTCGATTCGGCTCGCACGCCCGCAGGGTGTGCGCACAACTGAACACGGCTGCGATCCACGACGTGGGGGTATGGGTGAGGCTGGTGACGGTGGGCTGGATCCTCGGATAAGGTCCCCGAGGGTCGCCGGTCTCGCGTCGGCGACCAGCAGGTGAGTCGCGTGACGCCGCCATCCCTCCGCCTCCGCCTCCGCACCGTCGCCCTGCTGCTTGTGCCGTCGGCAATCTTCTTGGCCTACGCGCTCCACCGGGCGTGGCCCCACACGCTGGACGACGGCTTTGTCTTTCTGCGGTACGCGCAAAACTTCGTGGCGGGCGACGGCCTCGCGTTTAGTCCTGGCGAGCGGGTCGAAGGATTCTCGAACGCGTTGTGGGTGGCCCTACTGGCGCTGGGCGGAACGATGGGCATCCCGTACCTCGAACTCGCCAAGGGGCTGGGCTCCGCATTCGCAGGGGCGACCCTCATCACGTCCGTATGGCTGGCACTGCGTCTATTGGCGGCCCGGCAGCGCGGAACGGGAGCAGTCGGTGGTCGTTTCGGGCCCGCATCCGGGGCCCTGGCAATCGGGGGACTCCTCGTAGTCCATCCGGGATTCGGCTACTATGCAGTCTCCGGGCTCGGGACATCGCTGACGACACTTCTGACCGTGCTCGGTGTCGGTCTCCATCTTATCGATAGCTCTGACGACTCGAGTCGGCGATCTCGACGTTGCTACCTCCCGCTCGGCTTCGCCGCGATCACTCGACCGGACGCACCGCTTATCCTGGGCGTCGTCCTGATCCAGCGTTTGTGGCTTGGGCGCCAAAAGGAGCGGGCGACCGCCACAAGCGGAAAAGCCCTGGCCTGGCCTGGCGAGCTGCTCACGGCCGCAGTGGCTGGGCTGCCTCTCCTCGGCCTGCTGATCGCGCGTTGGCTATACTACGGTGATCTGCTACCCAACACATACTACGCCAAGCCGTCGAGTCTGGCAGAAAACCCTGCCTTCGTAGTCGCCTACTTCGCTAATTTCGTGACGGGCCACGGCCTGTGGCTGGCGGTCGTCCTTACGAGTCTCGCCGTCGCCGCATTTGTGCGGCCGACCCACCGCCACATCGCATTGCTGGTGTCGGGGCCCTGTGTGACCCACCTCGCCGTCGTGCTTTGCACCGGCGGCGACTGGCTACCACAGGATCGCTTCATCCAACCCGTACTGCCACTGCTGTATCTCGTCCCGATCCTGGGCCTCGCCGCGCTCCCCCCAACGAGCGTGACCCCGGTGGGACTGATCCTCTTCGTCAGTGTGGCGATCCGGGCGCCGGTCTGTGTTCGCTTCTTCGACGACCTCGACGGCAATTCGGCCTACGATCAGGCCCTCACCTGCGAGCGCAACGTCGAGATGGCCAGGTGGATGGCCGCGAACCTCGAGCCCGGGTCGTCGCTGTTGACCGACGAAATCGGAGCCATCGGCCTATATTCCGGACTGGAGATCCTCGACCAGTGGGGCCTTGTCGATCGTGAAGTCGCCCAGATTCTCCATCAGCGGCGGTTCAATCCCTACACGAGACGTCCGGACGATCCGGAGCGCCGAGATGTTCAGGACGCGATTGCTGTCGAGCTTCTGAGCCGCGAACCGGACTATGTGACGATCGATTGCCGCGGACCGGTACCCGGGCCGGATGGATACGACCCAAAGCTGGTTCTCTCCATCACCATGGCCGAGCTCCTCCAACGAATGGGCGACCGGTACGCGCATGTGCGCGGGTTTACCCTCATGGAGGTCCCGCCGAAGACCTTCCTGCTGTTCCGTGCTCGCTAACGAAAGAAGCACGGGCTGGGTCTCACCCGAAGCCCGTGCTCGAGGCCGGAAAGGCGCTGCGGGTGGGCGAGTCCACCCACAGCACGTGTTCCCAGTCGGTTGTCGGATCAGTACAGACCTGGGTTGACCACGAGCACCTGACACTGGGCGCTCGAGGTGTTGCCGTTCGCGTCCATCACCTCGACCGTCCAGGTGATGTGATCGTGCACGCCACCCGAGTCATCGATAGTGATCGTGTCCCCCTCGAAGGACACCACACAGGACTGTTTCTTGTCGATCTTCTTGCCCTTCTTGGTGAACTTGAAACAGTCGTATTCTGTGACGACCGTTGTCGTGCTCGAACACGCATCCGCACCCGTGCCGGTGAAGGAGATAGGTGCGTCGGGCGGAACGATGGTCCGGGGTGCGTTGCACGCGGCCACCGGAGCGGTGGTGTCGACCACCTCCACCGTCGAGACACAAAAGTCCGTGGCGGTCCCATCCGAAACGTCAAGGGTGATATCGCACGTCGCTAGCGGGTCGCCTGAATCGAGCGTCAACACCGGTGTCGCCGAGCTGTCGTCGTCGAACGCTCCGCCTGTGCAGGTCGAAGCCCAGGAGTAGGATAGTGGATAGGGTTGACCATCGGGATCATTGGATCCACTTCAGTCTAGCGAGACCTCCGAGGTCTCGCCCTGGCACTCGACGACGTAGGGGCCGTTTGCGTCACACACCGGCGGCACGTTGGCCGGCACGTTGATGGTAAACCCGCACGGCGGAACGGTTTGTAAGCCGTTTATGTCCGTGAATGTGATGGTGATGGCGTGCACGCCGACGTCGGCAGGCGTCGGTGTCCAATCGAACCACGCTTCGAAGGGCTGCGGGCCTGTGGTGCCCGATACGGGGGAGAGGGTGGCGCCGGCCGGTAGACCCAGGTGGCCCACTGTCAGGTCATCTCCGTCCAGATCCGTTCCCGTCGCGGAGATCGAGAAGGAATCCCCTGCGAACACCACGTTGTGCACGTTTCCGCCGAGGGCGCATTCTGGTGGCTCGCCGAGATCTGGCACGATCTCAATGATGAAGTCGAGCGGCACACGGGTGGCGCCATTGTCCTCCTCGATGACGACCTGGACGGCGTACTTCTGCGCGACCGATGTGCCGTCGGTCTGCCAGGAGAGCACACAATCCGAGCTGACCGAGAGCGCGTTGGTCTGTGCCGCCACGGCGTTGATCAGAGACTCGCCCAAGGTCGCCATCCGGCAACTAAAGGGGTCACCATCTGGATCCGCGATCGGCAAGGGCACGACGTTGAGCTCATTTAGTTCCATCTGGAGCATAGGTGGAATTGACGACACCGGCGATCCCAGGTCGCCGTTCGACAGATCGACCACCGCTTCCATACGCTGACCGCTCGATGGATTTACAATCGAACCGATCCGGCAACAACTCTGGAACGAGATCAGCCACGGCCCATCGTTGGCGTACGTGTGTTCGACGACGGTGCGGCGGATTGTAAAGGACTCTCCGGCCAGATCCGTCCCCGTTGCGATCGTGGTCGCACTCCCGGTGCTAAAGCTCCCGCCATCGCCGAACCCGTAGGTGTTTTGACCAATGAAGTTCGAGCGGTAGCCCTCTAGTCCTAAAACAAGCGATAGGGAGGAGAGACTATGATCGGCTCGATGTGCGCGAGGCGTGGACGCAGATCCCCCGGCGACGGCGGTAGCCTCGCTCTGGCTGGGTCGGATTGTTGGGGATGCTCG
>JAZGFE010000227.1:0-3391 GCA_036479215.1 Nannocystaceae bacterium | reverse complement strand
TCCAAGCTCATCGACGAGTTCGTTGAACTTCTTCGTTGAGGCTGCAAAGGGGTGTTCGTCCGATCTTGAGTGTGCTTTCATGTCTTTGGCTTCCTGGTTCGGTGGGCTGCTTCGGTTGTTTGCACTTCGAAGCTACCTACCTGGCCGGGAAACCTCAACCCTTCACGCTGCTAAGTCATTGAAATCATGTCGCTATTCCTTGGCCCCAGGGGATCCGCACCCTCTCCGGCTTGGCCCGTTCCTTCAGGGAGGCTAGGAGATCGGGCCAGGCCGCGGCATCTTCGAGTGGAAGTCTGCCGAAATTGATGACGTAGCGTTCAAATGCCTGAGTAGGCGAAGTAACGACCTCGCTCCCGCCGATATAGGGCTCAATACGCTCAGCGTTCCGTGAATCCAAGGCGATCAGATGTTCCTTCTCGCCAGGTGTCAGCCGAAAACCATCGCCTAGTACGACGCTGCCTTGGAAAGACAAACCCAGGTTGGAACTCAGTCGGACAGGGTCGGGGCGCTCAGGTCGCGGGCGAAGACGTGAGTTGATACGTGCGACGCGGAGGCCGTCGAGGCGTACCGTGGCTTTGTTGGCAGCGGTGCCCACGCTGAACAGCACTACCGTCACGAGTATGCCGGCCTCACCGGGCCAACCGAAGGACGAACGCGCGTCATAGATGCTGCTTCGTTGTGACGACAGGTACTGCAGTCCGGTCGCTCGAGTGTCCCCCTGTGCGATGGTATTGGTAGCTACGAACCCCGCCGTTCCGCCCTTTCCGAGGAGCTGGCCCGCTCTTCTGAAGAAGTGTGCGCACAGGTCGGCATTCCCATGGGCTTTTTCGTGAATGACCTTTAGCCAGTCGAATATCTCCGAGCCCCCGTAGTGACTCGCCACGGTCGCCTTTCCAGCGAAAGGCGGGAAGTCGGGCGTCGCCGAAGAAGCCGGCTAGCGTTTCGGCGACGATGGCCTTGCTGTCGCGGGTGGGTCGAACGCTCGCACCGAAGACCCGCGCGAGATCGTATAGCCGCTCACGTGTGAGTGCGTTCAGAACGGATGGCGTGTTTGGCTGGGCTGGGGTCGGCACAGTGGCGGCTGCTCAATGCTACTCCCGAGTCACGGGGTAGACGGAGCGACAACCGCGCATAACTAGGTGGGGTTCTGTGGCCCACTCGCCATCCCGGAACACGCCCCGGCGTGCCCGGAACTCTCGCCCGCTCCGCGGCGGGGCGCACCAGCGCCGATCCGGGCTCAACCTGGCGCGATCGCCAGCTGCGAACCCGTCGGGACCCCTCGCGTCCCTGCTTCGCCCGTCTGCGGCATCTCATCCCACGCGCGTCCCTCGAGTTGGCGCCCCGTTTTCTTCTTGTTCCGCCCCCCCCATTGCTTGAAAAAGAAGGGCACGTTCGCGTCACTGCACTGGTCGCGCAGATCGGTCACCCACGCCGGGTCCATCGGCCGCGCTCCCGGACCGGACTCACCGCCGACGATCACCCAGTCGATCCGCCGGAGATCCAGCTCGGCGAGCGGACCGAGCAAAGGCTCGAACGACAGGAATTTTAGATGGGCATCCGTGCGGCGCAGCATGTCGATGCGTGACCGAAATCGCTCGGTCTCAACGCTGACGCCCATCCAGATGTTTGGCGCCCAGTCGAGTTTTGGGCTGATTCGCGCCAGCCGTTCCGCCCGCTTCGTTAGCACCTGGAACCGATGCCAATGCGCCTGGCGCATCACATCGAAGACTCGTCGGATGTACTCTAGCGGCACGTCTTTGTGAAATAGGTCGCTCATTGAGTTCACAAAGATGGTCTGTGGCTTCTTCCAGCTGAGGGGAAGTTCGAGCATGTGCGGTTGAAGCGTAAGCTCGAAACCCTTGGCGTAGTTAGGCTGTCCCATCGCCTGGAGGCGCCGGGCCATCCGCTCGGCATAACAATGCTTGCAGCCCGGGCTAACCTTCGTACATCCCGTTACCGGATTCCACGTGCATTCGGTCCATTCGATTCCGGAGCCTTTGGCCATCAGCGTACCTCCTTGAGTAGAGACTCTGCGATCCGCAGCGCCACGTTCTTACCTCGAGCGGGAGGATGTCGCGTCAACCTTTTTTCGAGAACTTGGTGAGAAATATGCAACACTCTCCACGGAGGGCAGCTCAGATGGATCGCAAGACGACGCAGCCGAGAACCCCGACCCTTAAAGAGGTTCTTGAAGGAGCTGAGCAAGCGAGCCGGCGCTTTGCGGATTGGCCCCAGTGGAAGCGCGAGCTGTCCTCCTCCCCGTCCAGGAGACAGGGGAATGATCGCGCGCCGAAGACCGACAAATTCGCGGGGTAGCGCCGTCGTCGACGCTGGCGCCGCGGCAGCGTAGCCGGCCGAGCCGCCAGACGTCCGGCCGGGCAGTCGGCCACCGCGTCAATCAGCCAGTCGACTGCCCCTCGAATCCAGCCAACAAGCCGCGCGGCGTCGCGTAGCCGGGTGGCACCGTCCCGCTCGGGTCGCTATACTGCTTACGTTGTGGAATCGGCGAGCAAAGATACGGTGGCCCAGAAGTTGATCTCAATCCATTTCGAGATCGAGCCCTTCCTCGAGCGCATATTGTATTTCGACACCGGCGACGACGAGCTGATCACCTTGCTCGAGGTCAGCGGATCCGCGCCAGCCAGCGGTACCATCGAAGCCTTCGTGTTCTCACCCACGCGCGAAACGCCATTTCGCACCTGCATCGCGGAGATCACTCCCGAGGAGTACGAGCGATTCCGCAGCGAACCCCCGCAAGGTTGGGATTTCTCGAAGGCCAAGGTTTTCGAGCGCCCAGTCCACTGAGGCAACATGTCGAGCCGGATTGAGTGGGCGCGCGCGTACGCACGTCAGGCTGCCTCCGACTGGGAGGTTTATCTCCAGCTTACAGACCGACGCGATGCTCCAAGGTGCCACGCGCTCCACTTTTTGCAGATGGCCACCGAGAAGATCGCCAAGGCCTACCGCTTCCGCCACACCAACACGCCAGAAGCGAGTCTCCTCACCCGGCATGTCGGGTTTCAGGCCTTTATGCGTCAGTTTCTGCGGTCGCCAAGGGTGCTCCAGGCCTACGAAGGCCGAGCCGCGCAACTCGGAGCTGTGACGCGAGACTGCCATCAACTTGCAGGCGAGGTCGAGAAGCTCGCTCCCGCCGTCGGCCGCACCGACCGGCCGCAGAACGCCGAGTACCCGTGGCGCGTGGCCGAGCGGATCACCGCGCCCATCGACTACGATTTCTCGAATCTCTCGTTCGTCGGTAAACCCCTTAGCCTGAAGTTCCAGACGACGATTTCAAGTAAACTGCCGCAGAGGGCCCGCTATGGCGCGGTCACGGCCCGATTCCGGGATCGGAGGCCCGTGCGATGTAGGCATGTCGCTTGTTAACGATTGC
>JAZGFE010000226.1:0-3141 GCA_036479215.1 Nannocystaceae bacterium | reverse complement strand
ACACACACACCGCTGCGACGCTTCTGCGCCACTGTCCTGCTTGTTTCGGCCTATTGCGTGCCTAGCGATGGACTCGCCATCAACCAGGACACAGCCGAGGTACACAAAGCGAAAAACTGTCAGTTCTCTTCTGTCGTATACGTCGCTGGGCAAGACGGGGGGAACAATGCCTGCACGGGGATATACATGGGTAAGGGTGTCGTGCTTACCGCTGGCCACTGTCGCAGCGGGAATACGACACCTGATCAGGTCGTCTTCGGCGAAGCCCTCTCAGGTACCGGTAGCGGCGACCGAGTGACGGCCAAGATCAAGGAGTGCATCTGGCACCCCTCGGGTGAGCCCGCTGTCGTGAACGGAACCAAACATTACTACGGCACGGATCTCATGGTTTGCCTCCTTGAGAGCCCGGAAGAAGCACCGAACGTGCCCGTGATTGCGCCGCTGGTTCCGCAGAGTTGCGAATGGCAGTGGGTGAACTCGACACGGGCATCCGAGAAGAGAAGGGGCCGACATGGCCTCTACGCGCACATGGTTGGATGGGGCTGCCACAACAGCACAGGGTCAGGAGGGTGCAATGGGGGTGGAACCAAACGATACGCCGTCGGCTGGGGTTCAACCGACTACAAGTGGATCGGGTTCATGAAGATCGGAGGCATCGGCGGCAAGACCAAGTTGATAGGCGCTTCATATGGCGAGAACTGGAATGGCAACGAAGCCGCCCACGCCATCGCCATGCGCGGTGACTCGGGCGGGCCCCTGTTCGTGACCATGCTGGATGGCACCTGGCGGCTCCTCGGCATCCAGCATGGTGGCGGTACACAGGAAGACGAGTTCGAGGCCGTGCCGATTTGGATCCACTGGATAGAATCCGTGGCAGAGCAGGACTTGACGCCCTGCCATGACAGAATAAACGGAAGGTGGCGGTACACAGGCGACGCGGAGACGTGTGTGGGCAAGATGGTGTACTATCCCCAGGGCCGGGGCCGCACGTGGTCCGACGGCGCCGATTGCCAACCCCCGACAGTCTTCTACGAGAAGATCTTCTACCAGGGGGGCGAACGGTGTGCGGGGTGGCCCGTGGGCGGTCCCCGTTCTTCGACGACCGCGGCCTCAAGTCGTGCGTTGGGACGGGCGAGGGCGACGATCCACGAGATCGAGGGCGCCGGCTATTCACTGACATGCGAGTCGATCGACGACCTGATTGACGAGGAGATACAAGATACGGTCCGGAACCTGATCTTCGACGAAGAGGAGCTTTCGTGGTCTGAAGAGGATCTGAGCGACACAATGGAAGCGCTCGATTGTCACTAGCCCGATGGACCGACGCATCGCCAACTTGCCAGTTCTGCTCTGCGCTTCGTGTGGGCCGTCGCTCGCGTCCTACGCCGATGGGACCTCGTTGTCGAAAGCCGACGCGGAGGTTGCATCGCTGGAGCCATGCCCGGAGAAACGGTTCGATACCCCGCTTTTTCAGGCGGGCCAAAGTGAGATGGAGCGCCTTGTCGGGGTGACGCACGCGAAAGATCTGTATTTCGGCATCGTGACTTCGATCTCGGAGCTGTCTTGCCTGGAGCATGTGGAGGGGGGTCTTTCGCTGGATTTCTCCGGGCACGATTTCGAGTCCCTGCGTCGTCTCCGATGGGTGGAGGGCACGCTTTCGTTGTCGGGCCCTCTCATATCGGACCTCACGTCGCTGACAGGGCTAGAACATGTGGGGAGCCTGCGGCTGTCTTTCTTGCCGCAGATAACCTCGCTGGAGGGGATCGGGGGCATCGCGCAGGGGTATGATCTCCACCTCGGTCACCTGCAGATTGAGGATCTGCGCGGTCTAGATGGTTTTGACTCGGGCGGCATCACGCTCGTGGATCTTCCAGCCTTGTCGTCGTTTCGTGGGCTCGAAGCGCTTGGGTCGCTCGACTATCTCAACGTGAGCAACGTGCCCAGACTGGAGACACTGTCGAGCTTCCCTCGTGTCCCGATCGAAAGATTCATTGACCTTCGAGAGAATTCATCTCTTCGGGACCTCCATGGGCTCGATCATCTCGTACGGCTTAGGAGCTTGAGCGTAACTAAGAACGACGCTCTCCCGTCGTTGGAAGGGCTCAACGGGATCGAGGCCATTGGAGAGTGGATTACAATCTCGAACAACAACGAGCTCACGTCGCTGAAGGGACTCGGCGCCCTGCATACTATCGGTGATGAGCTGTGGATCCACGGGAACCCGATCACCTCGCTAGAGGGTCTCTCGAATCTCCAAACCGTCGGGGGCAAGCTCAAAATTCATGAGAGCCGCAAGCTCGAGTCGGTGGACCACCTCCGGCCCGATCTCGGCGGATCGTTGCAAACGGTGCACTCCTTCATCATCTATGACAACCCCGCGCTACCGACGTGCAACGTGCAGGCGCTTATCGACTCTACGGCCGACATGGAAAGTGTTTCTGTTTCCGGCAACCTAGCCGATGAGTGCGGCGACTAACGGTCTACTATCGTACTCCAGCCGAGGAAAATCATGCAACGAGCCACTGGCCAAGCTTGCATCGTGCTCACTCCTGCGCTCAATCACTCGACAACCGCAACGATCGTACGGGTACTGGGCCGGGGGCCAGTTGAGAGCTCAGCTGTGCCACTCACTGATACAGCGTGGAAGACGGTGCGCCGCTCTCGTGCGCGACGACTCGCGCCGATTGCCCGCTCGCGTTTCATCTGGCGCGGATCGCCTCGGGCTCCGCCGCGCGTCTGCCCCGTCTCCGTTGGCTTTATCCGGATCTATTTGTCATCCGTATTGGCTACAACAGGTTGATCCCGATGAGGCGACGGCTGCCGGGAGGGGGCTTACGCTACAACAGACGACACGAGCGGCGCATTCGATGGGTGGCTGTTGCAATTCCAGCTACGCAATCACCATTGACGATGATGATACAGCGCAAGGTAAGCGGCGCCTTGGCGCGCTCGACAGTCTGGCGAGTACGGTCCTTCCCATCGTCGCCCGCGACGGCCGTCGATCGACTGAGCACGTCCGTGGTTCACTGCGGCATCGTGACGTCGAATCGCTGGTCGAATTCCCAGCCGTCCGATCCCGCGATGTTGCCTTGAAAGGTGACGATGAACGAGGCGGTATCGGGGTTCGACAGGACCGTGACC
>JAZGFE010000225.1:0-3881 GCA_036479215.1 Nannocystaceae bacterium | reverse complement strand
TCCGCTACCCACTCCTCGCGCTCGGCCTTCGTCCGCTTCGAGCACTGTTTCCGTTTGCTCTCGTCCATGTCCCACGCCTACACCACTACGTGATCGGCGTGGTGCGGGTGGTCGCTAAGGGGTTTACATGCAGGAGAAGGGCACGAAGATTTCGTGACCGCAGCGTAGGCATCCGATGTGCATGAAGCCGTAGGCCACAACTCCCACAACGACCGAAGGCGTCGAAGGATTTGCGGACGAAGGCGGGCAGCTCGACACCCGCCTCTGACAGCTCGGCGAAGAACGCGGGCGCGTGTTCACGTACGATTTTCGCCAAGTCGGCAGCTGTCGTCTGTCGCGCGACGTAGGCGGCCGACGAGTAAAAAACGTCCCCATTCCCGACCCGGAGAGGCATCCGGAGAGGCGGGATGCGTGCCGAGAGCATCTCCGCGCAAAAGCCCAATGACCTCCGCAGGTGAGCGGGGTTGCGGCAGCAGTGGCATTTGCGCAACGACTCACGGGCCGAACGGCCGGCTGACCCGTGGGACGTGTGCCGACGGGTCGAGTCTGCGGTGAAGGGGGCGTCGGCCTTCACGCGACAGCGTACTGAGGCTCGCTGCTCCCGCGCGCAACGGAGGGTGCGTGTAAGTCAGAGGTGTGCGTCCGCGCGAAACGGAGTGGGTTGCCATGGCACAACTGGTGGATGTCAAGGTAGTGGCCGCCCTCAAGCAATAGGTGCCTGCGGTCGGTGCACGGGGGCATAACGTGAACATCACGCACACACTCTCTCCGCGGTCTCGTCGCGCCTGGGTCCCTCTACGCCCTGAGCCGGCACGCCAATTCAATTCACTCCCCCTCGCATCGTCGCCAGCCGCGATGATGACCAGCCCCACAGATGACGCCACCCGTTTCATACACAAGCGAGGGCGAATCGCCCCGCATCCCAAGCCCACCCGCGCCCGTTTCCGCCCCGATGCCGTGCCCGCGCGTATCACGTGCCCCATTCATCGTGCTTAAGCGTCTGACGAGATCTGAACCCACCTCCAACACGCGATGCACGATCAGCCATTTCTCGATAGCGTCGGCGGTCATCATTTTGAGCAGAAACCAAGACCCCAGCGAATCGAGGGTAGGGTCCCAGATCTTGGCGCGGGTCTGGTTGCGTTGAGAGGCCAGATCTACATCGTGGTCGAACTCCTCGCGCAGATGTGCCCGGAAAACGTCGGCCAGGGGACCGGCATCAGCGGTTGCGCTTCTCAGGAGCATAGCGCGCTGGAAGGAGCCGGACCAAACTTGCACGGCGTCGAGAAAGCGGTCCCGGCGTGCGGGATCGCTGAGCAAACCTCCGCCTACCACCTCGAAGATCCTGTTTTTGACGTGGTCGCGAGCGAAGCCCTGATTGAACTCCTCAAGCTGTTGGGCCGGAGTCATGCTCGAGTCAAAGATCACTCGCGGCTTGTCAGGCACTTCGTATAGACCCTCGCCTTCGAACTGCACGGACAGGGCCCAAAAGGGCGTGTCGCCTTTGCCCTCAAACCCGTGCTTACAGCCGGGGGCACCGCGAGGATGTCTCCGGGCTGAAGCTCTCCCTCCATGTCGCCCATGACCCGTGCCTCGCCGGCAGTCATCACGATCATTGACGCGGTCGGGTGCTCGTGAACCTCAAGTTGCTCCCCGGGTTTCAGGGACACCCAAGCCAGGCTTAGCCGGCCCTGTTCAGGAATGAGTGATGCTAGGGTTTCGTTGCGACGAAGGTCCTTGAGGATGCCGAGGTTTCGCACCCGGCCTTCGACCTCGACGATTTTCAGCGAAGGGATCTCGGCCCGCTTGACGATACCGATCTGTTCTTGGTTTGTTGACTGCATCGATAGGTCACCTTGCTCTTTGTGCCCCGGGTCTTGCCGACGCGTCTCCTGTTGGGGACGTCGCCGGGCCGCCGGGCGGGTTGGTTTTTCTGGAGTGTACTGGTCTTGAACCGACGCTGCGCTTCAGACCACGGTCGGCCGGTCGACCGGGCCGGTCGTCTTCCTGCTTTTCCGCGTTCCCGATTTGCCGCCGGTACTTTGGCGAAAATCCGTGAGCTCGACTTCGAAGAAACGGCGCAGGGGAACGTGGTGGGTTTCAGTCTTGGTCCATTCGGCGAACAGTTCCTCCAAAAGATGGCACTCACCCACCAGCTTGCCATGCTCGTAGTGGCGTACGACCGGATGCAGCAGGGAGCTGTCGGCCGCGGTCTGGGGATGTGGTTTACGGTCGACCCGGAAGGGATCCGGTTGCATCTCGCCGAACTCCAACGTAACGAGGAAACATGCCCGGGCGCGCAGTCTACCCTCGAGCACGTAGTCTCGGGGTACGTCCTTGAAGTATCTCAGGGACTTGTGATCCGGCTCGATGGCAATGACGTCGCACATGAATCCAAAGAGCTGCCAGATGGCCGAGCTGCTGTTGAGGCGATCGAGCGTAGCGGTGCTCATGGCATTGGGATCATCGCTGAGTTCAGTGCTCGGCCAGGCCTGCCCGTGGTAGCGGTGCTCCAGAACCCGGTTCAGGGCGATGGAATTGTACCGAAAACCGTGCACAAAGGGCGAAGCGGCCTTGCGGTAGTCGCGGGCCTGGGTCAGCGTGCCCGCGAAGAAGAGGCCAGGCACGTTGACCGATTCCCACTCGCAGGTTTGGGCAGGCAGTCGCCCGCACTCGGTGAGCTGCGGCTTGCAGTTGTCGGCGAAGATCGAGACATCGAAGAGAAAGCCGGTGCAGACCAGGACGCGATCGTATTCGATAGGCTCAACCTCGCTGTCAGCATGGTAGTACGCCAGCTCAACGCGAAACTTGCCCTCGGCGGTCTTGTCGATACTCCGCACGGCGGCGTCAAGGATCGCGTTCTGTGACTTGAGTTGGTAGGTATCGAGGAAGTTGTTGTTGATGGCCCGCAGATGCCTCACGTAGTGGGTTTTCCAGGCGAGTTTCACCGGAGTCGGGCTGACTATGTGGATGAGTGAGGTGGTCGGGGTCAGGTGGTCCGCGGTTTCGAAGCCGGAGTTTCCTTTGCCCATGATTAGCACGCGTTGGCCCGCGAAGTCGGCCGCGTCAACGCTCATCTTACTGTAGCACTCCGCCAACTCGATGCCCGGGATCTTGGGGGAGTGGGGTTTCGAAACTCCGGTCGCGACCACCAGGCGCTCGCAGAGGTAGAGGTGTCCTTGTGCCGAGGTGAGCGCAAAGCCTCCGCCCCGTCTTTCAATGCAGGTGATTCGCACGCCGTAGGTGACCTGCAGCTTGTGGTGCTCGGCGAAGTCGCGCAGGTAACTGACCAGGGCGTCTGCGTCGGGGAAGTACTCCTCGCTGTGATCCGAGAACATCGGCGAGCCCGGCTCGGGTACCAAAGAGTTCCAGTCCCAACGAAGGTTGGTCTCAGGATCGTCGCACCCGGTGTGGATCTTGTTGATCGAGAGCAGCTTTCGGTGCCGAGGGTAGTGGCGAAAGAAGTCGCCAGCGGCGGCAGCGGCATCGAGCACTAGGTAGTCACGCCCGGAACTCTGCAAGGAGGCGGCCAGCTGCAGTCCGCCCGGGCCGGCGCCGAGTATGACGGTTTGGGTGTTGATTGTGGGGTGCTGATCCGTGCTGTGCTTGGGATTTTGCGATTCTCGGTGCTCAAAACTACTCATAGGTCTGAGTGATCCCCTCATTGCGAGGCCTTTTGTTCGTTTGGGACATTATCGCCAGGGAGTATTCTCGCGATATAGACTACAAAGAAAACACTTGTGGTTTTTGAGAATGGACGATGAGATGTCCATGGCATCCAAGCAAAGCCGAGGTCCCGCCGACCGCGGACTCGGCGAAGATCGGGCCGAGAACTTCATCGCCTCGCTCTTCGCCGACGACCTGCACGCGAAGCGAGTTCT
>JAZGFE010000224.1:0-14098 GCA_036479215.1 Nannocystaceae bacterium | reverse complement strand
GATGATGACGATGATGACGATGATGACGATGATGACGATGATGACGATGATGACGATGATGACGATGATGATGATGACGATGATGATGATGATGCGGGAGACGGGGATGCGGGAGACGGGGATGCGGGAGACGGGGATGCGGGAGACGGGGATGCGGGAGACGGGGATGCGGGAGATGACGATTGTGGAGAGAGTGATGGCGTACAGCTAGGTTCCGTGGACATCGACGAGGAGATTCCCACCTACAAAAATGGAGCTGCTGGCGCGTATACGATCTTCCACGATGACACCTGTTGGGATTTTGAGAGCAGCCACTTCGAGGTGGCTGCGCCGGCTCTCGAAGGTCGGGGGCTCGTGGCGGCCTTTGGTATGGTGGCGGCCGGATGCGACGGCTGGGACCCGGTGGAGGGTGAGACAGGAAAATTTGCGAAAGCTGACTGGGACCAATGGGTGGCCATCAACAAGCTGGGGGCGGCGGGGCATGAGCTGGTGAACCACAGCTTTTCGCACAACCCCATCGATGGTAGCTGGGGGTACGCGTACGACATCGAGCAAGAGATCTCGGTCGCGTCGGACCTGCTCCTCGCGGGAGCCGACTACAATGTCGAGTTCTATATTTTCCCAACCGACCTATTCTCCGGGGAACATCTCGACAAGCTGCGTGAACTCGACTATGTGGGCGCGCGCGCCGGGAGCAAGGGAGCGATCAACGAGGGCGATGCTCTCGATCCGTTCGGGCTCAATTTCGATGTGCATGCCAGTCCGACGGGCGTCGGGGCCAACGCGCACCAGCTTGTCGAGCTTGATGCGTATGTGGACCAGGCGATCGATGGCGGCGGCTACGCTATTCGAGAATTCCACGGGGTGGTGGATACATTGTCCGCGGACGCTGCCACGGCGACGTGGCAGATCACGACGGTCGAGTACGAGGATCACCTTGACCATGTTGAAGGCAAGGTCGCCAATGGCGACCTTTGGGTCACGGGCCCATCCACTGTTATTCGCTATCAACAAGCGAAGGCGGCGTGCGCCATACCGACATTTTCAAACGAGGTGATCAGCTTCTCCGATCCTTCGAGTGACTGCGAGCGCTACGGGACAGACTTGTCGTTCACGATGAAGACCGACGCGGACTACCAGACCCTGGCTGGATCGCAAGACGGGCGCTGCCTTGAGATCGAGCCGATCGATGCGCGCACGTTCTACGTCAACGTCGACCCCTCGAGAGGCGACGCAAAACTGTGGGGCGTGCAGTAGACCGCGGTGGTGCGGACCAGGACGGACCAGGACGGACCAGGACGGACCAGGACGCCCGACACTGTCGGGCCTCGCTTGAGGGTGCACTCGCAGAGGCGCCGTCGTGGACGGGTGGGCGCCCTACTTCCCGCGCAGTTTGTCTTTGTGGGCCTGGTAGTATTTGAGAAACTTGTAGATCACTTTGCCCTGTTCCGGGGAGATGCCGCTGCCCGGTTTGTTCATCATCTTCTTCACGTAGCCTTTCCATGCGGAGGGGCTGAGGTCCGTGTTGATGGGACGTGCCAGTGTGTGGCAGCGACTGCAGCGTTGAGAGAAGATGGCGTACGCCGCTTGGACCGGTGGCGGGAAGCTGCTCACATCCACGCTGCTCGGGCCGGTATCGCGTGCGTCGGGTGGTGCGGGGCCTGCCATGGCGATGGGGGCGTCGTCCGACGGCCCTCCACCGAGTGACCGGATAGGGCGGGCTCCGTCAGCGGGGGATGCGGCGTTGACGTTCGTCCAGCCCAGGCCGAACGCGAAGAAAGCGCTGGAGAGGGCGATGCACAGGTTCTTGCGTGGATGGGAAGGTGTGGCCATGGCGATTCTCTGCGGGTTTTGGGGACGGTCTGCAGCGGTCAATTGTTCAATGCTCCGTCGGCTATCCATCCTCGCAGCCACGAGACGGCCTCTTGTGGCGGCCGCGGCTGCCCCGGCGGTGGCATCGCGCCCGCCTGGAGCACACGTACGATTCGGGAGCGATCGGCGTCGCCAGGAACCACGACACCGGTATCGATGAGCGCGCGTTGGCTGCTGAGATCGACGCCGCCACTTTGCGTGCTGGCGTTGTGGCACCGGCCGCAATAGTCATCGAGCACGGGCTTGATCGTGCTCGAGAAGGTGATCGCGTTGCCAGCGGCCGGCGCCACGCCCCCATCGTCGGGTACGGCAGCTTGCTCTTCGGTATCCACAAGGACGTCGCAACCAGCCGGTTGCGAGGCGGTCGTACCCAAAGCGAGCGCACACAGGAGCGAGTTGGTTCGCGCGCGAGATTTCATTCGTAGGCCTCCGAGTCGCTGCTTTCTCGCGCCTGGACCTGAGCAAGCGCCTGCACGTAGGCCAGCAAGTCGGCAAGATCGCCGAGCAGGAGCCGTTGCGCATCGGCACTGGGCATGGAGTTGTTTGGTTGACCGAACCGAGCCTTGTGGATGAATCGGCCAGGTTCATCGAGGGCCACGTCGGAGAGGTAACGTGCTTGGGTCTGGTCTTCCGCCAAGTTCAGCTTCTTTCCGTCCTCGCCGTGGCAGCTAACGCAGCTCTCGGAGAAGCGAGTGAGTCCACGTTCGACGTCGCCGCGTGCGGTGCCCTGGGCTTGCACGAAGTCCGATCGCGGCACCAATCCTTCGCGGAGGAACTTGACCAAGTCCGCGATATCACGCTCGGAAAGCACCTTGGCGAAGGCGTGGCCCGTGGCCCCGTGCTCGATCTGCCCACCGTGACCTACCGCATCGAACAACTGTTCCGCCGATGCGCTGCGTGCGCCCCACACACCCCCGAATCCGGTCTGATGGGTGCCGGCGGCGTACTCCCCATGTTTTCCACGATAGTCCCAACCGTGGCATTCGGCGCACCGCCAAGTGTCGGGCCCACGACGCTGGTTGGCGACGGGGTTTTGGACATAGAGCGGGCTGTCGACGAGGATGGATGATACTTCAGAGGGAAGCGGAGGTCGATCTTCGGCGTCTCCTG
Source organism: Nannocystaceae bacterium (assembly GCA_036479215.1). Lineage (GTDB taxonomy): Bacteria > Myxococcota_A > Polyangia > Nannocystales > Nannocystaceae > FL481. Next base: position 11,116 of record JAZGFE010000224.1, on the reverse strand, counting down.
TGGAGCCTGGCTCCAGGGGTTCGAGGACACCATCGACCTGCCACCATCGATCCCACAAGATGCCACCGCGGTAGGCGTCGGCTTGCTCGACGAGGTAGTCGGCGTCGGAGGATTCGCTGGCACAGTGCGCCCCGGAGAGCAACAGCGATGCCACGATCAGGGCCGACAGCTTGGGGCGCGGGATGTGAGCGAATAGCGTCATGGTGTCTCCCGCTTAGAACGATACAATGGTCTGAAGACCCACGCGATGCGCGTCGGGGATACCCCAACCGTGGCGCGATAGCCCATACTCGGCCTTGATTTGCATGAACTCGGCCAAGGTCACAAATACGCCAGTCACGTGACGATTTGCGATGGTCTCCAGATCGTAGAAGGTCTCGTTGATCCGGGCGCGCGGTGTGATCTGGCGCGACGCGTCGTACTGGTAGTAAAGCCCGGTTCCGGGCTCAAACTCGGCCTCGATGGCCGCGTAGCCCCCTTCGAGCCGTTCATCGCCGCGCCGCAACGCATCGTTGGGGATCACTTCCCGGTGCATGCGCGTGTAGTCTGCGCGGACGGTCAGTCGCTGACCCCTGCGGCTTCGCAAACTGACCGAGCTGTCGACGTTCCAGGCGATCTGGTTGAGGCCGCGGCCGGTGTCAGGGTCGTCCTCGTAGTCGTTGGCCAACAGTGAACCGCCTACTGTAGTGGTGAGCACAGCTCCGTTGTAGCCCAGCTCGACTCGCCCCCCGAGCTGCTTGCTGTTGTTGTTGTCGTCCCAGTGCCGAGACATCTGGTTGGACGCTTCGCGCAGCCCGTTTGTGGCGTACAGCATATACGACAGCTGCATAACGTCGTTGGGGGCAAACCATGCGTTGCCGCTCACCTGCACGCCCACGTCGTCACGGGGCGTGAACATCAGACTCGGCGGAGTGCCCAGTTCGAACCGCACGGGCCGGTCTTCGTGACTGACGTACAGCAGGGGGCGTGAGATGGGGGTGAAACTGCCCGGCAAACTACGCAGGTTGAAGTGGCCAAAAGGCAGCAAAAAACGGCCGGCTGTGACTTGCAGCGCAGGGGCGACGGTATACACGAAGTGAGCTGTCATCACGCTGAAGCTGTTCATGTGCGTGAGGCAGGGCATGATCTCCCACGCGAGCTTGTGCGTGAGATCTCCGGAAAACTTGAGGTGCGTGTGTTCGATCTGGAAAGTGACCTCGTCGGCAATCGGCGTGCCGTCGGGCAGATCGTCGGCGGCGAATTGCGTCGCACGAGCCGAGGCTGCGAGTACGCCGCTTAACTTGGGCGTGCGGTCCACAGGTCCGCTGTCGTCGCTCCAGTCGTCGTCGTCGCCCCAGTCGTCGTCTTCCCCCCACGCGTCGGCGTCGGCGTCGGCGTCGGTGTTGGTGTTGGTGTTGGTGTTGGTGGCTGCAGCGACGGGCGTGGCGGCGTGGCGGGTTGCGGGTTCGGCGACGGTCGTGGGGGCCTCGACGGACTTGGCTACAGCGACCGGTCTAGCGGGGTCGTTCGTGGGGCCGCCCTGTCGTCCATCGGCGTGGAGATCGGCGGGCACTACCACGCTGCTGTGGACGTCCAGTGATGGCCCCGTGGCGTGAGCGATCGCGGCGGAGCTCGACGCCGGGGCGAGGACCAGACCGATACCCATCGGCGCGACGCGTGAAGCGAGCGCGATGCGTGCAGCGAACCCGACAGATCTGGCTGGGCAGCAACGTCGGGACCGGCGGACACGCGTGGGAGACGAGGGGCACGGGCAGGCGGGCATCCAGCGCGCACGGTATGATGTGAGTACTGGATCTGGCAACTCTCGCAGCACGGCGGGTGGCGCTCCCATCCCCGTTGAACGTCGGAAGTTGCACGCGCTCGCGTGTCGCGTGTCGCGTGGCATTTACACTATTGTCAGCATAACGGCGAGCCGTAAGCGAGCGCCGAAGTTTGTGCTTGACGCAAGGACGTGAGCAGCTAACCGTAGGGCTTCTGTGAGCGCAGATTCTAGATCCGGCAAGAACGTGCGCCGCTTGGCGGCGTGTGGCCTCCAAGTTCTAGTCTGCGGCGCGAGCACCCTTGTCGCGGTGGCCTGCGCGGCAGATGTAGTGGGCCACCCGCCGGATACGGGTGGGACGGCCGACGGGGTGCCTCCGTTTTTTGCCCGACAGGTGATCGTGAACCTCGATGGAGAGCCGGTGGAGGGGGCGACGGTGATGCAGGGCGGCGCCAACAAACGGTGGTTGACGGGACCCGATGGCGGCGTGGACGTGGTCCTCGATACCTCGGTACGCGGCGAGATCCATCTTGTGGCCTCCCATCCCCAGGCAAGAACACTCACTCGCCGTGGTTCGAAGACAATCGAGCCCGACGAGACCGAGCCCGTCGTCATCGACCTCACCCGCGTGGACCCGCGTGACAATCCGGAATATGAGTTCCAACACCCCGGATCGCCGGAGCTCCATAGCACCCAGAAGTACTGTAGCCACTGCCACCTCACCATTGGCGCAGGTTGGCACGCCTCGCCGCATCGCACGGCGGCGTCGAATCCTGCGGTGCAGGATCTCTATGTCGGTGTGTCGTCGGCTGTGACGACTTTGGACGATTGCGAAGGTGTCGGCGGGCGATGGGCAAAGGGGCTCGCGCCGGGCTCCACAGGATCCGTGATGCGCTGTTACCTGGGCGATGGCGTCCTCGGCCGACTCAATCCCCAGGCCGGACTCGGCGAGGTGGCCCGCAAATTCGGCGGCTGCGCCGACTGCCACGCTCCGGGTATCAACGGTCAGATCGGCGGGCGTGACCTCATGGATGCGACGGGCGTGGCCTACGAATACGGGGTGCACTGCGATGTCTGCCACAAAGTCGAGAACGTGGATCTCAGCGCGCCCGCCGGTGTTGCGGGGCGACTGAAGGTGCATCGGCCCTCGGAAACGTCGGCGAGTAGCGACTGGGCCTACCTAAGCTATGGGCCCTACTACGACGTGCCGACCGCTGCCATGGGCGCGGTGCCGCGGGATCATTTCCGAGAGTCGCAATTTTGTGCCGGTTGCCACCAGTTGGACCAAGACGTCTTGGTGCCGGGCTCGCAGATCGACCTGGCGCGTTGGCCCGACGGAAAGTTGCCGATCCACAGCACGTACAGCGAGTGGGAGACATATTACGATCGGCCGCAGGCCACCTGTTCGAGCTGCCATATGTCGGTCGCTACCGATGTCCTCAATGCGGCCGATCTGCAGGAGCTCCAGGAGATCAACCCCAAGATCAAACCGAGCGCTGTTGTCGGCTGGGAGCGGTCGGTGGGCGAGGTGCGAACCCATGAGTGGAAGGGCCCCCGCTCCGAGGTGTGGGCAGCACTTCAGCTCGCGGCGGAAGTGACGGTTAGGACACACGTCACGTCGCAACTCTTCACGGTTGACGTGACGGTCGAGAACGTCGGCCCGGGACACGCCTTACCCACTGGAGAGCCCCTGCGATCTGTCGTGCTCCACGTGAGCGCGAGCTGTGGCGGCGAGGCACTCGCGGTCGCCGGGGGGGACGTGGTGCCGGATTTCGGGGGCTCGCTCGACAAGAGAGAGGCTGGGGAAGACTGGGCAGTCTGGCTGGGAGCGCGACAAGGGGACGTGCTTCGCGTGGTGCGGGATACTGCAGCTTGGCACGATTATCCAGGTTATGGCCCTTTCGGCGACGGCCGCTTCACCCCGGCGCAAAAAGGCATGCCGGTGGAAGTGGCGGTGGGCACTTCGCTGATCACGTTCGTCGCCGCCGACGGTAAGGTGGTGCTCGATCGCCCGCTTCTTGCTGGCGACCGGGTGTATCGCGGGGAGGTTATGGGCGGCGCGAGCCCGCGGGCGCGGGCGCTGGCGGGCGCCCCAGGGTTTGGTTTCGCGCGGGTACTCGTTGGGCCCGAGGGCGAGCGCATGGTGCCCCATTTCGCTGCGGTCGATGTGGCGTCGGACAATCGGCTGCTTCCCGCCAAGCCCTGGACGAGCCATCATCAGTTCCACAGTCTCTGTGATGAACCGCGGGTGCGTACCACCTTGCTGTTGCGCGCCTATCCGCTCGGACTCGCGCTGGAGCGTGGCTGGCAGCCCCGCGAGATCCGACTGGTCGATCAATTGAACTAGCGAGCCCGACTTTTTCCCAGGAAAGAACCAATGACCACTCGCACGCTGTTTTCCCTGCCCGCTCTGAGTTCCTTGCCGCTCGTTTGGGTGCTGGGTTGCGGTGCGTCGTCGGAGGGGACGCCGCCGCCAAAGAAAACCACCCTCGCCCCCGTACCGGCCGACCCTGAAGCCAAAGCCGCTGCCAAAGCCGCTGCAGTTCCCGATAAGGTCGAACAGAAAGCCAAGCTGGCGTCGGCACCGATCGATCTGCCCAAAGTGATGGTTTCCGGTATGGACCAGCTGATCGGACAATACGAGGTGATTCGCGCGACCCTGGCGAAGGATACGGTCGAGCCGATACCGGCGGCGGCGAAGCGCTTGGGCGAGCTGGCGGCCGAGCTGGGTAAGCAGGCCCCCGATGCGGCCAAGCCACTGCTCGAGGATATCGAGTGGGCCGCGTCTGCGCTCGAAGCCCCTGGCTACATCGAGGCTCATCGTTTGAGATTTGGCGACCTCAGTCGCGCCGTCGTCGGACTGATCTCATCGACGCCGACGCTGGCGAAAGACCGTCATGTGTTCGAGTGCCCCATGGCCGACGGCTACAAGAAATGGGTGCAATCGACTGCCGCGCTGGAAAACCCCTATATGGGGAGCAAGATGCCTCGCTGTGGCGGCGAGAGCCACTGGGAGCGGATGGGAACCAAGTAGGGGCGTCCCCGCGGGGATCTTGAGAAAGGCGAAGCCGGCCGGGACCGCGCTTCGCCTTGATTCGTCCGCTCGTCAGCGACGCGACGCTAGTGGGGGTTCGGGTGGGACTCGCCTTCGCCGTGTGCGTGATCCCGGCCCTTTGCATGGGGGCATTCGCCACCGCCTTCCGAATGGGGGCACCCGCCCGACGCACCCTCGGCGTGCGGACACGCACCGCCACCGCAATCGCCGCTGCACTCGTGCCGTCCGTGGCTCTCCATGACTTTCTCGAACGCCACTGCTTGCTCTGCGGTGAGGGTCGCTTTGATTCGCGCGGATTGCGCGTCTGCCAGCCGTTGCTTCTCGGCGTAGATTTCCTTCATCTCCTCGCGGCGGGCGTCTCGGTCCCCAGGTTCGGATGGCTCCCCGCTGCGGACAGCTTTCATGTCCTCGTGCAGGCCCTGGATGCGGTCGTGCATCGCTTTCGTCTGGGGTTGAAATTCCGCGAAGATCGCTCGCGCTGTCTCCGTTTGTTTGTCGGAGAGCGAGAGCTTTTCTTGGAGGAGCCTCGCGTGCTCGCCAGGATCAGCGTGGCCGTGCTTGCCCGCGCTCCCGTGATGGCCGTGTTTTTTGCCTTTGTGGTGGCCGTCGCTATCGCCATGGTTGTGGGCTTTGGCGTGGTCGTGGGCGTCGCCTTTGGCGTGGCTGTGGGCGTCGCCTTTGGCGTGGCTGTGGCCGTCGGCCTCGGCCTCTGCACTACGCTCGCTGGTGGTGGTGCTGTCGCAAGCTGTGGCCGTGAGCCCGAGCCCGAGGCAGAGGGAAAACAGGCAGGAGGTGCCGATTTGTGAGATGTGTGTGGACATGGTCTGCTGGCTTCTTGTCGAATCGAACTTCCTCAATGGGAGCTCGGGCGGTGGCCCGGGCCATGGCCCGGGCGTGGCGTAGGGTGGGGTGAGACGAGGTGGCGTTCGAGTATTCGCTGAAAGCGCGGGCTCTGGCCCGGGCCGAGGGCGGCTTGCATGGAGAACATGAGATCCACAAATCGGCCCTGGAGGGAGGCTTGATCCGCACTCATCTCGGCCAAGAGTTGGTCGATACGCGGGCGTGACGGATTCGCCGTACCGAGTTCGAGCTTGAGTTGCTCGCGCAGGCTGGCGATCCGGTCGTGCGTTTCGGCTTTTTGGCCTGCGAAGTCGGCTTTGAGGTCGTCGAAGGTCGCGCGTTGTGCCTCGCTCAGGGCGAGTTTCTCGTGCCAGTTGCCCCCGGGGCGGCGGTGGGGGTGCTGCGCGCGGCAGCGGTCCGCACAGTGGGTCGTCCCAAGGTGATGGTAGGCGACCACGGCGACGACCGCGAGGTTGAGCGAAAGCGAGAACGCGAGCAGCTGCGCGAGGTTTTTCTTGTTCATGGACCCTCTTCCTGGGCAGCGAGAGACGACGGGTCGTAGGTCAGGAAGCCTGGCGGGGAGATGTCGAAGAGCCGGGTATATTCGCTGGCTGTCACCGGGTTCGCCACGTCGCTGCCGAGGTAATCGCGGGCCAACCAGGCGCCGGCGCCGGCGCCTGGCAGCGCACAAAGGACCAGGCCCGCCGCGAGCAGCCACACGCTCGGACATTCGCGCGCTGCACGCGTGACGTGCGAGTGTGGGCTCGGTTGCCCCCGGCGATCGAGCGCGTCGATCCCCGCGACCACGCGGCTGAGCAGGTCTTCGGGCGCGGTTGGGGCGTGGAGTTGCGCCAGAGCATGCCAGTCTGCTGGTCGAGCCGCCAGATCGTTCGGCAGCCAGGGCACGTGTCGACGTGCCGCTGCACGTCGCGATGGAGCGTGGTCTCCGGTGGGGCGCGCGAGAGCGCAGCTTGGCAGGTGTCGCAGTTCATCTCAGGTCCGAACGACTCTCTTGGGGGTAACCGTCGATGCTGCGCAATCTCGCGACGTATGTGGTGTGGAGTCGAGCAGTGACGCATGGAGCGCGCGTCGGGCTCGCCACAGCAACGACGTTACAGCGGCGACGGACTTGTGCATCACTTGTGCGGTGGCCGCGTACGTCAGTCGCTCGAAGCGCGTGAGGAGAAGCACCATACGTTGCTCTGGAGGGAGGGACGACATGCACGCTCGGATGCGAGCCACGTCTTCGTGTTGCACCCGCTGGCGCTCAGGGTCTCCCAACGGATCTGCGCGAGTATCGAACTCCAGCCCCGCGGGCTCACGTGGACGCTCGTATCGACGATAGTGTCGGGCGCGGCGGTTGAGCGCCAGGTTGGCCGCGATCCGCAGGAGGTAGGGACGGAACTTGGCCTGCGCCTCATAGCGGTGGGCGGCTGTGAACAGGCGCATGAAGGTCTCCTGCGCGATCTCTTCGGCGTCAGAGGCGTTCCCGAGGTGGCGATAGGCGAGGGCGTACACCCGCTGCTGGCGGAGCAGCACCAGGCGTCGGCAGGCGCTCCGATCCCCTGCGCGTACGCGCAGCATCAGCTGCTCGTCTTCCGTTTCACCGGGGCCTGCGGACACGTCGGCAAACCTAACCGGCGGCGAGCCAGGTTGTTGCGGTTGCCCGCGAGGTGGATCGTCTTCGGCAGGTCCCAGGGCGCGTATATAACGCGTCCCCCACGGACACTGCGGAACAGGCGCAGGGGCGCGTTCTGCACAGGACCTCGTTACGTCGCGGGCGCGCGGGTCACCAGCGCCCTCCATCCATCCATCCACCCATCCATCCATCCACCTGCCTGAAACGGAGCGGTCCCGCGCAAGATTGCCGGTCCGATACTCGCCGAGACGCGTGAAACCTGGTCGAGTCTCCACGGAGCCGCTGGCCATCATCTGGCCCGAGGGGGGGGGCGGGGAGAAGGATCGTCGCGGCTCGGGTCCTCTCCTGTCGAACTTTGGCGCAGCGTCCGACTGTGGTCGAGCGTGGATCGGCGGTCCGGCACGCCCGTTCGTCCTGGATGCTGCAGCGAGAACACGAATTTGCTGAAACTCCGATTGATGTGCGGATTTTGGAGCAGATGAGCAACCACAGGTTTACCGTCGATCCGCCGCATGACCGCCCGTCCCATCCTGAACAGACCCCGGCCCGCGGCGGAGTCGGCGACGCCGAGCCGATCGGCTAGTTGGGACCCGACAAACTCGCGGATCAACACCGACGGCAGGTTGTCCAACATCGGGCCGGGGATGAACAACCGCCGCATCGAGTCGAGCAATGCCCGCGTAAGATCGCGACTCGCCCCGTTGGGGACGAAATTGCGTCGCGTCACGACGCGCCACAGTCGGATCGCACGTCCTTCACTGTGCGGAAGCAGAGCCTTATCGATGCCGAGCATCCAACCTGCGACCGACCACAGGTGAAATATTGCCTGTCGTTCTGCCGTCGACAGTCGGATACCCATTTTTTCGATACAGGTGAGGTTGATGAGCGAAAAGCACAGCAAGGTGGCGGCCATGTGCTCCATGTGGAGTGCTCGGCCTGTCCCTCGCTTGGTCCAGCGTTGACGATGCTCAAGCTCGTGGCGAACTGCGGCGTGGCCTAGACGGACCGCCCGGAGCTCGGCAAAAGCGGGGCCGTCTGTTGCAAACGCGCCTTTGCGCATCAGTGTGAAGATGAAGCTCGAAGTCGTGCGGATACGCCGTTCCACGTCGGCCTGTAGTCGTCCGGTGGCCATGAGTACATTCGCCCCCTCGGCGAACGCGTAGCTCGTGGGAAGCGCTCCGAAGAAGAGCCCCGCGGTCCATGCGTATAGGTGGCGGTCGAAGGCTCGCTGAGCGAGTGCGATCTTTTCGAGGTCAAGCCACTCGGGGACGGAGGACAGCGCCGACAGTACAGAGCGTACAGATGAGGCCGATGCGTTGGCTGGTCTGGAGGCAGAGGCACGAAGGCACTCGCGAAGGAGGGCATGCTGATCCGTGGGGCATGTTCCCTCCATGCTGGCCTCGAGCTTGGGATCACCGATATGGCGCGCATCGTCGAGCAGTGTCACCACCTGGGCATCCCCTCGATCTCCGCGTTCACGTTGCGTAGCGAGGGTCAACGCGAGCATGGGAAAACAGCGCGGATGGCAGTCGAGGCGATAGTAGCCCTCGGGCAGCATCAAGACCTGCAACCACGCGTCGTCGTCCCAGCTGCCTTTCGTGTTCCGTTGTCGTCGTAGGTACGCCGCACCGCGTTTGGTGAGGGGGCATGGACTCGAGACGTACGAAAGCCCGACGAGCACCAGACCCGTCAGCGCTGGCATGCTCGGGCCAACACCGGCGTTTCGAGGATCGTCGAAAGCATGGGGAAGCTCGCCCCAGCCACCGTCGAGATTCTGCCTCGCCTTGATCCACCCGGTCGCGCGCTGGACCCAGGGCTGCTGCATATCGTAGCCGACTGCGCCAAGACCTGCGAGCACGCAGGCCGTGCTCGGAAGGTAGCAGACCATCCACATACCCCACCAGGCGCCGGTTGGCGTTTGCTGCCCACGCAGAAAACCGACGGCGCGGCGTATGACTGCCGAGCTCATGTCGTAGCCCAGATCTCCGAGTGCCCAGAGTACGCGTCCGGTGACGTCCTCTGTGGATGGGTCACCGAACAGCAGCGGGGGGGAGGTCGCCATTGTGAGCTTCTCCGAGAGGGTGGACGGCAAGGACAGGTGGGCCCGAACATCGATTGGCCCAGATGGTTTCCCCGGTAGGCCGTGCGCGAAAGCTCCCCAGCCTCCATCGGTGTTTTGCATGTCCAACATCCAAGCGCTCGCATCCGAGATCGCTGCGTCGATCCGTGGGTCCTCGTCCCCGCCGCGCTGCAACGCCGCGAGGGCCATCAAAGCGGCAGCGGTGTCGTCTGTGTCCGGTTGCTTGCTGTTCTCTCGGCCAAAGGCGAACCCGCCGCAGAGCTGAGCGGACCTGTCCGGCTGATAGATCGATAGGGACGGCGCGCGTATCTGTGCATCCAGCAGAGCCCCTTTGGCCGCGACGATCTGAGGATGTTCGGGTTGGAGGCCCGAAGCGAGAAGGGTTCGAAGGGACCACGCGGTGTTCCACAGCTCCGCGTGAAGAGCATCAATGTACATCCCCTGTTCTGTGCGGCGTTTGTTCGCATCCAGGTATGCTCTCGCCGCGCGTAGCCGAGCGTCGTTGTGTCCAAGCGCGTAGAGCGACGCAGCCGCGAGCGCCGTCATCAGTGGCAACGAAAAAATCGAACCATCCGGGTTTTGCAGCTCGCCGATAAGTTCGTTGAGGCGTTGGCGCTCTACCCACTTGAGCCCCATCCCCGTGACACTGCGTCCGGCCGAACCCACGCTCGTCGTGATCGCGCCCACACACATGAGGTAGAGCAAGGCCGCCGCACTGAGTCGTTTGCCCGCTGCAGCGTACATACCCGGAAGACCCAGCAGCGCCGTATGAAGCTGGGGCAGGCTGGTGGAAGCATCTGCCCCGGCCATGCATAGTGCAAGTTGGGCGCCGAGGTCTAGCGAGTCGATGGCCCGGTCTCGTTGGAGGTAACGTCGCGCCCGAAGCAGATGCGGGTCGTCGTCGCCATGCGCACCGCAGGCATACAGAGCCGCGTAGGCATTCGCAGTGGCGTTCACTGTGGTCTCGTGCGCACTCGTGTAGGGTAGAAAACCTCCGTCGTCCTGCTGCTGCGAGCACAGCCACGCGCGGCCGTCCTTGGCATCCGCGTCGCTGAGGGTTCCCATGAAATACTCGGCCACCAAGACGAACGAAGTTGTGACGATTTGTGCGGGAGAGGCATAGTGCCACATGCCGTCGTTGTTCTGCTCGCGCAGGATGACCCGTGCCGCCTCTTCAAGGAGCTGGTCAAACCCGATGTTGCTCCCGTCGTTCATTCCGTGGTTCCCCGGTTCCCCGGTTCCCTGTCTGTCGCTTTGTCCGCCGCCTTGTTCGTCCGGTGGTCTGTCTGGTGGTCTGTCTGGTGGTCCGTTTGGTCGTCCGTTTGGTCGTCCGTTTGGTCGTCCGTCCGTGTTACCCATCGCGTTGTCTGTCCGGCTGTCCGGCTGTGTCACCGGTTGTTCCTCGTGCCCTCACTCATCATGCGGTGCTCGTGGTGGCTTTCAAGCGATGTCGCGCGGCGAGCGACATCCATGCGTCGCCTGACACCTTGCTTTCCAGGGTAGACCCGCACGGGCCAGGTATCGCTAGGGTATCGAGCCAGAGGAGCTGCTCGCACGCTACGAACCACAACCGGGAGTACCTCTGTCGTGTTCGCGTTCTGCTGGGGTCACCGTGGGTAAAGTGGACCCCAGTGTCAACACAGAAATTCGGAATTTCTAAGCAGCACTTCTCGTTACCTGTGCGCGTATTAATGTATCGTCTTCGTGTTGACATGATGTTGAATTCGCCGCCTGGCCTGTGGG
>JAZGFE010000223.1:0-18901 GCA_036479215.1 Nannocystaceae bacterium | reverse complement strand
CAGGGTAGTCGGGCTGGTACTTCAGGGTCTTGTTGATCGATTCGGAATGAGGATTGTCGTTGGACACTCGCGGCCGGCTACGACTGGAATTTACAGACAGTTCTGCGAGTAGCTCCATGAACCCGATCGCAGTCATCGGACTCCCCCCCCCCTGACGAATCAGTACTGTCGCAGGCCGCCAAAGAGAGAGAGAGAGAGAGCGACGAGTAGAGCATGCACCATGCTTCCTGCTAGCACTCATACGCTCCGGCGTCCACTCGTAAGAACGTTCGCTATCGCCCCAGAGGACCTCCCTCGCCTGGCGTGCAGGGCCATCCCACCGAGAGTTCACTGATTTCGACTACCCTCGTCAGAGAAAAAATCTCGCACCTACCTCCTCGACCCGTGCACGCGTCGACGCGTGCACGCAAGGTTGTGGATGTGCAAGGTCATTTGCGCTTCCACTTGACTTTGTCAAAGCTATCAACTGGCATGGACACTCTCGGAGAGCGCGCGGTGGTGCAAAGTGCGCGAATTTGGTGGTGGGCCTTGTGCGACAACCCGCATGTCTGGAGACTGGGGAGTCGAACACGCCGAGAACCGTAGGCAGTACATCTCCAAGGTAGAGCGTTGGTGGCCGGGGGGGCTTTGCTCTCTGTGGTCCAAGGACAGAACCACAGCGGCGGCGACGCGCTGGGCGGAGTTTCTGGCGGCGTGCTCGGATCTCGACGTCGTCTTCGCCGACAGAGTGGCTAAGGAGGAGCGCTCAGCTCAAGCTGAGCATCAGCTCCATCTCGGTCTACCGAAGGGGTGGGCGGCCCGCGCGGTCACCGCGTGCTTCACGTGCGCCTCGCGTGCCTCGATATCCCTGCGCGGTCGAGCAACACGGCGATGCGCGCGGGCTCGACGACCGCCTCGATGATTTCAGCGGCGCTTCGCACAGCGGGCACCCGTGGCGGGGTCAACGAACGATACGCGGACGAGGAACCAACGCCAGCTTACCCGACTCCGGCGAGGCTTATCAATGCGGGTTTCCTGCGTCCGACATCGCTACGCGCCACCGAGACTAGCGTCCCGATTCGGAATCGGAGCACCATCCTGATCCAGTCCCGACCGCCGATGAAGATCCAGTTCGGGCCAATACCATCGTTTCCGCACCGCGGCCCGCAGCCGCACCCTCGGCCGGAGCCCGCGGCCTAGCCGAGCGGGCCATCGCTCGCTTCGTCGTCGGAACGTTCCCGCTCTAGACGACCCGCACCGGACCGTCCGCGCGACCCGGCCCGTGAGCGAGCGACGCGCCGCCAACGAAATCCGGCATCTAGGCTCAATTCCTCGATCCATGTATACGCCGCGGGAAGCACCACCAACGACGTCACCGTGCTTGTGAGCAAGCCACCCGCGATAATGATGGCAATGGAGTGGTAGTAGACACCGGCCAATGTGGGGTGGTGGATCAGCATCGGAACCAGGCACAAGATGGTGGTACCGGCCGTCATCAAGATGGGACGCAACCGCTCCTCCCCAGCTCGTCGCAACGCGTCATGTCGCGAAATCCCCTGCGCACGCAAACGGGTGACGCGGTCGATCAGCATGATGCCGTTGTTGACGACAATGCCTATCAAGATAAACAACCCGATCAACGCCACGGTGTCGACGGTCGTCCCGGTCGCCCACATCGCCCACGGCGCGCCGAAGCATCCGAGAAGACAAGTGACCAAGATAGCGAGAGGCTGCAGGTAGCTCTCGAACAGCGAGGCCATCACAGCATAGACGAGTAGAAGGCACAGCGCGAGATCGATCAACATCTCGTTCGCGTCCTGGTCGCGGCGCCACCAGCGCGTACCCTCCCCTGCCGAATACCCCTGGGGCAGCCGGAACTGCGCGAGCAATCGATAGATTGTCTCCCGATTGGCGTGCCCCGCAGAGTAAAATCGGACTTTCATCCTGATCTCAGTTTGCCGATCTACCCGTTGTACCCAGTAGGGACTGCGCTCGACTCGAAAGGTAGCCAACGCCGCGAGCGGCAGCTCGGAACCTCCGGGGAGATCGATTCTCAGGTCCCTCACGTCGGCCAAATCTGGTTCTTTCCCCGCTCCCGCCGCGATGGCCCCAACACCCCCCACAGCCCCCGCCGCCCGCGATGAGAGCCGCAACGTCACCTCACCCTGTGGGCCTTGAACCTGACCGAGCCCCAGCCCCTGGAAGGCCCGCGACACCTTAGATGCGATCTGATCCGCATCGAGGCCCAAACGGTGAATTCTCTCGGTATCGAGGGAGATCACGTACTCATGGCCGCCCTCGTTGGAAGGTCCTGTGATCTCATCCAACCCCCCCCCGTCGGGCTCGTTGGGGTCACCGGCGGGGAGTCTGGTCTTCAGGTAGGCGGCGATCTGATCGGCGAGTTCGTTGAGCACGCCCATGTCCTCTCCGCGCACCACAAAGTTGACGACACGTGGGTCGCGACTTCGCCCGTGCCAACCTCGTGCACCGGGCCCCACGTGGTACTTGATCCCCGCCTGCTGTGGCAGCGCTCCAGTGATACGGGCCTCGAAATTCGACATCTCGGCTTCGGTCTCGGTGGCATGCTGCGGATAAACGTCGCAGTCACCGCCCCAGTCACGGTAACGACAGGCGAGTTTGTCGATGCCGAGTTCATCTCGACGCGGAAGCAACGCCTGCTCCATGACCTCGAGATGACCGATCACTCGCCGATAGTCTCCGCTTCCTATCATCTCGAGTCGTACGGGTAGCCCCTGCGGCCGAGACTCGATGTCCCCTAGTTCATAGCCAAGCTGGTCGACGGGCACGAACGCTGAAGCGGTCACGCAAGCCCCAGCTATCACCGTCAGTCGCGGAAAACGGAGCGTGCGCTCGATCAGCCAACCGTAGGCCCATGAGAGACGCGACAAGACCCGATGACGCGTCGGCCGGAGAGAAGTCGCGGCCAAACGACCCATCATGAGCGGCACGATGCTTTGTGACACGAACAAACTCGCCAATAGGCCGATGACAAACGTGCCCCCGAGCGGACGCAGAAACCGGGTCATCGGATTGGCATCCGACCCGAGGACCAGCGGGAGAAACACAATCACGCTCGACAAGGTGGACGCGACGGTCGCCAGACCGACCTCCCGCGCCCCCTCCCGCGCCGCCACCAGCGGCGCTTCACCCCGCGAGAGATGCAGCTGAATCGATTCAACGATCACCACCGCGTTGTCGATCAGCATGCCCACGCACAACACCAAACCCAAAAGCACGATGCAGTTGAGTTCCTCCCCTCGTACAAACAAAACGCCGCACGCCGTGAGCACACTCAGAGGAATGCACAGCGCAGCGGCCAGCGTGGTGCGCAAGCGGTGCAAGAATACGAAAAGGACGACGATTCCGATCAGACCGCCGTAGATACCCGTATCGCGAAGATCTCCGAGGGTCTCAACGATGACCTCCCCCTGATCGCGAAACACACTGACCTCGATGCCGCCGAGCGCCGCATCGGCACGCATCCTCTCCACCGCAGACCGCACAGCCCGAGATACATCGACAACACTCGCACCCGCGTCGCCGAACACGTCCAAGTCGATGGCTGGCCGTCCGTTGAGCCGACTCCCACGCCGTTTTTCCTTCGGATGCAGGTCGACGCGCGCGACTTCGCCGAGCTGGGCGAAACGCTGCCTGCCCGGTGGTTCTTCCTCCGCGAGGGAGACACCTACCGTTGGTACCGCGGCAGCCCCCCCCGACTTGGAAGCGAGGCGGCGCGGGATCGGGAGGTGAGCTATCGCGCGTGGATCTGCTGCAGACGCCCGGGTGCGTACGCCTGCCTGCGTCACCGCGTCACGCAGGATCCCCATGCCCCGCGCCTGGTGAGCGCTCCGGACAACCCGTGTGATGTCCTCCGCCACAATCCCATTGCGCGACACCGCCTCGACATCCACGGCCACCTCAAGCTCGTGGGGCTCTACCCCCGAAAGCTCGACGCGCGCCACACCTTTGATCCGTTCGAGCTGCCGCACGATACGCCGCTCGATCAGGTAGTAGCGGTTCTCCAGGTTCTGCTTTCCGGCGATACGGATCCTCAGGATCGGACTGTCCGCATCCCCGCGCGACGAGCTGACCTCGACCCGCTGTACCAAGTCGGGGAGCTTGCCCCGCAACCGGTCGACCCGCTCACGCAATTCGAGTTTTCGGGCTGCGATGTCTGTGCCCGTCTCGAATTCCAGGTCGAGGCGGACGCCCCACGAACCGCTCGATACCCGGATACGCTTGGTGTCACGGATACCCGCCACGTGCTCCTCGAGCGGCCGGATGACCTCTCGTTCGAGCACCTCGGGGCTTGTACGGTCGACGTCCACCCGAACCCGAGCCCGCGTGATGTCGGCTGTGGGCAAGAAAGCCAAGGGCAACTTGAACGTAGCGATCACACCCAACAGAAAGACCGCCACGAGGACCATGCCGATGGTCACGGGACGGTTCAGCGCGAGATCGGAGAGGCTCCAATGGCGCACGGCTCTCCGCGTAGCCTAACGGGGTGCGACGAAGAAGCGGCTCGACGCCAGCTCAACCCCATCGGCCGACATCAAACGCACTGCCCAAGATCCGGGTGTGGTGCTCCAAAGCCGCATGCGCGCACGGCTGCCGTAGGCGTGTCGTTGGGCGGGGATATGGATTTTCGCCCGACGTACCAGCTTGCCGTCCCGCTCCCATCGCACCGTCACGCGCTCGGCTTGACGTGGGTGCACGACGCGGAAACAGATGGTCGCCCACAGATCGCGCCCGGCCACAAACGCCGTCGCAGGTACATCACAGTGTCCGCTGTCACGCTGCGTGCCAAGGGTGAAGCGATCCACATGAATCCCAGTGCGTCCCACGCCACCCACCGGCGCACGATCTCTTGGGCTCACCGGGATGCGTCCGAGCGCCGCGTGACGCCCGTGGGTCGCAGATCGCGCAAACGCCTTGGCGTCCACCGCCCCGGGGGAATCCGGGACACCGCCGACATCCCTCACGTCGGCGGCATCGCTCACCTCCCGCACCTC
Organism: Nannocystaceae bacterium; assembly: GCA_036479215.1. Classification (GTDB taxonomy): domain Bacteria; phylum Myxococcota_A; class Polyangia; order Nannocystales; family Nannocystaceae; genus FL481. Next base: position 13,889 of record JAZGFE010000223.1, on the reverse strand, counting down.
CCGCACCTCCCGCACCTCCCGCATATGGGCAGTCCGGGCAAACGGGGTGGCCGCGATTCCGCGACCCGTCGAGTCGCCGAGGGGTCGCTTCCGGGCGCCCGCCCGGTTGCCCGAGCGGGCCGCCAGGCTCGTCCGCCACGCTCGCGGCGCGAGCCGGCGAGAGGCCGCGCCGGTTGTGGGGGCGGGAGGCAGCCCGAGCGCAGATGGCAACGGGTCCGAGGTCGCCTCCGCAGTCGGCCCGGCGAGACGACGGTCCGCACCATCGGGCTTCTTCTGTGCACTCGGCCAGCCGAACCACGCCACGAGGACCAACAAGGCCAGCACAGCGACGAAGGTGGGCATCCACGGATTCGGAGGCCGGGTACCACGCAATTTGTCGGCACGCCCATGCAGCCGGGCGAACCCCTCCCACAGCTCCCTCGATAGCTCCGGGTCGAGACGTGGTGGGTACGGCCGCGACCGTTCGTCCACCACGGAGCCGGGCCCGGCAGCGCGACGTCTCCACGTGGACCGGCGGCCAGCGCCCGCCGGAACCCGACCCGCATCATCAGTGGGAGCATGCTGCGCCGACGGGCGAGGACGGGGACTGGGAAGCACGGGCGGCATAGTAACGCGGGGGACCTCCCAGTGCGATGGGGCGCGGCAAGACCGTCGAGTCCAGATGGCCAAACAGGGTGTGACGCAAAGTCGTGCGTCGGCTCGAGTAGGCGCACAAACCGCTCGCGGCATCCGACACGACGTGCAGGAAGAGGTCTGGCGGGGATGAACTGTGAACCGGGCACCGTAGGTGCCTATGAGCCCGGAAACATCTGTTCCCAGGCCACGGCCATAGCGGCCCTCACGCTGTTTTGATACAGTTCGCGGCGGTGGACTCGTTCGAGAGGCAACCTCCGGAAGAGGCGGCACAGATCGAAGGCAGCGACGGCCCGCCGAACGTGGGCCAAGCCCCTCCCGAGTTCGATGAACCCGTTTCGGCGACAATAAGCTTCGACGCAGGCCAGTGGCGTCCCATCCCCTCCGCGGATACCGAGGACCGTATCAGCGATCGCTACGAGCTGTTGGACAACATCGGATCGGGAGGCATGGGTGAAGTCTATCGCGCCAGGCATGTCTCCTTGGGGACCGAATGCGCCGTAAAAATCTTGCGGGACCGCGGCGGCGAGGGCTCCACCACCCGCATCTCGCGTTTTGAGCGGGAGGCCAAGCTGCTCGCATCCATGCAGCACCCCAACATCGTCCGCGTGAGCGATTTTGGCAAGCTCGACGATGGTCGCCCCTACATGGCGATGGAGCTGATCCGAGGACGGGATCTGCGGGAGTGGATCGACGAAGATCCCCACATGCCGTGGACTTGGATCCGTGCACTCATGCTGCAGATGCTCGACGGCCTCGGTGCCGCCCACGAGCACGGTATCGTTCACCGTGACATCAAACCGAGCAACTGCCTGATCCTCGACACCGCCGATTCCAACATTGCTCCGCAGCTTCGACTGATCGACTTTGGCATCGCTCGCCTCGTCAACATCACGGAGACAGCGTCGGAGTTGACGGGCACCGGAGCTGTAATCGGCACCGCGAAATACATGTCCCCGGAGCAGGCTAGCGGTCGACCCGTCGACACCCGCACGGACATCTATTCCGCGGGCATTGTGCTCTACGAGCTCATTGCGGGCGCCCCACCCTTTGATGGCCGCACCCACTTCGCAGTCGCGGCGGCGCACATGAACGAGGACCCCCCTCCCCTACCTGCCCTCGAAGGGCTCTCCGCAGAGGAAAATCGAGGATTGCACGCAATCGTGCAGCGCGCCTTGCACAAGCTGCCGGAAGACCGCTTTTCCACCACGGCAGAGTTCGCACACAGCCTGCACAACCTCTCTCGACAACGGACGTACGGACAAATCTCTGGGCGTGAACCCGGCCGCGTACTGCCGTCCACACGGCATCAACAGGCCCAAACTGACGACCTTCACGGGCTCGCAATGCTGGGTCGATACGTACGCTCGAGTTGGCTCAAGCCACGCATTTTGGCGTCGAAGGGCAAACCGAACCAGGAATTTCTGCCTCTTCAGCGCTCGCTTCACTATGCCTTTGTCGAGCCCCATGAGGGTCGCATCGGCGTGCAGCACTCGTCCCAGAGCGTCGACCACGTCGCAGGCGAGACCACAGCGGCGAAGATCTTTAAGAACCATGCTCGCTCGCTGCTCATCACGGGACCCGCCGGTGGTGGCAAGTCCACACAATTGCTCGATCTTTGCGAGAGTCTGCTCACTAGCGACGAGCGCTCGGTGGACGGCGACCGGGTCATTCCGGCGGTCTTCAGCCTCACCAACTGGGGCGCACGGCCGATCTCCCTGTTCCACTGGTTGGTCCGCGAGCTGGCGGCTACCTATCAAACGCCCGTCGCACTGGCCAGGAAATGGCTGAGCAACGGCCACATCGTCCCCTTGCTCGATGGACTCGATACCCTGCCCACCCAAAAGGTGGGACCCTGCATCGACGCCATCAACCATTTTATGGAGGAACACGGCACCCACGGCATCGCTGTGGTCTGCCGAACAGATGCCTACCTGCTCGCCGCAAGGACGCTGCGAGTGCGCGTGGAGCTGCGCCTCGAGGGGGTGTTGTTCAAATCCGTCGAAGACAATGAGCCCGAGACGGCCAAACGTCTCGCCGCCGTGCTCGGCCTAGAACCCGGTGCCGTAGCCGCCATCCCTCCACTTCTCGTTACCGTCGCCCGGGACGATGCCCTCCTTCCAGCGGCCCAGAGTTCCGACGATGGTAGCGCCCAAACGCTACTCGATGGCTACCTTTCGGCCATTGCAGCGCGTTGGGACTCGCGCAGAAAAGGAAAGGGGGTTCCAGCTCGTTCGCTGGTGGAATTCTCCCAACGCATCGCACGCGCGCTTCATCGCCACCAGGCGAGCATGTTCATCCCGGACGACATCCAGCCGGCTCTCATCCACGACGCGCCCCTGCGACTGCTCTACTTCGTGACGACCCGAGCTGCCGCAGCCGCGCTGTTGTTGTCTAGTTTCTACCTGGCCCTACTCCACTCTCCCCTGGATAATCAGGGCTTCGTCATGTCCCATGCTTATTTGCTTCGCGTGGTTCTGACAGGTTCCGGGGTCATCGCTGTGCTCCACGGCGCGCTGGCGATTGTACGGGTCAAGCGATCGAAAAAGGGGACGGGACTCATGGCGCGATGGAAAGTCCGGCTTGTAAACGTGGGAGGCGCGGGAGTCGTGGCGGCAGCCGTGGGACCGCTTTGTTCGCAGGATGGACACCCCATGAGCGTGGCCATCGCTGCCGAGGTTGCGTTTCTGACCTCCTTCCTTCTTCTCTCACGTTCCCATAGCGACTCTCTCCACCGCGATATTCGCTTCCCGGACCGCCTGAGATGGTCGTGGAAGAACGTGCGAGCCAAATGGTGGATGATTGGGCTTGCCGTGCTGATTCCGGGCAGCCTCTCGGCACGGGCCGGCGGGCCGGTTGCGGGTCTGGTGTTGAGCATCTCGCTCGCTGCGACCTGTCTCGCCTATGTGGGTCTGGTCGCCTCCCAGGCCGAGGACACCCTGCCCCAGAGCGCAATGCGCCGATCCGGCCGCTACGCGCTGCGATTTGGGCTTGGTTTCGGCCTCTTCGCTCTGCTGTTGTTCTCGCTCCCCTACGGATTTGTGTATGGCAGTTTCGTGGCCCTGACCGTCGGATTCGTCGCCGCAATGTGGTTTGGCGGCACTCAAGTCCTGCATCACTGGGCTCTTCGAGCCATCCTGCGAATCGAGGGCACCTTGCCTTTGCGGCTCCAGAGCATGCTGGACACGTCCACCAGCGCAGGCCTGCTTCATCGTGTCGGTACGGGCTACGTGTTGCCACACCGAGGTCTTCGATCGCTGCTGGCCACTATCGAGCCTGGCAACTCGCGTATCCAGGGGACACCGTAGGGATCTTGACGCAGACGAGGGGAGGTGGTCTTGTCCGTTCGGATGTCTCAACCGCGCAAGCTCCTTCTCGTGTCTGGAGCACTTACACCCCTTTGTGCCTGTGCAGCTCCCGTGGGAAATGTCGAGGTCTCCCCCGATTTCGCCCCCCGCGTGGAACCCCGGCCCGCCAAGCGCTGGAACGCCCTCGAATTCGAGGGGGCAGAACTCCCGCCGCCGCGCTGCGATTCGGAGACCTACCATCAAAAGGCAGTCGAGTGGCCCATACCCCATGCCGTCGTCGCAAGTGTGGATGCGATGGACATGAACCAGGACGGCTATCCCGACATCGTTCTCGCTGAAGGCAGTGACATGCCCGGCGCGGAGGGTTATCTCCGCATCGTCTGGAACCCCAATCGCCCTGCCGGGCCCGATTGGGCCACCAATCGCAAGGATTCCTGGTTTCGAGTCAGAGTTTCCGACATGAATTCGGATGGAATGCCGGACGTGGTCGGCACGATTTATCGTCCCACCGCCAACGGCGAGAACAGCAGTCCCTCGGATCTGGCCTTTGTTTACCTCTCGAAGGACGGCGCTCTGCCCATGGAGCCCAGCGCCGTCATCGGTGTCCCCGGCAATCTCATTGGATCGGGAGTTCACTTTGCCGACGTCAACGGCGACAACATGCTGGACATGGGTCTGCTGACCACGGACATGGCCACTCGCCAGCCCCATCCCTTCCATTTCTACGCGACCACCAAAGGCGGCGTCTCGAGCGAGCCCATCTGGAGCAGTGAGACCAAGATCGTCTACCAATCTGGAGCCAGCACGGTCGACATCAACCAGGACGGCGCCCTCGATCTTCTGATCGTATCCGAGATGCCACAGTACCTTCATGTATTCTTGGGCGTGATCGAAGACGGGCGATACCACCTGTCCACTCGCGCGGAGGCCTGGACCTACCCTGACCATCAAAAGGTTGTGGCGACAACGATCGACGTCGCCACGAGCGACCAAGGCATGCGAGTCTTGGTGGGCTTCAACGACCAGTTTTGCCCTGACAACCCAAAGGGCACCGACCCCCGGGAAAGGGCATCGTGTGATGGGCCCTTGACCTTGATCAACAACGACGGACAGCTCGTGGGAACCGCCCCCTGGCGCCACATGTGGGGTGCTGCGAGGTTCCTGTGGTTCTCGAAGAGAGACAGCGCAATCTTCGGTGCGCACTGGAACTACACCCTCGACGACTACGGCAACAAGATCCGCGAACCTGGACCCGCCGTTCTCTACTGCGGAACCTCAGACGACCCCTTCCAAGAGTCTGTGGAACTGACCCCTGGCGTGACCTACTTCGGCATCGACTCCACGGTCGCCGACTTCGATCAACGTGGCGCCAAACGCATGAAGTTTCGGCACCAGACCAGGGCTAGGCTCACGCAGGGTCTGGGCCTGCCGCCGCGGGTCGCGGCCGTACATGAAGTGCTCGTCCATGGCCGCCCGCTAGACCCTGCTCACTACACGGTAACTCCCGGAGCTACAGCAATCTCCTTTGCCCCGCCGCTGCCCGAAGACAGCCACATCGAAATGCTCCTAGAAACGAGCTGGTCCACCGACATTGCCGTCGCAGACGTCAATCCGCAGGGCCGAGACAGCATTCCGATCATCTCTCGGTCTCACTCCCCGACACCCCCATCGGACCCACCTGCGGGTCCAAGATCACAAGACGAAAGAAAGCAGTAACTATGGCCTGGAACGCATCAAATCTCAAACTGAACAACGTCGAGCCGGCAGGAGGCAAGACCGGAGCCACAATTGAACTGAGGATCGGCGGCGTAGGATTTCGAGCTGGCATGCAGCTCATGCTGGTTCAAGCCACCTCGGAACTCCAAGGCAATGGCGTCGTACCGAGCCTCTCCGTCGAGTTGACGGACGCCGACGTGGCAGCCACCGCCAAGATCAACCTGCAGATGGTTGCGGCGGGCACCTACAATGTCATCGCCTGGAACCCGCCCAGCAATGCAAACGGCAACGACGTGACTACCCTCGACGGTGCCTTCACCGTCAGCGAGTAGCCGATCCGATCGGCTGCCACATGCGGCTCGCTTCGCCTGAACAGTGGCTGAGTCAGTTCAGGCACGGCGACCGATTGCTCGTTGAAGAGATTGAAGAGCTCGATTGGGTGCGCTTCACCGAGCTTTGCACCCGCCATTTGCCACGGGCAAATGGCGGTTTTTCGCTGGAATTTTCTCCGGGAGACCCGGTTCGAGTCGATGTGTCGGTACGCATGGACGAGCGAGAACGTCACCGCATTGTTTTACCAACACACGCCCCCGCTCCACTTGTGGAAACGCTCCGAGCCTGGCGCTCGCCGGCGAGATTTCACTGCATGCCCCACGTGGAAATCGGATTTGATGGGCCACCTGGTCGAAATCCCGATGGGCAGCAAGCCATCCACAGCTGTGTGGCCGCGACCTTGGTACCCACAGAGAGGGGCCTCGCATCCATGCGAGGCTCGGACTCCGGCCGCGAAATCGAGTCGACCATCCAGCGCGTGCTCGCTGTGGGAAGCTTGGTATCCGGCGAAAAACTCGCGACGTCGTTTGCCCGCTCCATGCACGAGCTCGTAGCAGGATTTCCAAGCGGCACCGTTCTGCAGTATGTCGCACCTCTTTCTGGCCGTGGCCGTAGCAACCAGAAGGAAGACCAACAGACACGGCTGCGCCTCATCGTCTGCATGCCCACAGCCGCCTGGTTCGAGTGGACAGCTCGTGGACGGGGAGTTCCCGCCCAGTTGGGACTCGTCAGCGTGATGCGGCACCTGGGCATGCGCTGGCCATCTCTCTCCTTCGACATCGACCTGACCCCGGATGGAATCGGCACGTCGACTGGCCTCTATTTTTCCGTGCGCGCCTTCAACCACCGCGACAACGACCTGCGCGCGCACCTCTGCCACATGATCGAGCTGTTTCCCAAGACGAAAACGATCATGGAGCTTGCGCTGCGATGGAGTGAGAATGGATCCGAGGCCAACGGCCGGGTGTGCCAGGGCCGGGCGGTCACGACGAAATTGCGCCTGGAACACGGTGTTCCAGTGGGGGCAAAGGTATACTTGTCACTGTTTGGATACGGGGCCGATGACCCTGAAACCCAGGGCCTGAGCCAACCCTAGAAATGAGAAACCGCGGAGGCAGCGTCAGGAAAAGCGCGACGCCTCGATCCGAACGTGAATCGGACCTGACAGGCCGCTGACACCACCTCTAGACGATTTTCTGTCTTCTTGGCCCCGCTCAAGTCCGGATCCGCTTCGTGCGACTACCAGTCGATGACGGATGCGGGGATGAGCAGCGTACGTATCGAATTCGGTGTATGGGTCAAACTGACAACGACGGCGCCACGAACTATGGCCGCTCGGCAGCGCGCAGCCATTCATCCAGCGCGTCTAGACCGATGCTGAACAATACGTCTTGCACCGCGAGGACGCGCTTGAGGAACCGCCCATCGTCGGACAGCTCACAGTCCTCAGCCTCGCGAAACAATTCGGTCAGACACTTCGCACAGCTCGTCGCTGCGTCCGAGCTCGTATAGATGCGGTCGATTCCATCGATCGCAGTCTCAAGCACTTCCAACGCGTACGGCGGATCGTCGAGCGCCACCTCCGACAACCATCCGAAAAGCGAATCCATGCGACCGAAAACATCACCCGTCGCCGTGGCTATCCCGTCGCGATAGGCTACAAAGAACTCCCTACGAGGCCGGAACTCCGACCATGGGTCCCGGAATACTTGATCGCAGTACCGACCGACATCCACAGCGCCGTCTCGCTCGGTCAGCACAAACGAAAGGCCGGCCTCGCACAATTTTGGGTGAGACTCTCCGTTCACGGAGAAAACTTGAGCCGTGAGCCTGCCCCCGTTTGGTGGACGCCGAACCGCGCGCGATGCTGCGCAAGGAGTGTCCGATCACTTCACCCAACTGAGCGCCGATCAGTTCACCCGAGCCTTGACACTAGATCGCGCGTCTCTTGACAATCCCTCCGTTTCGATGGATTGTTCTCACATGTCCGCGCTATTCCTGTGTGCGCTTCCATTAGCTGTTGTCGGTGGCTCTCAAACTGTCGGCTGTGCCGCACACGACACGGCTGCTGCTCCCGTTGCGTCGGCGAGCGACGTGACCCACAGCCCGTCAAGCTCCAACGATCCGGGTTCGGGTGAAACGGCGGAGACGCCGGACGGAAGCGACCTGTTCGCGTTGATGAAGGAAACGCACGTGGGGCAACGCCCGCTTTCGGCTAAGGAACTAGTGCACGAGTCAGAGGCGATTCTGATAGGTCGAATGGTCGATGTGCAGCCTGGGCGCACTATCGACTTCATCGAGGGGCCCTCGAACCCCATCGGTACGGCCGTGTTTCACTTCAGAATCGATAGCGAGCTCAAGGGCGGCGACGCTGGTCGGAGTTTTGCCTATGTTGAGTATTTGCGGGGCGGCATTCCGGTGGACGGCTACCACGAAGCTCTTCCCGGCTCCACGCCGATGTTGGTGTTCCTGGGTCCGGCGGCCAGCTGGGATGAAAGCGTACAGGAAGCCATCGACGAGGGAGCCGGGTTTCCCGAGGGTGCGGTGCTGAATGGCTTCACCACCCAGCAAGGCCTGGTAGTCGCTCGAGACGGCCAGATTGAGCATCCGCTCACGGACGAGATCGGAGACGACGTATTCGGGCTCTCTGGGTGGACAGCCCTGGATGAACTGGCGGAAGAGATTCTGAGAATCATGGCGGAAGGGTGACAAGACAGGGCCATCGCACCGAAATATCAATGGTTTCGGTGACTTAGGGGCTGAAGTTGTTCATCCCTCGCTAGCCACGCTGTACGCACAGACAAGGTCGAGACGGGAACACGCCCCGAGAAGCCCCGCCCAGCGTGTCGCCGCTGCTTTGGTTCTGTCCCTCGGCCACCCGAAAACAGCCCCACACCCTCTTGCAAACTTTGCCGTAAAGGCGCGTCGCGGGGCGTTCTTGGCCTGATCGGGTCCCGAGTTCTTCAGACACGCGCGCAATCGCACGACACCAACCAGCAATGCGCGCACTGCACACCCGTGCGCGCTCTCCGACCCGGCTCATGCTACTTAGGAGCGGAGCACCTTCGTCGACTGGTACAATCACGAGCACCTGCACAGCGGGATCCGCTACGTCACTCCAGCAAGTCGCCACGCGGGTACCGATGTCGAACTTCTCGACGGGCGCCACGAGGTCTATCAAGCGGCTCAGAGGCGTCACCCCGAGCGCTGGACGGGCTCGACCCGCGACTGGGAGCACATCCCGACTGTACGTCTGAATCCACGGGACATCTGCGCAGACGAGGTGACCGAGCCTCAAGCCGCCTGACAACGATTTACGCGGCAACTATCCTGAGATCCACCGTTGGCTCGATCTTGGCGGCGAGAGATGAACGTAAACAGATCTCCGCTGCAAGGGTCCTCGCCCGCCGCGAGCACCAAACCGTGCAGCCCGTCGTGGCCCTTCCTCATGTCGGTCGGCTCTGCGAAAAGCAAGACCCGAACACTTCCGGGAAGCCCGATTATGCCCCGGTCCGGCGTTGCTCGAGCCGGACGACCAGTTCGGCCACGTTGTCGACCGTCGCGCTGCTCGGCAGCGTCACGAGCACTTCGCCTACCCGAACCTGCATCGCGTCGGATCCGGTCGGAGACGATGACGTTGTCATCGGCACGAACCTCGCCTCATCGCCATCCTTGCGGTACAGCCAGTTTTGCAACGCACTGAGGGACACCCCCGCCCGTTTGCAAGACGCCTCCTGCGTCAGGCCACTCGACCGGTAGCCCTGTGTGATCCTCTGCCACTCTGCTCGACTTCGTCGTTTCGTTGCCATCCACCGACCATGCCCGATCTCCTATCAGGCCTGACCAGGGGTCAGGGCCTGACCGGTTACAGGGCTAGTGGCGGCGGGCTCAACCAGACGGCGCCCCAAGCGGTAGGCAAGGCCGCGTACTCTGTTCCGCGGGAGGCGTGTGCCGGCGGAGGTGCGATTAGGGTTTCCCTGTCCAAGTCACGCTGGTCGAATAGCCGACGACCGTTCCCTCTGCGTTGAGCTCGAAATCATAGGAGCGATCCTCAACTTGGATGCGCGTGATGAAGCCTTGGTCATTGCGTTCCAACCACGCGTGAGTGCGCGCGTAGCTGGCGTGCGGATAGGGGTCCTGCTCGCCGTGGGTATCGTACATCACGATCTTGTTCATACCGGCTGATTTGAAATCAATGAAGTTGACCGCTTCAGTCAAGTTCGCTTTGAGTGGATCGAGGCTACCCGCCACCCCTCGCTCCCAGCGGTCCATGGCAGCAACGAGACGCCCCTCTGAATGGGCAAAGTGATGGTTGGCTTGGGTGGCCAATGACTCTTGAGGCGCGGCCAAGAAGAACTTGATACCAAGTCTCATCGTCGCCTGCCCTTCCCACGCGCTGCCCGGGCCTGTCTCCCAATAGTCGTCCCAAGCCCGAGTCCAGTTGGCCTCCACACCGTCCCACAAGCCTCGGGTCTCAAAGTGAGCTTGGGTATCACTCTTAGAGTACCAACCGTTGGAAGAGGCTTTGATATCAGCTCCCCCCGCCTGGACCAGGGATTGGCCCCAGCGGCGATTGAGACTCTTGTTCCCACGGGAACGCACATAGCCGTCCAGGGAGTGGGTCTCTTCATGACCCATCACAAACGTGGTGTAGTCCCCCATGTGAGCGCCTTCCCCAAAGACGTCATTGACCGGACTCTGGAGGTCCTCGTCCCACTCGCTCACGTCTTGGCCGGCATCATTGCCGAAGGTGTTCTTTGAACCCGTGAAGCTGTCAACGAAGCCCCCCCTATCATCTCCATAGTAACGATCAAAAGTCATCACAGTGTCCGGAAAGATCTCACGCGGTTCAGAGGTCATGAATTCTTGGATAGATTCAAGTAGACCCCGGGGGGCCTTTTGATTGTCCCCGACATGCAAACCACTCTGCAAGTAGATCTCTCTATGCAAACCCACCAAGCCAACAGCATCCGCAACTCTCTGTCTTTGGGTCGGACTATCCGGCAAGATCTGATGCATCGTGATCAAGTTCTGACCGGCAATACTCGGCACATGGTGGTACTTCCCTGTGTCCAAAGTCTCGGACATTTGTAGGAAGCTATACTTTTTAACGTGAGCCGCCATCTGCTCGAACAAGCTCTCGCGGGTCTTGCGTGAACTCAGGACCATGCGCGAGATCAGTTCACTCTCTAAGGTTTTCACTTCTTCGAGTAGCGCTTGAGTGTCAGCATCCAATGCTGTTCCGAGATCCACAGGATGGGCATCGTAGATCGCTTCCAGATCACTCAGGATGGCAGCCGTGTCTCTCAGCAGCCCATAGGCGATGTACAAGCTCGGTGCACCGTGCCCACCCAAGAGCAGATCGAGGACTTGGTCATCGTTGAAGTCCACGAAGTCCACGATCGCACCATCAAAGATGCCGTGCATATCAATCGGCGTGCCATCCTGCTGAGATACCGTGAGAACCCCCTGTTGTAGACCTACGAGATCTTCCCCTGTGGGGTCCAATGCGTAGCTCAGCTTTCCCAGATTGACACCGTTAACCAGATCGATGCGACCACTGCCATTGATGTCGAAGAGTCGAGGATAGAGATTATACAATCCCTCGCGCAAGGGGCTGCCACTCATCGGGTCGTAGCTGGGCGCAGCAACCGTGCCTTGATTCAAGAACAGCAGCATCTCTCCCTCCCGCATGCCGGTCACCAGATCAGGCAAACCGTCGCCATTCCAATCGCCCAAATCAAAGCGCGGATCGGGCAAGGGAAATTCCCCATCCGTCGTACTCAGTACAGCGACTGGCGCCTTATAGACCGGCGCCTCTCCCACGGGTTCCGTGTTCTCGTACACCTTCAGCGTAGAGCCCTCAGCCACCACGAGATCAGGGTTACCGTCCCCGGTCATATCGAGCAGGGCGATGGGACCTCCAGCAATATCCGACCCAGCGGCCTGTACTTTGGCTGTGTTTGCAAATGCAGGGGCGCTCTTCGTGCCCTCGTTGATGGCAAGCAACACGCTACCGCCGTTTCCCACCAGGAGATCAAGATCACCATCCCCTTCCCAATCAACAGCTCGAGGCACACTCAATCCATCCGACAGGGCAAAGGCGCCACCGCCCGCTTGAACTTCTTGGAAGGAATCGAAGGTGACTGTCACGTTGTCACCAGAAACGTCGCCCGCTGAGAAAACGTTGACCTGCAAAGTGCCGCTACTGAGCCCACCCCGGCCATCTGCAATCACCACGTCAAAAGAGTCCGTTCCCGTAAAGCCAGCGTCAGCTTGATAGACAAAGGTACCATCGCCGCTGTCTGTCACCTCGCCGTGTTGTGGAGAGAAGACACGAGCCACCGTGAGAGGATCCTGCTCTGGATCATAAGACTTGAATAACATGCTTGCCGTTGAAAACGGCTCAGCGTTGCTTCCTGAGGTCACCGTATCCCAGACCTTGGGCGCATGGTTTTGATAGAGTTGCAACACCGTGACTTCATCAATAACAACATTGTAAGCATGAATCTGATCAAGACGCCCCTGTAGGTAGGGCTTGGAGCTCCCCTCAAGACGGCCCAAGCTTGAAAACGCAACGCTAGAAGCACTGACAGCACCATTCATGGACGCAGACAGAATACCGTCAACATAAACATGGCTCGCTCCAGCCATGGTGTCTCGAATCAATACCACGTGACGCCAGCGCCCATCATTGATCGCTTGGGTGGACTGAACCGTGGAGTCCCCTGCCCAGGACAATCCAACGTGGCCCTCTGCATCGAGCCATCCCCACTGAACACCGTCTGTCGTTCCTGTGACGCCCGGCGAGTCAGCGGCAGAAGCGCCTCCCTGTTGCGTTGTTTTTACCCAAAATGACAAGGAGGCGGCATTCCCGAGGGCAACGGATAGGTCCATCGCTGTCTCAAGGTAGTCATCTGTCCCATCAAAGTCTAAGGCCGTAAACTGGCGGCCGGAAACCCAAACATCAGCGTTCATGTTTTTCAGCGTGGCCGGCGCCTTGGACACCAAGTCTCGCGCAACGGTTGCGCCCGTTGTGCTCCCAAAGGGAGCATCATGCCAATCAGGCCCTTCATCGAAATTCCAATGATGCACAAGCCCAGTCGGAGGGGTGTCATCTCCGCCGCTGCCCCCACTACCGCCATCAGCGCCTGTCCCTGCAGTGCCGCCATCAGCGCCTGTGCCCCCCTCGCCACCGTCTGCTCCTGCCCCCGCAGTACCACCGTCTGCGTCTGCTCCAGAGCCTCCACCTCCAGCGTCCCCTCCGTCATTTGCGCTGGCACATCCAAACGCCAATGCCATCACTACACCGAACTTGACCAGACAGGCGTTCAAGAGAACAGGCTTCATATTGGTCAGCCTATCATCTCTGTCCTGGTGCATCCATCGGCTGCAGTGCTCCTAGTCCCCAAACTGATCAGACAAGCGGCTCTTAATGGTACTGCTGCCAAGAATTACAGGAACTTTGGAGCGTAGATCCCCCGTGGTGCAAGGGGCGCATGCGGCGCGCCCCACTCGATGATCAGGCAGAGAAACGGCTCCAAGCCTATCTGGACGACCTTGGCGAGATCCTGCGGGACAAGCGGCAACGCGCGTCGTTCGCGTTGTATGCCACCGAACTCCTGGCAGAACTCGAGCGCAAGAGCATGGCGCCCATTGCGGCCCGCCTGTGTGGAGATCCGACCACCATCAACGCGATGCATCACAAGCTGATCCATTTTCTCGGCACGCGCGCGTGGCAAGATGCTCCCATAAGACGCACCGCCGCCGGATATGCCGTTTCGGCGATGGAAACGCGAGAGGCCATCGGCTCGTGGATCATCGATGACACCGGTTTCCTCAAGTGTGGCAAGCAATCCCCAGGTGTCCAGCGTCAATACACGGGCAGCGCGGGCAAAC
>JAZGFE010000222.1:0-10687 GCA_036479215.1 Nannocystaceae bacterium | reverse complement strand
CCGACGCGAACTCGAGGAGATGCTCGCGGAGTTCCACGCCACCAACGAGGTCGGTCTAGCGACCTGGGCACAGGACGCCTTGGCGCGGATCGAACGCGACGCCGGCACGAACTTCATCGAAAACGTCCTGTCTGAGGACGCCGATGGCGACCCGGACGACGACACGATCCGTACCGCGCCCGTACGATAGCGGCTCGCAGGCCACCGATCGAGCAGGGCCGCTGGCACGATGTGGCCCGTCTCTGGTACGAAGTGCCGTAACGACTGGTACGAAATTCGCTACACGACAACAGTATGGCAGCGGGACGGGGGCGGGACGGCAGCGGTACGGGGACGGGACGGCAGCGGTAGGGCAGCGGTACGGCAGCGGTACGGGGGCGGTACGGGGGCGGTACGGGAATGGGGGCATGACGTCCCGCCGGTACAGCTCACGGACGCTTCGACGTCACGTTGAACGTAGCCCGCATCAAACACGCGTCTCTGGCGCGGTAGGGACCGGCCGCGCCAGCAGACGGCTGGTATCCTGCCGGCAAACGTGAGCGAACCCGCAACAGAGACGCGCGACTTTGACTCCCTGGTAGGAAGGGTGTTGGTCGCGCGCTACCGCATAGACAGACTGCTCGGGGTTGGTGCGATGGGCGCGGTGTTTAAGGCGCACCAACTCACGCTCAAACGCGACGTGGCGATCAAGGTGCTGCATTCCGATCTGACGCAGAACACCGACATCGCCAAGCGCTTCAAACGAGAGGCGCAAAGCGCTGCACGACTTGAGCACCCGAACATCGTCCAGGTACTCGAATATGGGTCCACGCCAGACGGGCACAACTTCATCGTCATGCAGCTGTTGGAGGGCAAGGAGCTCAACGAGGTCCTCGGGGGGCCGGTACCACCGGTACGGGCCATCGATCTGATCTTGCAGGTCCTGTCGGGGCTCGAGCATGCCCACGAACACAACGTCGTACATCGAGACCTCAAGCCAGAAAACGTATTTGTCACACGCGACCACGAGGGCAAAGAGCGCCTCAAACTCGTCGATTTCGGCATCTCCAAGATGATCGGCGGCGACGAGATCAGCCAAACGGTCACCCTAGCCGGGCTCGTATTCGGTACCCCACTATACATGAGCCCGGAACAAGCGACTGGGAGCGACGTCGACGCCCGCGCAGATCTATACTCTGCGGGCATCATTTTGTACGAAATGCTCGTCGGGCGCCCTCCTTTCGACCACGACGATCCGGTCGCGTTGATCCGCATGCAGGTGAGTGTGCGACCCCCACCACTGGGGCCCGAAGTGCCTGCAGCCCTAGCTGCGGTCGTCTATCGACTCCTTGAGAAAGATCGCGACGCACGATACACGACCGCAGCGGAAGCTCGTCACGCGCTCGAACAGGTCTCGTCCAATCTCGACGCTCCCGCGCCGCATGCGAGCAGCAGCCAGATGCCGGCCTCCGCATCCGGTTCTGCACCACGGATGCGTGGAAGGAGGAGCACCGATCAACCCGGTTCATCCGGCCTCCGCCCCCGCCAGCGCAGTGCTGTCGCCTCATCTCTCTTATTCGCCAGTGGTACTGCCATCGTGGGTGCGCTTGCCTGGGCCGCCCTGCCCCGCGTCGACGTCAGCAGGACTCACCCCCACGACAGCGACAACGACAACGCCAACCCGAGCGATCCAGCTTGGGCTGCGGGAGAGGTCTCCCATCAACAACTCGCGGCGATCGACCGCTACCTGCTGGCGAAACAAGACAAACAGGCCCTCGTTCTCATCAAACCACTCCGCGATAAGTATCCCGACCACCACCTACTTCTGTGGCGCGAGGGCAAAGCGTTCGCCCTCAAACGATCGAAACGACGCCAGGCGCTCACGAGGTACGCTGACGCTTTGGACCGAAACCCGGCCCTCATCGAGCAAGCCGTATTCTATGCCGAACTCTACGCGTTGCTGGAAGAGCCGCGGATACGCGAAGATGCCGTAGACTTTGCGCTGCAAAAGCTGGGTATCCACGGTCACAAATTTCTGCTCGGTCTCGTTAATGCCCCTCGACCCGAAAAAGCCCTCCCCTACTCCGACCGCCATCGAGTACTGGCAGAACTAGCGAAACACCCAGCGAGCGATACACTCGTCGACCATCAGCTCAATCTCGCGCGAGACCTGTGGCAGGCAAGACTTTCGCCGAACCCCTGCGAGAACCTCAGCCTCGCGCTCGATCACATTGCCACCCTGCGCACGCCCGACGAATACTTTGTCACACCCCTCCAAAAGATCAAGGTCCCCCGTTCCAAGAGCGACGCAGATCGGGCCTATTGCGTCCGTCTCGAAGAGAAGCTGATCGAGGTACGCACCGGACTCGAGCTCGCACTCACCCCAAACGACGGCAGTACGGGCGGCGGCACCTCGGGCAGCGCGGAGGCACAGGCCGCCCAGATGGCGCCCGACGAGCCGGCACCAGCCCCGACTGCGAAGGTCTCCGCCCCGAGAGGCAAAGCAGTATCGGGACAACGCACAGGCCGCCCGACTGCCGAGCAAGGAGTCCGCCCCTCGCACGGGGCGAAACCGCGATCCGGGGATCGAACATCGGGGCAACAGCGCCCCCCGAACGTTCAGAAGCGAGTCCCCCCGACTCCCACTGTCGGTCGGCCCAACGGTCACGGATAGGCCGACCGCTCCCTCGCGGTGCGCTCCGTTCGTGCTAGCGTGTGCTCCCCCCCAACGGATGAGCTCATCCGAGCTCATCCGTTGGGGGACTTCGCTTTGAATGGGTCAACCCCTCACGACATCATGGAGGCTTCCCGTGTGCCCTCGCTTCCAACCCGACCCCACACCTGCTCCATGCCCCTCCTGGCGGGCAAATCGGTCCAGAGCGCGCCTCGGTATACGCCTGACGGTAGCGCTCTTGCTGGGTGCCACAGCTTGCGCCGCGCAAGACACTGCAGAGCGCACCACGATCGCATCGACGCCGGGTCGGCACGGCGAAAGCATGGCTCAGCGATTGCATCGTCATGGCGTCAACTGCATGGACGAAATCGAGCGAGATGAATGCGCGGTCAAGTACTTCCGCCAACTCCTCGAGCTCAACTCGCGCGAACGTGATCTGGTAGGTGACGCTACCTTTCGACTGATCAAAATCTACAAGCGAAAGGGCGATCAAGAGGCCGTAACCGAACTCACCCGTCGTTTCTGGGAGCTGGGCATGGCCCACAAAAACCCCGCCCCACTCCCCTATACCGCCCGATATTTCCCGCGCGACATCTCGATCGTATCCTCGTTTGATCTCACGCGCTTCCACGCCTCGCCGTTGGGCCAGTCGCTCACGCACGAAAGCCGGGAGTGGTTGTTCACGTGCGACGAAGACCGAAGAGTCGAGCTACGTACACAGCGCAGCGAAGCAGCTCGGCGCAGGAAGGCCAAGCAAGTCCCGCAGGGCGAAGGCGAGGTCGCCCTGCAAGATCAGGACAAGGACAAGGACAAGGACAAGGACAAGGACAAGCCGGACCCCTCCCGGCCGGCCGTATACGACGACGGGCATTGTCAACTTGCCAGGGCACTGGGGCAGGCAACGCTCGAAGATTGGTCCCGTACCGTGAACGGCAAAAACCACTTTCAGCCGGAGATCTCGGTTTCGCTGATCACGATAGCGGGGGCGACGTCACTTCTTGCAGAAGCGGTCAAAGCGGGGAGACTCCTCCCCCGAGATGACGGAAGCTACGCCATTGCGGACGTCGAGTACCAGGGGGGAGAACTCCGAGTCGCCGAGTTGGATACCGGCGAACTGACATTGGCGCCGGCCCCCATCATGGGTGACATCTTCGCGGCCCTTCACAACCGCAACGAGACTCTCGGTACAGACATTTCTCGTCTGACCGGCGAAATTCCCGAAGACGCGGCTTTTTTTGTGGTGATGTCCAGGCCAGCTCTGGCGCATGGGATGCGCCAATCGGGTCCTCTAGGTCGACTACTCCCGACTCCCGAAGGCTTGCTCGTCAGCGTGGTGTTGTACAGCTACAATGGTCTGTTTGTGCGCGTCCCCACGTCCGACCCCCTCAAGGTCCAACTACTCATTCCGATCCTGCACCGCTTCATGATCGAAGGAGACTCGGCCAGCGTCTCCAACGGCGACTCGGAGGCAACCTTGGGGGAATCGAATATATTCGGGGACCTCGATCTCGCTCAGTCCTCCGATGGCAAGTCGATCACCTTCTCTTCGGTATTGTCCGTCTCTCAGACCACAAGACTCATCGACGGCGACTTCTGAGCTCGCTCCTTCGCCATCGAGAGCAACCTTCCTGTGAAAAGTAGGATGCAACCACCACCCCACCCGACAACCACTATCTTCAGGCACGCCTCCCAGGTACTGACACTGGCCGGCAGTCCCTATCCGCGTGCGGGCCAAGCCATGTCCGAGCTCGGCATACTTGCGGACGCAACCATCGTTGTTGACGACGGGCGCATCGCCTGGATCGGAGCGCATGCGCACCTCGACCCCAAACCGTTTCGTGACACCCAAGAAATCGACTGCCGCGGCAAGACTTTGATGCCCGCATTCGTCGACAGCCACACCCACCTAGTTTGGGGCGGCGATCGCAAAGATGAACTCGAGATGCGACTTGCGGGCCAGGACTACGAGGCGATCTTGGCCGCCGGCGGTGGAATCTTGTCGAGCGTACGCCAAACACGCGCAGCTACAGAGCAGGATCTCGTCGCACAATGCCGAACCCGGATCGAGCGCATGCGACGCATGGGTACGACCACCTTCGAAATCAAGAGCGGCTACGGACTCGATCTGGACACGGAGATGCGACAGCTGCATGCCATCCGTCGCCTCTCGAAAGAGGGGTTCCGCGTGCGCGCAACCTGCCTGGCGGCACACGCCGTACCACAGGAGGCACGGGCCAGCAACGCCGCACGTAGCGATTTTGTGGACGTCGTCGCACATGAAATCCTACCGGCGGTGGCGAAGGAAAACTTGGCAGACTACTGCGATGTATTCTGCGATCGCGGCGCCTTCACATTCGAAGAATCATGCCGCGTCCTCGAAGCGGCACAACAACTCGGTTTCGGAATCCGGGTGCACGCCCACGAATTTGGTCACACCGACGGGGTAAAGGTGGCGACCCGGTACCATGCTGCGTCCGCGGACCATCTATTGTATCTCAACGATGGCGAGCGAGCCTCGCTTCGCGAGGCCGAGGTGGTGGCGACATTGTTGCCTGGCACATCGCTGGTGCTGGGTAAGCCGTTCGCAGACGGCCGAGCCCTCGTAGACAGCGGGGTGGCGGTTGCCGTAGCCACGGACTGCAACCCTGGTTCCTGTGGACTTGAGAACTTGGCACTCGTACTCGCGCTCGCATGTTACGGATGCCGCCTGTCACCCGCCGAAGCGATTTGCGCGACCACGCACAATGCCGCGGCATCCCTCGGCTACGCGGGAGAAGTCGGTCGCCTTGAAGTCGGCATGTCCGGTGACATCCTGATCCTCGATACTGCCGATTACCGAGACCTCGTCTACCACGCCGGATCACCGCTGGTGCAGGAAGTGTACGCATCTGGAGCCAGGGTGCGCTGAAGATCGCCCATCCTGCGACGACCATGATTCGCCTGTGCTAGGCTCGTTTCGCTATCTCCCCTCCCCTGAGGCAACGCCATGACTCCATACCGATTGCTCGCCGTCGCTTTCACTGCGCTCATGCTCCCTTCGTCCGCTTGCGAAACCGCAGAGACACTACCAGACGACACCGACGGTGCTGATGATGACGATGACGATGACGGCGATGACGATGACGGCGATGGTGGCGATGGTGGCGATAGCGACGGCGACGGCGATGGCGATGGCGATGGCGACGGCGATGGCGACGGCGACGGCGATGACGATGACGGCGACGGCGACGGCGACGGCGACGGCGACGGCGACGGCGATGACGATGACGATGACGGCGATGACGATGACGATGACGGCGACGGCGATGGCGACGGCGACGGCGACGGCGACGGCGATCCAACGAGTTTCAGCGACGTGCTACCGATCTTCCCCGGCGCCTGCGGTTGCCACGGGTATTCGGGTGGTACACCCAAGGGGAACCTGGATCTCCGTGCCGACGTCGCCTATGGTCAGCTCGTAGGGGTGGCTTCGGCCTCCCAGCTCGACCGAGTGGTGCCTGGTGATGCGGAGGCCAGCTACCTCGTACACAAGATTCAAGGAACCCACGGCGACGCGCCCGGCGGAAAGGGAACCATCATGCCCCCGTCGGCCAACGGTGACCCCTTGTCGACTGAAGACATCGCCCTGATCCGTCGCTGGATCGACGAGGGTGCCCCACAATAGAGGCCCCCGACGAACACCAGCGTGTGGTGCACCACACCGACACTACCCGCGCGCGGACATGTCCTCGCGCTTCGCCTGCGGAGCCCCGGGCCCGTTCTGCCAGTTCGCTCGCTACGCTAGCGTGTCCACATGCCGACCAAGCTGGCCCGAACTCGCCAGGCGAGACGAAGAGGCCGCGGTGGACGCGGCCGCGTCGATCAGATCGAGATTCGCTTGTCCTTGCAGTTTTTGTTGTTCCCGAACCTTCAGCATCATCGCCGCCTCTACGCTCGTCGGAGCTGACCCCGCTACGGATGATACACCCACGTTTGACCTCCGAAGGAGAGGTCGTCCGATTTCTGGCTGGCTTGAGCATGGTCTCTTCTCGACCCCGACGCCCCCAATCGACAAGCTCCGGCCAGCGCGCGCTACGTCGTCGTTCTACCTGTGGGTCCCTGCCGACATCGACAGCGCCCCGGAGCTGCCTTTCAACGCGTGACCTTTCAACGCGTGACCTTTCAACGCGTGACCTTTCAACGCGTACGCAGCACCTGGGGGGTCATCCGCGTCCCAACTTGCTGCGTACCACCTCCCCATCGCCAACCCGGAAGGTGGCGTCGCACCGTTGCCACGCTGAACGCCCA
The DNA here is from genome assembly GCA_036479215.1 of Nannocystaceae bacterium. Taxonomy (GTDB): domain Bacteria; phylum Myxococcota_A; class Polyangia; order Nannocystales; family Nannocystaceae; genus FL481. Next base: position 3,747 of record JAZGFE010000222.1, on the reverse strand, counting down.
CAAACTGCCACCCGAAAAAGCCCGCAACACCGACGTGATCGCGCCTAGCCCTACACGCCCATCCAGACTCACGATATACTGCGCGTGCCAGGCATCGGGCCGCAATCGGGCCTTGAACGCGTGCAGACCACGAAACCGATACAGGGTCTCAAGGTTCGCGTAACACCCTCGAAGCAGCGCTCGCAACCACCGGTGGGCGCCCTCCCCACCTCTCACATCAGCGAGCGGTACCAGCCCGAGGCTCACCTCACTATGTCCCGCTTGATGGGCATCACGCATGGCGGCGGCGATCAATGCCTCCGTCGTACCTTGGGGCGCACCCGGATGGCGAATCACGTCTTCAATAAACCATCCGTCGGCGCCGTACATCGGCACGGCCATCAGGAACCCGCACAACTCCACCCCGCGTTCCGCCACGTAGAGCCGACGTTCCCCGGGGTAGGAGAAAGGCTCGACGCGTACCAAGAAATCCATCACCTCGAGCTTTCGAGTGTCCTGCCACGTACGGATGAGGCGCTGAACACGTTTGCGAGCCGGTGCTTGCTCTGTCCCATACTCGACCGGATCCAAACGGCGGATCGTGATGCCGTTTCGCTGCGACCGACGGATCTGCGAGCGAAGGGACCGGTAGCGCGAACCGACCAGCGAATAGTTCGATACGTCCCAGGTGGGCTCACTCCCGACATGAAGCGCATCGAGCTCACATTCGTGGCCGCGCACCTGGTCGAGGAACCGCGCATCCACGCCGAAGAGCACCGCACGATCACCCACCGCGCGCGTGGCCGCGGCAAAACGGTCGACGATGCTGGACATCCGCGATGCCGGAGCGAGCGGAGGGCCCGCCACGACCCGCGTTGTACCTACGCGGCGGTACGCGACACATGCCTCGTCGCCATCATCGTCATCATCGTCATCGTCAAACCAATACTCATACCCCGACCCCAGCACTTGAAACGAACTGCTGTGCCGCCCGTAGCGTCGGACGCAGCGCAACACCCGTTCGCCGGTGGGATCTTGAGTCGGCACGATCATGTCCACGCGTTGGCGAAGGACGTCTATCACGAAACCGTGCTTCGCTGGCCCATCGAGGCAGCATCGGCGCCGCATCGCCGTCTACGCGGCGCTGCGATCGGCGGCTCCCCGCTGTTCCCGAGCACGGAGCAGCAGGTCGACCAGCTCGCGGACTGCCCCGTGACCTCCCGGCGATGCCGTCACCACATCGGCACGGGCCAATACTGCGGGCTGCGCATCTGCGGGCGCCACAAATAAACTCGACTCATCGGCCATCGGCAGATCGTTGAGGTCGTCTCCCATCGCCAGCACCTGGGTGCGAGACAGCCCATAGGCCCGCTTCAGTCGCCGTAGCTCGGCTCTTTTGTCGGTGATTCCGAGGGCCACGTGGTGCACCCCCAGCTTTCGCGCCCGCCGTGCCACGGCCTCGCTGGCCTCGCCAGAAATCCACGCGATCTGCCCTCCCGCCTCCTGCCACAGCCGCAGTCCGAAGCCGTCGCGCGTGTCAAACCGCTTCACTACATCGCCCGCTTCGCTGTAGTACATGGCCCCGTCTGTCAACGTGCCGTCCACGTCGAGGACCAACCACTCGATGGCGCCCAGGTCCCCTCTCGCAGGATCGGCACGCCCCTGGGCAAGCAGGCGAGCATGCAGCACATCGGCGGGCTCATCGATCTCCATCGCGTCGTGTCCAGGCACGCTAAAAATCTCGATATGCCCTCCGAGTCGGGAACCGGTGGCATCGAGGAGCTCGGGCCGAAAAATGTAGAACGAGCCCGTCTCGCAATATATCTCGTCGATATCTTGGCGTCTCGGCCGGGCTCGCGGATCGTAGGTCATGGCCCGGTATCCGAGCGCCCGCTGTTGCTGGACCCAGATAAAGTGATGAAAGGGGGTCACGGAGAGCAGCGAATCGCACCCGCTCGCGTCGAAGTGGGCCAGCGCGGCCTGTAGCTGCCCGGCACTGCGAAACGGAGAGGTACACTGGAGCAACACGATGACATCGGGCTCGCAACCTCGCTGCCGCCACAACCCCAACGCGTGCGCGACCGCGGACTCGGTGGTCGCGGTATCGCCACTGAGACCAACGGGCCGATCGAGCACCTGAGCGCCCTCAACGCGCGCCACTGCGGCCACCTCCGCGTCCTCCGTCGTCACGTAGACCGCATCGATCGCCTCGGTGGCCAGCGCGTGTGCGATGGTTCTCCCCAGCAGCGTTCGGCCGCCCACGCGAGTCAGGTTTTTACGCTCGACGGCCTTGGAGCCGCCGCGTGCTGGAATCAGCGCGAGGATGCGCATCTGCGGTTCGTACGGTGGGATCGGAAGGGGAGCGAGCTTCGTTGTGAGCCGTATCCTTGCCTCTGCGGCCCGGCCCAGCCCTAACCAAGCAGAGGTCCCGGCGACCCCACGCGTCGAGGGTCGTCCAGACACGAGACACGGGAGCCCCCCCTTCCTCTTCCGATTTACCGCACAGGACGTTCCGCGGCCATGTTGTTCGGTGCACAGTCCTTCTCTATCGCCAATGTGTCCTCCACGCCGTCGGAGACACTGTGGAACTCGAAGGTGAGCGTGGAATCGGTCACCATTCCGCGAATCGCACCATGATTTGCGTTGTAGCGCGTGATGGGAGCGAATCCGATCGTCTCCCCAAATGGGTGGATCGTCGTCCCCCCGAGACCGTTCACCACGTACCGCACGCCATCGATATTGAACCGCTCGTAGCCGTGATTGTGCCCCGTCATGACCACGTCCGCCCCCCAGGCAGAAAAATCCCACCGCATGTTTTTGGCCGGGCTGTGGTGACCCGTTGTGTACGGTGATGCGTGCCCCGTGACCAGTTTGAAACAGGCGGTGGAGCGATCGAGCGCGGATGCAAGCCATGACTTTTGTTCGGCCCAGTCGTCCGGATAGCTCTCGCGCTGAGGGTTATCCACGCCGGGAAGATACGTATCGAGGACAAAGAGCTCGACAAGGCCGAATTTCGCGGTGTAGTAGCGTTCATTCCCTGGCAGCACGAAGTAATCGAGGTAAGGTCCGAGGCCCCCAGGCCCCCAGTCGTGATTGCCCACCGCCGGCCAGAATCGATTTTCCGCCGACCCACGACCATGATTCCCGATGTACGATCCAATATATCGCGCGTAGTGCTGGCCGATGTTGAGGTCGATGGTGGCCTGCTCACCGTCGGGATAGTTGTTGTCACCCAACGTAAACACATGCTGCGGCTCCCAGCTGTGGACCAGCGCGGCAACCCGTGCCGAGGCTGCGGCCGAATCCTCGCCGAATGCCGACGCGCCGTAGTCACCGATCACCGCGAACACGAACGAAGGCTCTCGGGGGGATGGACCGATGATCATCACGTTTTCGACGCAACCCGGCCCGCACAGAACCAGAAGCAGACCCACACCGAGTGCGTGGGCCGGAAGCCGGGGGGGTCGATGCCGGTACAGACGGTCGGCGGGCGCGTGAGCCATACGGTGGATCCTACTCCCCAGGTGGGATCACGTCTCACGGCGCATGCAAAACGTGACGATGCCCACGCCGCCGCAGACCCCACGCTGCCTCAGACACGGGGTGGGGATCGCCCTCGGAGCACGGCGAACGGCACGAGTGGTGGATGTCGAGGTAGTTGCCGCCTAGAAGTTTCTCAAGTTTGGTTGGGCTGAATCTCCGTGGTCTGGATTGTGCCATCACGGCGAGGGTTGAGTTCGACGATGTCGATGGGGGTCCAGTTGCGGG
>JAZGFE010000221.1:0-11266 GCA_036479215.1 Nannocystaceae bacterium | reverse complement strand
ACGATCCGACGAAAAGGACAGCGTCGCGGCGACCGGCGACACGCAGCTCGTGATCGTCGAGAGCCCGGCAAAGGCTCGCACCATCAACAAGTACCTTGGCCCAAACTTCGTGGTGCAAGCCTCCGTGGGCCACATCCGGGACCTTCCCACGAAGTCACCAAAAGGCGCGAAGCAACCGGTACCCGGGGTCGACTTGGACAACGACTTTGCCCCGACCTACGAAATCCTCAAGGACAAGGCCAAGACGGTCGCGGAGCTCAAGAAAGCGGCCAAGAACGCGAGTGAAGTCTGGTTTGCCACTGACTTGGATCGCGAGGGAGAGGCGATCGCCTGGCACCTGGCACAAGTGCTCGGCGTGGACCCGGCCCGCGCCAAACGCGTGGTTTTTAACGCTATCACCAAGGACGCCATCACCGACGCGTTCGCCCAACCGCGTGCCATCGACAGCGGCAAGGTCAGCGCTCAACAAGCGCGTCGGATCCTCGACCGAATCGTCGGCTACCAAGCCTCCCCCTTACTGTGGAAAAAAGTCGCGCGGGGCCTGTCGGCAGGCCGCGTCCAGTCGGTAGCCGTACGCCTCGTCACCGAGAGGGAGCAGGCCATCGAAGCGTTCATCCCCGACGAAAACTGGCGCGTCACCGTACGACTCGCCCGTGATCCCCAGCTTGCCTCCGAGCTTGCCGGCCAGTGGAGAACACTGCTGGCCGCCACCGACGAGCGCGGCAAGGGCCCCACGCTCAAGCGACAAAATATGTGGATGGCTGAGAACTCGGCCATCCGCGCGGAGCTGTGGGAATATGACGGGGGCAAATTCACCCTTGGCTGCCCGGCGAGCGCACCGGCAGACCTATCCCCACGCGTAGTCGATGTGGCGCAAGGCTGTGGCCTCGTCGACGTCACCATCGACACCCGCGAAGACGAAGAGGGCGTAGGCCCCGCCCGATATCGCAGAGCTGTCACCGGCGCACTCGACGCGGATGCGCGCTACCGCGTGAGCAAGATCGAAACGAAGCGCACCACATCTCGCGCACCCGCCCCTTTTATCACCTCGTCGCTGCAGATCGCGGCGTCGAACCAGCTCGGTTTCGCCGCCCAGCGAACCATGCGACTGGCCCAGAACCTCTACGAAGGTGTCGACCTGGCCAAAGAGGGACAAGTTGGTCTCATCACATACATGAGAACCGACTCCACGCATATCTCAGATCCCGCGATGGAGCAGGTGCGAGGGACCATCGAACGCGATTTCGGGCCCGAGTATCTCCCCGAGAGCCCGAAGAACTACACCTCCTCGAACAAGAGCGCGCAAGAAGCCCACGAAGCTATCCGCCCAACCGACCCGTCGCGCCACCCGGATCAAATCCGTGCAAAAATCAAGGGTGCGCGGGCCGAAGAGCAGCTCAAACTCTACACGCTGATCTGGAGTCGCTTCGTCGCGTGCCAAATGACACCGGCTCAGTGGGACGCCACCGCCGTCACGCTCCATCGTAGCGATCGCGCCACGGGGGCCGTGATCCGCGCTACCGGTCGGACCCTCGCCTTCGACGGTTTTTACCGGGCAACCGGGGTACCGGTTGCCAGCGACGAACAGAACCTGCCCGAACTAAAAGAGGGCGAAGTCGTGGCTCCATTTTCTGTATCACCGGAGCAAAAATTTTCCTCGCCGCCACCCCGCTTCAGCGAGGCATCGCTGGTCAAGCTTCTGGAGTCAGAGGGAATCGGCCGTCCGTCCACCTACGCGTCGATCATTCAGGTGATCCAAGACCGAAACTATGTCGAGCAGCGAGATCGTCGATTTTATGCCACCGATCTCGGTGAGGTCGTGACCGAGAAGCTCATCGAGGCGTTCCCGGACCTGATGAATATCGGCTACACTCGCCAACTCGAAGGTGAACTCGACCAGATCGAAGATGAGCAGGTCGAGTGGGTCGACATGCTCCATCGCTTCTATGAAGGCTTCTCCTCTGCCCTCGAGATCGCCCACGAGGGCATGACCCACGCGAAGGCTGAGATTCAACCAGCGATCTACGCTTGTCCCGAATGCGGATCGCAGACCTCGTACCGATTCGGAAAAAACGGCCGTTTTCTCTCCTGCTCCTCATACCCCGAGTGCAGCTATGCCGCGCCCATCGATCGGCGTGGTAGGCCACTCCTTCCCGAACGCGTAGACGTCCGCTGCCCCGACGATGCCTCGGATATGGAGCTCCGCAACGGACGTTTCGGGCCTTTCCTAGCCTCGGTCAAGTACCCCGAAACGACCTACGTGCTCAACCTCGACAAGAAGGGAAATATCAAATACCGCTCGATTCCGCCGCTTCGAGTGGACGACCTCGTATGCCCGAAATGCGACTCGCCCATGAATCTGCGGCGTGGAAAGCGAGGGCCATGGCTCGGCTGTTCCACCTTCCCCAAATGCCGCGGCCGCATGGCGTGGAGTGCAGTGGCAGAGGAACAGCGTGAACAACTCGAGAAGGACCTCGAGAAACACGAGAAGGCCAACCCACAGCCCGAAATCAAGAAGCAGTCGGACGGCTCGATTATCCCGGAAGGCACGCCCGTACGGGACTTGCTCTGCGATGTCGGACTGGCGACGCTGGAAGTCCATCCAGACGCCGTACCGGAAAAATCGGCCTAGGAGGGGATAGGAAGCTACGGGAGGGTAGCTCGTAGAGTAGAGCGAGGCGCCAGCCCGGGTCCAGCGCCTCGTATGGCCTGCCCGAGCCTACCCGTCCGGCATATCATAGCAATGCCGCTGCGGCTTCAGCGGCCGCTTGAGCCACAGGGGTCGCCGCAGCCCGCCTGGCCCCGGAGCAGGTTTCGTCTTCGCCAGCCACTCGGCGTACACGCTTCGGGATTTTTCCGTGTCCACGAAGACATCGCCATACCTGTCATCCTCCGACGCGGGCGATACCCGCACCACCTGGTGCCAGCAGTGCATCCCACTGACAGGATCCGGCTGCACCGGGAAAGTGAGGTTTTGGTTAACCCCCACCTCGCTCCACCAGATCCGCTCGCTATCGGGGTCTTGACTGGAAAAAGGTCCTGGTCGTGATTTTTGGCGAAACAAGAACGTACTGCCCTCGCGCCTGATGTCCACAAGCGACGACGACATCTTCTGCCCACCCACGTCTGCATGCATTCGCCACCTTCCAGTATGGTGCGAGCAGGCCACAATGCCCGGATGGATCCCCTCGGTAACCCACACCCGCACCACGAAATAACCGATACGTGTCTCCACCCGTGCGAGCCCCCCGTTGTCCAAGCGCAAAACCTCGGCGTCCCCAGGATGCACCCAAAGCGGGTTGGAGTGGGAGATCTCCTGGAGCCACTTGGCGTTGGCCGAACGTGTATGGATGAGCGTCGGCAAGCGAAATGTGGGGAGCAACACCCGCATACCCTTCCCCTGATCCACATGACTCCAGTGCACCTGCGATCGGATATAGCCGGGCACAGCCTGGTCGCCGAACCCCCACATCTCCAGGGTATCCGAGTAGAACTCCAGCTTCTTGCTCGGAGTCGAGAATCCAACAGGCGCCCCCGTTCCCGCCGCCGAGGGGTCGTGAGTCGTTGCAGCGTACCGCTCCTGCCCGCGATAGGGGACCTCGTACGCGCCGTAGCGTCTCATATACTCGAGAGGGGTACGCCCCTCCGCGCGCGCACGTTCGGGCAAACCTGGGACCGAGTTTTCGAAGATGTCCGCGAAGTACTCGTCGATCGTCATCGGCTCGCCGGATCGTGTCTTCGACTCGAAGTACGCCCGGATCCCGCGCTTCCCGTCCGGATCGATCCGCCAAGTCAGGTCGATCCAGAACTCGGCCTCCTCCCAAACCTCACCCGGGTTCGTGCCCAAGGTCTTTCCCTCTCGGCCGTGCTCGAGTCGAGCGAACTCCCGCCCCACTGGTTGGCGAAAACCGATCCACGTGCCCGCGTGGGTCTCCTGACTCATCAAATCATGACGTTCTGGCCCCATGCCCATGGGGAGGACGTAGTCCGCCCATTGCGCGGTCTCCGACCACGTGGGCGACAGCGCGACGTGCAGTCCAACGCGATCTTCGTCCTCCAGCATCTCGACCCAGCTACAGCCATCGGGATTGGTCCACACCGGATTGTAGACCCGTGTAAAATAGACGTCGAGCTTGCGCTGTTGTTCTCGCAACAGATGCGGCAGCAAGAAGCTCATCTCAAAATGCGCGAGCGGGAACTGCCGCGGCCAAAGGAGCTCATTCCACTTTGCTTGGGCCGGCGGGTTTTTCGTCGGCTTGGGAACAAACTTGTCCCACGAGTTCGGGTTGACGCCACCGGGCGTGCCGAGAGATCCCGTGAGCACATGCAGCAACATCAGGCTGCGCGCCACCTGCCACCCACCCAAGTTACCCGCCGCGGCGTTGCGCCACAGATGGCTCGCAAACTTTGTCTTTGCGGCCGAGATCTCCCGCGCGAGGGTTTTCACCGTTCCGAGCGGAATCTTGCACTCCTCGGCCACGAACGCGTCAGTATAGCTGTCGTATAGTTCCTTTAGACGTTCGATAAATCGGTCGAAACGCGGTTCTTGGTCCGGGTCGATGTGTCGCAGGTAGTCCGCCCAGTTGGTCCATTTCTCGACAAACTCGCGGTTGTAGGCCCCCGTATGCAACAGCTCTCTCGCTATCCCAAGCAGCATAGCCGCCTCGGTACCCGGCCAGGTCGACACCCAGTAGTCGGCGTGTGTCGTCGTATTCGACAACCGGGTGTCCACAACCGCGATCTTGGTGCCACCCTCCTTCGCCTCAATGATGCGCTGCGCGTGGGGATTGAAGTAATGTCCCGTCTCCAAATGCGCGGACATCAGAAGGATAAACTTGCTGTTCTTGTAGTCCGGCGAGGGGCGGTCGGCACCCATCCACAGGGCGTACCCGGTGCGAGCCGCCGCGCTACACACATTTGTGTGGCTGTTGTGTCCGTCTATCCCCCACGCCTGTAGCATGCGGTTGACGAAGTGATCCTCCCCGGGACGGCCCACATGATACATGATCTCGTTGTGACGCTCTTCGTCGAGCGCCTTGCGGATCCGCCCCGCGATATCGGCGAGCGCCTCGCCCCACTCGACACGCTCGAACTGCCCGCTTCCCCGCGGCCCAACGCGACGCAGCGGATATAAGATCCGTTCGCCGTCCTGCACCTGGTTGATGGTCGCGGGTCCCTTGGCACACGTTCGGCCGCGACTGCCGGGGTGCACCGGATTGCCCTCGAACTTCTGAATTTCACCGGTCTTTTTGTCGACGAAGGCCAACAACCCGCAAGCAGACTCACAGTTGAAACAGATCGTGGGCACGCAACGATAGGTCCGCACCTGCCGCTCTGGCCACGCCGCGGCATCAAGCTCCTCCCAAGAATCCCACTGATCGGGTCGCGGCCCCACCTCCAACTCCCAAGGAGACGCGCGGCCAGGCGGTTGAGCTGGCTGTTCGGCTGGCGGTTGAACTGACTGTCGAGCTAGCGGTTCGGCGGACCGTTCGGATGACCGTAGCTCTAGCTGCTTCGCCTGATGCCGAGCTGGCTGTGAATCTGGTGTGTGGGTATCATTCATGACGCGACTAACTGATCGGCAGCGCTTGCCCTGCTCGCACGAATAGGTCTTCTTCTATCCAGAGGCCCACCAACGCGCACGATCCTGCCACGACACCCAACACGGGCGCCGCAGCTCCGTCCGAGATCGCCAAGCAAAGCATGGGCACGAGGATACCCAGCCCCACTCCCCACACCCAATGCTCCCGAGCGAATGGGCCGCGCGTCAGCAAACGATGCGCCCGCGCGTACTCGCCCTCCCGCCCCTCGGGCGCCAGCTTGTGTTCCACGGCCAACCAGGTCGCATGCAGTACAAGGCTAGCCGCCAGCGCAAGTCGGACATCGGGGGCCGCGGCGGGTCCCATCAGACCCGGCCAAAACGCCTCACCCACGACCAGCGTCGCGGCCCCGGCGAGCGCGGCCTGGATGATGAGATGGAACCACAATCCCGAGTTCATCCACAAAGCCCTCCCCTTTGCCTGGCCGAAGAGCCACCCCGTATAGGCCGCGACCAACGCCGCGATCACGCTGGTCAATACGATCAAGGGCGCCCCCACGGCCGATGGCAGGACCGAATCCAGCCACGGCCACGCTGCCCATATCGACAGCAACCCGCCGTAGGCCATGAGAAATAGTGTACCGCGCACCAGCCAGGAGCTCCAGTTGGGCTTGGCCAGCAGAAACCAAAAGCGTTCGGGGCGCTTGAGGTCGCCGATCAGGAATGCCGTCGTCGCCAGCAAGAAAAACAGCGAGAGGACGGCTAGATGCTGGCTCGTCGCGGTGAGCGAGCTGCCACTCGAGAGGAGTGCGAGCCCACCCACACCAAACACGCCAGCAGCGATGGACTTGAAAAATAGATAGGCCGTGATGCCACGCCCCCAAGTCTGCGAACGCGGTACATCGTAGACAGTGCGCGCCTCCGGAGCTTGCAGGCTCGCCTCGAAGGCCTGGCTGCGGATCCGAGAGTTGTCCGGTGTCCCGCTCCAGATCAAACCTCCGGCAGCGTTCGCGCGAGCGGGGTCCAAACCTGCGGGGGCAGCCTCGCGGTACAGTACATTGGGCCCGGTGCCGACCTCGACCCGACGGGCTGTCAGCGTATGCAACTTCGCCAGGTGTGAAACACGACTTTCCGGATCATGAAAGTCGCCCGGGATAATCGCTTCGGTCGGGCAAGCCACCGCGCACGCCGGCGCGAGACCGCGCTCCACGCGATGTGCACAAAAATGGCATTTTTCCACAATACCCGTGGACTCATTGAGATAGATGGCATCGTAGGGACAAGCATGCGTGCACGACTTGCAACCGATGCATCGGCCAGGGTCGATATCCACGATACCGTCCTCACGTTTCGCCAACGCTGCGACGGGGCAGATCTCGACACAAGGCGCATCCGTACACTGATTGCAGCGCAGCACGCTAAAGGATCGCTTCACCTGGGGAAAGACGCCCTTCTCGGTGTACTTCACCCAGGTCCGGAAGTTACCAACGGGCACCGCGTTCTCGGACTTGCAGGCCACGGTACAAGCGTGGCATCCGATGCAGCGTGATTGGTCGATGACAAAGCCGAGTTGCAAGGATCAAGACCCCCTTCGATGGGTACCGGAATGTAGAGGCCCGGCGGGGACAGTGTCAAAGCACCGATGGGCATGGGTTGCCCGCGAAAACTCCGCGATCGTTCACCCGAAACAACCCCGGCCGCCTGAGGGCGCTCAACTCGCATGGCCCAATCCCCCCTCCTCGAGCCAGCACGGCGCCGGCCGACCGGCTGGAACGCGTGTCCACGCGGGGCTGTAGCCTGTGGAATCTGGCTTCAGCCGGGTACTGCAACGTCTCGACAACGCGCCGGGGCACCGTCGGCTATGCTGGGAACCTGGTGTCGTTTCGCGCAGGCATAGATGTCCCTGGAATGGCGATCGCTCGGATCGCGGCACGCTTCTACCTCGCCGTCGCTTTGGCCGGTTTCGTGTGGCATGCCGTCGCCCAAGACAGCAACGACGTCTGGCGGCGCGCGCCAGAGCAAGCCTGGCCGGAGTTGCTGATTGGCCCGTGCTACGGCCTGCTGCTCGGTCTTGGGATCGTGCAGGTGTTCCGAGCCCTGGAGTGGCACACTGATTGGCTGCCCAAACTACATCAGGAGTTCCGTGCGATCCTCGGACGACCCAGTTTCCTGCAGGCGACGATCATCGCGGGCGCCAGCGCCCTCGGAGAAGAGATCTTCTTTCGCGGGGCCATGCTCGACGCGTGGGGTCTCACGATCAGCAGCCTCGCGTTTGCCTTGGTGCATATCCCACGAAGACGCTCGCAGTTTGCCTGGACGATATCCGCGGGCATCTTGGGTTTCGTCTTGGGTGAACTCACACTGCTGACGGGCAACTTGGGGGCCGCGGTAACCGCCCATTTCGTCATCAACCTACTCAACATAAGTTACATCACACGGCGTGCGCCTCGCAGGGTGACGGGTACGGGCTAGGCTCCGCGACGTTCACGCGGAAAACGCTCCGCGCTGCGCACAAAAATTGGTCATCAGGCAAAAGCGCGGACAATCACAGGGTGACGGGCATGCGCCGAGATTTCCTACGCTCGATCGCTGCAACCTGCACCCTCTCTGCGGCCGGACTGTGGTTGCCACGCGCCGCGGGTGCTGCGGGTCTGAGCCTGCACGACCGGATCGAACGACTTTACAGCAATCAGCTCAGCTTCGACGGCAACGGTCAGCCGCAAATCAGCATCGGAATCGCACAGGAACAGACAGAGGTCCTCCTCTCCGCGCCCAGGGGGTTGCGGGTCCTCCCGTCAGGTAGCGAAGGTACGGAGATCCGAGGAGGATCTCGCTGGCGCCTGCGGATCGCCGAGACTGCACCCAGCGACCAGCGCTATGCCGTTGCACTCGACAACTTCCGCCCAGATGTGACGCGTGCCATCGAACGCGCGCGGAAACGCTGGCACAACCGGGGCCTTGAGACGGCAGTGCACGAGGTCGGGGCAATGTTCGGCGTCTCGGGTACAGTGATCGATACCCGCCGACTCCTGGTCACAACTGCAGCGCTATCAAGCCGGGCGCAAGCCGAACGCGTCGCCACAGGCCTGCGCCTCAACTACGGCATCGTGGGGCGATTGCACCCTCTCGTGCTGCACCGCGCCCACGGCTCGATGGTCGCGGAAGACCTCGACCACGGGGTGTCGGTCCTGGCGCAAAGCGTGCTTTGGTTTGCGCCAACGCCCGGGAACCACATCACAGTCACCCTCAGATCGACAGGTCGCAGCGCCACACAGGCGCCCTCGTACCGAGGGCAAATCTACGTCGCAGTCGACCGTTCGGGCAAGCTATCGGTGGTAAATGTCCTCGGCGAAACGGGTGTACTCGCCGGACTTGTCCCCGCGGAAATGTTTCCACACGCGCACCCTGAAGCGCTCAAGGCACAAGCCATCGCCGCGCGAGGTCAGCTGTTGACGCGGATCGGCCAAAGGCACCGAGACGACCCTTTTCTGTTGTGCGCCCACCAGCACTGCCAAGTATACGCAGGTGTAACGAAAGAACACCCGCGCACCACCGCCGCCGTCCAGGACACTGCGGGCCGTGTTCTCATGCGACCGCATGCGGCCCGTATCGCCAACACGGTCTATTCGGCCAACTCGGGGGGACATACGGAGGACAACGAGCATGTGTGGCCCAGCAGCGCCGACCCCCTGCTCCGCGGCCGCCCCGACCCCCTCGCGCCCCCCCAATTTAGGAGTGGAATCAACGCACAAAATTTGCGCGCCTGGCTGCTGTCGGCGCCACGTACCTACGCACGCCTCGATGGGGCGTCCCGGGCCAAAGCATATCGCTGGGAAGCGTCCATCGATCCCGGTTCCCTAGATGAAAATCCGACTATCCCACCGCGATTCGGACGACTGCTCGAGATCGAAATCCTCGATCGAGGCTGCAGCGGTCGCGCGACGACGGTGCGCCTCCAGGGAAGCCGAGGCAGCGTCACGCTGCGTCGAGAATTGGAAATCCGCCGTGCGCTCGGCGGCCTGCGATCCTCCCTCTTTCTAGTACACGCCGATAGGGATCGCCACGGCCGCTTCCGGCTTGTCGGCGGTGGACACGGACACGGCGTCGGCATGTGCCAACATGGCGCCATGGGGATGGCGCAGGCCAAACTCGACGCGCCGCAAATTCTCGCGCACTACTACCGTAGTGCCAAGCTGAAGAAGCTCTGGTGAGTTGGCATCACTCGCCCGCGACAGGTAATGCGTATACTAGGCCTCGATCGCCGCGTATATGAACCACTGCACCCAACGGCCTGCTCGCCTCGGCCAACCTCTCAAGTACCCGCTTCGCACTCTCTCCCTTAAAGAGCTTGGCTTGAAAATCGACCTTAGTGTCGACATTGCGCGTGAACAGGGGGTGCAACTCGACGCGATCGAAACGGGCGTCCGCGAGGATGACACGAGCGACGAGGCCCTCTCGGGCCCTACGATTGCGCGAATCGAAGGCGAAGTTCCCAAGTCCGTATATGATCATGCGATCTTTGTAACGTTCGATGGGCTGCCAGGTATGGATGTGGTGGCCGACGACCAGATCGGCGCCAGCATCGATAGCTGCATGTGCCACCTCGGTTTGGAACTCGTACACCGGTTGCTCGTAGCGGATACCCCAGTGGGGGTAGACCACGACCAGATCGGCGATCTTGTCGGCGCTACGAACGGCCCGATCGACGATCTCTGCATCTACGACCACCGTACCGGGGCGGGAGGGAGTGGCCATCATGCGCTTGCGCATACGCTTCTGGCGACGCCGGAAAGATCCTTCCACCCTCGCGGCCGCCCCGTCCGGAATCCAAGTCTCGGGTGAGGTGTAGGCGAGAAAGGCCACTTTGACACCGGCGACCACCGCCACGTAGGGCCGCGCAGCCTCGGCCAGATCGCGGCCCGCCCCGAACTGCGGCAAGCCTGCACGTCGGAGATGCTCAAGGGTTTCCACAATACCGGGTTTTCCGCAGTCGATGAGATGGTTGTTGGCGGTGCTCACCAGATCGAACCCTGCTCGTTTGATGCCCCCGACGACCCGCGGGTCCATCTTGTAGGGAAAACGCCAACGCCTACCGATCGCGGCCTCGACCGCGACGGGACCTTCCAGGTTGGCCACCGAAAAATCAGCAGACCGCACCATGGACGAGGTGGCAACGAAGGGATAGTCGGGCTGCCCCTCAGAGATACGCCGCTTCATCTGATCGCTCCACGTCATCACGTCGCCCACGAACAAGATGGTGGACTCCCCCTCGCCGACACTGAGATCTATCTGCGCCGCTTCGGCGGCAGTATAGAACTTGGTGTCGGAGGTACGCATCTTGGGAGGGACGCGGAATCCCTTCTCGTCAAGGCGACGTTTTTCGGAAGACGAAGAGTTTGTCTTCCGCTTTGCCTGACCCTTTGACCCGCCCTCGGCCCCGCCCTTGGACCGACTCTCCGCGATTCGCTCCACCGCCGCTGTGTCGCGCTCACGGCATCCCGCCGAGCCGATCGCGGAGATCGTGAGCGCGATTCGAATCGCACGAGGAATGCTGCAGAATCGCTCCGCCACCATCATCGACTCTACCGGAAACCGGAACCCTAGGAGTCTGTTGCGAATAGCGCCAGCCCACGATAGAGGGCTGTAGGTGTGAGGATCGACAGATCCGGCGGATCATGATCTTGTTGGGGCATGGGAAAAGCCTATCGCCCGTGGACCCCGACCCAA
>JAZGFE010000220.1:0-5394 GCA_036479215.1 Nannocystaceae bacterium | reverse complement strand
CCGTCACCGTCACCATCACCATCACCGATCTCGTCCGTGGAGTCGGTATCGTCTCCTGTGACGGAGCTATCATCTGCGCAGCCGTGGAATGTCAAGAGCATCGGCAGTGAAAACACCAAGCGTGGCCAGGGGGTGTACCGTTTCATGGCGCCGATGCAATCACCTTGTTGCACGTGGTGTCAACGGCGTTCTCGCGCGCCTAGGGCAACTCATCCGCAATGGCGATGTCGCGTAAGTCACGCATATCACGCTGTGCCGGCGGAAGCCTGGCCAGGGCCCCGCTCGCTGGGGAGGCCGGAGTCGTCCGGCTGGAAGCTTTGGCCAGGCCAGGCCAGGCCACGCGGTGTGAATTCGTTGGGTGCGCACTCGCTGGGTACGGTGCCCCCACCACACCACCGGCGCGGGCCAGCGTCGGGCGTGCCACTGTCGAATGGAGTGGATTGACCTCTCGAACCCCATCGACGTCTTCGACCTCATTGTCGCCATCCTCTGCGAACAGACCGCGGGGTGCTGGACGCCCCGGGAAGTACCTAGGCTCGTTGCCTGAGGATACCTTGGCAATCTGGACGATGCTCGCGACTTGGACGGAGACCCCCCAGGACGATCACTAGGCGTAGCGCCCCTCGATATAGTCCGCCGTGCGTTGCTGTTTCGGTGTGACGAACATTTCGTCTGTGGCGCTGTGCTCCCGCACTTGTCCGAGGAGCATGAATGCGCATCGGTCGGTCGACGCGCCTGGGCCATGTTGTGGAGCAGGATCACGGAGGGGCTTGCGGCGATCCTCCTAAGATGCCGTGGAAAGAGCCCTCCAGTAGCCGACGTTTCTTTACCCGTGTTCAAGCATCGGCTCTCTGGACGGACGAAGGGGCACGTCAGCCCGCCATGGCGCGTTTGAGTGCGTAGCGATCGTGCGCGCGTACGATCACGGCCTCGTTCGCGGGGCACGGCAACTCGACGACTCCGTCAGAATCGGTCGTTTCCTCGACCCGAGCTTGCTCGGTAGTTTGAGCGCTGCCGGCCGTGGATGCTACGAAGTTCCCTCTGATGTTCGCGCAGTTTGGCGTTCTGACCGGTGACGTTGTATCGTGCCGCGGCCCGGTCGATGGCGAAGCTCCGCGTAGAAATCAAACTCCAGCCGTCCGGCGAACCTCCGGCCACAGAACTACGCGTCGGGACTTCCACGACGATCGTCGTGATCCGGCCGGTGATCTCGGCACTGGTCGTTCCGGATGAGAACTCCCGGCTGGAGCGGGCGATCTGGTTGCCCGATCACGAGGACCCGACTCCCACCGATGGGAAGAAGAGCCCGTCGACCACGAAGCAACTACGCCCTGGGCTCGCGTTGGCCGCTGCGGTCTGGGGGTACGCCCTCAAGTTTCCCGATCGGGAGGTCTTCGTCGCCGGGCACACGGACAAAAGCGGTAGCGACGAATTCAACGAGGCGCTATCATAGCTCCGCGCCGACCAAGTCTACCTCTACGTTCTGGGCGACCACGACGGGTGGGCAGACCACTCGCTGGAGAACGCACAGGTCGACGACCTGCAGGCGGTGCTGCGCTGGGCGAGTCGGGCGTTCGAGATCGACACCGATCCAGTCGAGATCGACAACGACTGGGGTCCGCTCACGGCCGGCGCCCTGCAGCGCTATCGGACCTGGTACGAGGCAACACTGGGTCTCGTGCCGCCAGAGGCCGAGAAGCCGGATCGCCAGGACTGGCTGGCGGTGGCGGCCAGCTATGACGCGGCGGTCTGTCGTGCGCTCGAATGGTCGCCCGAAGAGCTCGCGTCGGCCCGCGATGGCATCAAGTGGCACGGTGATCCTCCGGTGCTTGCGGGCGGGGAAGCGTGGCCGGCTCAGAGCCCGGGTACCGGATCGGCGGCGGAAAATCGGCGGGTCGAGGTACTGTTTGCTCTCCCGGAAGACTACCCAGACGACCTGGGCGAGCCGCCGGGCGCGACGATCTACGACAACCCGCGATACCGGCGGATCTGGCTCGACGCGGACGAATTGTGGCTCGCCCTTGGCACGGCGGTGCGTAACGACGTGCACGTCCGTTTGCTTTCGAATTCCGGACGACATCACCTGGGGAGCTGTGAGTGTGACGTCGAGTCGCCGTCTGGCCCACTGAAGACGACCACGGACGAAGAGGGTCGGCTCAAACTGACGAGTGTTGCGCCGGGCTACCACGCGCTGAAGGTTCAGTTTGACGGAGAAGAATATGAGACGCTGGTGCCCAGCGTGGCAGCGGGCACGGGACCCTACCTCCACCGCGTGGCCGGAGCGGTCCTCAGAGAAGGCTAGCGATGGCGGAGCGGCTCTTCCACGTTCCCTTCCTCACCGACCCCGACAATCCGTCGGTATGCACGCTGCAGGTGTCCGCGGCCCCGCTGTCGTCCGTGGGTGTACCCGACCCCAACGGCGAGCCAATGTCCGACACGATGACGGACGTGCACATCGAGCTGTGGGAGGCCGATCGTCTCCTGCCCGACGGTGGCAAGCAGGACGACTTGCTGGCCACCTTCGTCGTCGAACTGGGCCTCGACGGCCGCGGTGGCACTACGGTCCAGGAGACCGACCTCATCGTGCCCTCGCTTCGCCAGGGCCACATCGAGCTCGGGATCCTGGAGGTACGTCTCGAGTTGGGCGGAGGGAACCTTGGGCCTATCCACCGCATCCCCGTGCACGGCGCAGACACCGAGTGGCCGCACACGCGCCCGGGCTGGGCCAAGAAGCGGGCGACCACCGAACTGGCCCTGACCATCGCGTCCGACTACACCGACGAGACCACGCGGACGAGCCTCAACCTGCTGGAGAAGGGCTTTCTCCCCAGCGGACCGGTAGCGGCGTGGATTTGCCTAGAGAACACGCCCGGCCAGGCCAACGCGCGCCAGTTGACGCGGACCTACTGGAACGAGCACGCCGATCTGGTGGTGATGGAGGGAGAGGGAGGCTTCGACGCGAGCCTGGAAGGAATCGCCGAGGTGCTCGCCAGCTCGGGCCGAACGTTCCAGGAAGTCAACATCATCGCCCACGGCACCGAAGACGGCGTGTCGCTGTTTGCCCGGGTGCTAGATCCAGACGATCCAGACGCGGGCGGCTGGATCAGTCACGATGCGATCCGCGTCGAGGGTCTCGGCGTCCTGGGTGCGAGTGGATCCTTGCCCGCGAGACACTCACGGTTGGTCGTGCGCGGCTGCACCATTGGTCGCGACCACCGCCTGCTCAAGGCGTTGCGCACAGGTTTCGGGGGCGTGCGCGTATTCGCGGCATCGGACCGGGTTCTGTACATCTTCCAGCCCGCCGGCGGTACACCGGAGTATTGCCTCCTGCAGCGCTACTTCTCGCCGGTGCCCGGCCATGTCCGGAACCCGTTTCGGGGGTCGGCGCAGAAGACCGCCGCCGTGTTGTCGGCCGACCCCATTCACGGAACCGGCACCGACTTCCCCGTGTGGGCCCGACACCGCGAAGCCCACTGGTCACAAGGTGGCGTGATCCCGCGGTTCTTTCGGACCGCGCGGGAACTCGAATGGGAGTTCGCGGTCGGGGGCGTCGCCAGCCGCGAGGCCGGGAGAGCCGAGTTCGAGGCGGCGGTGTGGACGGAGATCCAGGCCGGGAACGCCGGGGATGGACTCGATGAGCGCTACCGCCTCGCCACCCACGAACCCGTGGTCGATCCGCAAACCATCGACTTTAGCCCATCATTCGCCGACTGGACCAAGCGCCACAAGTGGAAAATCCACGAGCGCTTCGCCAACAAGATCTATTTTCTGACGCTTCGCCGCACGCACGTTGTCGTCGAGGTGCTGCTCACAGACCCGCCCGACGACCCCGAGCACGGCACGCCCGTTCCCCTCGACCTCGCCACCCATATGGTCTCCGAGCCTTAGCGCGGCTCGCCGCCTCGGTTCTCACCGAGTGTTGAGCTGCCACAATGCCAGCTGGACTCCGTCGGGATCGTTGGCGCCACCAGTCCGACGCAACTCCGCGGCGACGGGGCGAAATCCTTCGCCCCGCAATTCCCTCCATTGCCACGTGATGCCTGGCCCGACCTCTGGCGGAGTCGAACCAGCTTCGACCACAAAGTCCGTCTCGACGCCATCGGAGAACCGGCGAAAGCCGATCACCCCGCCGGCGACGGAAACGACGTGCGTCCGGAGCAGGAAAATCCCCTCCGGGCCCGTCCCGATATCGAACAGGTAGGTCCCGTCGGACGTCCGAAACACGCGTCCTCCGTCCTCGGTCAGCACGGCCACATGACGGCAGTCGGGCGACGAGACGAGCCTGGGAAATCGAGCGCCGGGCTCGGTCGGCAAGATCGGCCCCGGCAGTGTGACCGCAGTCCGGCGCTTCTCAGGATCGGCGCCGAACGTGCGCACCTCGTTGGTCGGAAAGGAGATCGTCGCCGCGCAGGCCTCTCCGAGGTGGCTACGGGTCCCTCCCTCGCCAAAGAGCAGTGTCTCCGGAAACCAATCCTCGACGCCGCCCGCGAGCTGAAAAGACAGTGTCGAATGGATCGTGCGCATGAGCAGACGCCCACTGGTCTGCAGGTGAAATGTCTCGCCCAACCCGTGTCGATAGTTCCAGTGTCCCAGCCCCGAATCGTCCGCCAAGCTGCGCTGTTTGACGAACGCGATCGGCGTGGGCCGGCGTGGGCTGGTGCCCCAGGTCACAGGCAACCGCCTCTCTCCGACGATCGCTAGTGTGTCCGTGCGCCACATCCGAAACGCTGTCTTGGCGGCCCCGTTCGGGCTCCAGCCGTACGTGGCCAGGTACTCGGCGTTGGGCGAAAACGCCATCTCCGAGACACACGAGTGGATCGTCGGGGCCCGATCGCCGGCACTGGCCAGATCGAACAGGAACACCGCGCATCTGGACACGCTATCACCCGACGTCCACACCGCCAACGCGAGCTTCGAGGCGTCAAATGAGTACTCGACGTGGGCGGTGCGCAAGCGCACCGGGCTGTTCGCCGTCGACTCTGGCCACCACGCCTCCAGGCTCATGATCCCGCACATATCCGCGTGACACACGCCTCGGATACAATCGCGCGTGCCAGGCGCCACTTTTGACAGGCTCTCGAGTTGTGGATGAGCTGAAGCGCGCGCCTATGGCGTGGGAACGCGCGTCTCCGCCCCAGCTGTACCGCAGTGCAGCCATCACGTTCGCCGTTGTCGAGCCCGTTCGAATGGCTTGCAGTTTCTGCGCATCGTCGATCTGATGCGCTCGGTACGACGAGCATGCTTCAATCCCCGACCCACACGAGTACTTTTCGGCCGAGTCATGAACTTGTCGGTGCACAGCTTGGCGACACCCGCCGAACGCGGCGACTCGTCCAGCTTGCCGAAGTGATGGAGCACAGTCCAAGCTCGCCGTTGCCCAAGTTGATGAGCTCC
>JAZGFE010000219.1:0-32470 GCA_036479215.1 Nannocystaceae bacterium | reverse complement strand
GGAGGGATGTGTAGTTTTGGGAGGGGTATTTCTTCTAGTTATGAACTCGGGGCGGGTGGGAGACACGTCGTCTCCGTGACGCCGGCAGAAGCTGTGGTGTAGGCCGGCGGCAGCGAGGAGCTTGGCGGGCACCGTTGCGGGCGGAAGCCCGCATGGCGCGGCCGGGAAGTGGGGCGCGACGGCCATGGCGCGGATAGGACGGTCACGTCAAAGACTGGCCAATCGTCGGACTCGAAGCCATCCATGGCGAGTTTGGATGGGCGTGGCGCCTACGTCAAAGTACCGGGGAAAGTCCTTCTTTGAAGTAGACCATGAACTGAAGAAGCGCCTGGACCCAGGCGGGACTGGTGGTTGTTGTCGCCGAGGCCAGCGATACGTTTAGCGAGCATCGTCCATGCTCGTTCCATCGAGCGTCGGGGGACGTAGGTGATCAAGACATCGCTGCGTGGAGACAATCTCATTGTGCTTGTCCCATGCCACTTCGAGGCGGTTGGCGCTGCGTGTCGGGACACCAGGCTATTGTGGGATACTCGGAATTGCAGGCGCGCCCGAGGAAATCGTCAGATCTCGCAAGTGTATGCGATCTGCGGGGTCGGGGCTGCGCAGCTCGACGCGAACCCGGGCCAATCGGTGGGTGGCTTGCCATGCCACCGCCTCCGATTGCCAGGTGCTGCGCGAGCGCGAGGGCGCGGGGATGCGAGCGATCTCGTTGTCGTTGACGGTCACCACCACCTGGGCGAACCCGGTTGTATGGGTTTGTGTGAGCATGATGACAAGCTCGAAGGTATTGCGCCGCGGTGATGAGCTGACTTGCGGGAGGTAGATCGGCGCGAAGGTGAGGGCCTCTCCCGGTGCCAGTATCATGGAGCGGTGGTGAAGGGTCGGGATGGGGTCGATGCCTACGCGGTAGCGGGAGAGGGATCGCCCCGCGACCCAACGTGTCGGTGGTGGAGGCGGGCCGAGTGGAACGGGCGGACCGCGAGTGAGGGCCCAGGCTACTGGAGTTGTGGCGAGCATGGACCGGTCGGGCGGAAGGAGGCGGATTTCGGAGATACCGCCGTGGGGACAATCAGCGGAGGGCACCGGTATTGCTGCGCCGCGGACGGTGACCTCGCGAGTTTCGGAGGTGAGCGGGAAGGGCCCGAGCGTATCGCGGGCGCGCGGTGTCGACTTGTGGCGCCGGGTGCCGAGTCCGCGTTCACCGGCGCGTACCTTCCATCTGTAGTTGTGCGGTGCTGTACCCGGTGTCGCCACCAGAACCAAGGAGCGCGCGGGGTATCGGGATTCCGAAGGCAGCGTGATCCGCAGTGGGCGGTTCGGGTCGAGGCATAGGTAGCCATGTAGCCAGGATGCGGAGCCCAGCGCGAGTGCTTTCGATGTGGGCGTGGAGGCCCGCAGGCGTCCGTCTCGGACTTTCCAGGTCTGAACGTCTCGTTGCCATGCGGGATCGATTTCGATGCGGGCCAACGCCATGCGAAAACTGGCTCGGGTCACGCGGGTGGGGACAGAGTGGGTCGTGGGGGTGAGTCTGTGCAAATAGAGATCGAGGAGGCCCAAGTCTCGGGCACGAAAAGGGGCGGGCAAGAGGTCGTCCAACACGGCGAAGGTGATGTTTGTCGAGGCAGCGGTGGACGATTCGGAAGGCGCCGAGGCGATGGGGGCATCATATCCTCGGGTGGCCTCGTTCAGTAGCAGGTAGACGGCGCGTTGCGGCTGTGGGTCGCCGAGCAACAGTTCGTGCAATGTGGCGTAGAATGCTTCTTGGCTGTGATAGGGCAAGACCGGAAAGCCGTATCGGAAGGCGAGTGCGCCTCCGACTTGATTGAACGCGTGGCCATGCAGCCAGCCTTCGCCACCTGCGATGACGACTGCGTTCGCGGGGAGTCGGTTCGCGAGTTCAGCGACAGCCTCGCCCGCTCCCATGTTTTCGTTGAGGCGGGAGTTGGGGCGGGCGATGAGGACGTAGCCCGAGTGGGCGAGCAGCACCAACGCGCTCCCACCTTGCGCTAGCGCGGGCGGGATCTGGGGCCAGTGAGCGCAGACTCGGCGGGTCAAGATGCGGGCGGCTTCGGTGGCGGCCAAGATGGCGACGGGGAGGAGCACGGGGACGAGGTATCGTCCGTAGTAGTAGAGGCCGCGCTGGGGCAAGTGGTGGGGCGCGTAGGCGACCAAGAGGACGACGGGGATTGTCGCCATTGCGAGGGTCCAGACGTCGGCGAGGTGTGTCCCAGGTTTGAATCTCCAGGCGCTTCGTCCCGCACCCACAGCTGCCAGCGAGATAACGGGCGCTCCCAGTAGAGGCCACGCGGTGTCGAGGCGGCTGTAGGGAGGAGCAGGATCTTCGATCAGAGTCCGGCCCGCGTGAAGGAGCAGCACCAACGCCGCCACGACACCCAGTACGACAGGGACTCGGGCCAGTTTGCTCGGTGCGGTGGTGTTGGGGATACGACCGGAGCGGCGATGTAGCCCAACATCCACCGCAATCCACGATAGCGCAGCGATGATTGCCGTCGCCGCGATTCTGGCGGGCGTGGCCACGGTGCCGGATGGAAGCACGCGACGAAGCTCATCGAATACATAGGGAAAACTCGTGACGCTGTGCAGCAGTATGCCCGACATGAGCGTGGCGAGGAGCGTGAGCGCACCCGCTCGGCCGCGGGTACTGTGCCGCATCCAAAGCACGCAAAGAAGCACGGGTAGCAGGAACCACGCGTCGCCGCGTATCCATGCTGTCGAGCCGGCGAGAAATCCCGCCATCACCCACCATCGATTCGCCGAGTCACCGCGAGCTCGGGAAAGCTGATCTGAAGCTGCTGGTCGTTGTGCGCGAGCGCGCAGTACCGCTAGGATAGAGCCCCAGATCAGCGCGCCGTAGATCGATTCGCTCAAGGGGGTGCGATGCACCCATATGGCGATAGGGGAGAGCGCGAAAATGGCCAAGGCGAGGGCGGACCATGGTCCGTGACCCCAAAGTCGACGACTGCACGCCGCGAACGCCCACAGCGCCACAATGGCCGGAACAACCGTCCACCAGTGGATGAGTGCGGGTCCGAGTACGAATCCCGCCACAGTCATCAGCATGGGATGACCGTGGAGGAACTGGGGGCTGACGCGCCCCCGGTCCCGGTCGGAAAGATACGCGCCTGGCCGATATGCCGCCTCGTATTGGCCTTTGATCGCTTCTATCTTGTTGTCCGCGTACAAGCCCAACAGATCTGCCGGACCCGATCGCTGCCCGAGTTGTGCTCCCGCCCGAGCGAGGATCGGGTCCACGAACCCGAGTTCGCCGGTTCGGAGCGTATGTTGGGCGCGCAGTGTGTAGGTGCCTTGGTCGCGGCCTCCTAGGGGTGCCGACATGCTTGGCAGTCGCAGTGCCACGGCCGAGGCGAGGATGAGCCACGTGAGTGCGGGGGTCGAAGGCCCCCCCGTCGTGCGTTGTGGCCCTTGTCGGCGCGACCCTGCCCAAAGCGCGAGTGAGACGGCGACGGAGGTGGCGGCCAGCCACCACGGTTCGAGGTGACCGACGACTGCCAGGCAAGCGGCGACGATGCAGATGATGGCCAAGGTGGCGAGGGTCACAAGGAGCGACCATTCGGAGTCGAGGCGTGCTCGCCGATAGCTGGCTACCGAGATCCACACCACACCGAACGCCAGGGGTACCGCGATCACGGCGCCAGGATACGGTGAGCTCCCGCCCGTACGCTACTCGTCGGCGAGCGATGCAAGTGTGACTTCGATGGCTTCGCGGACCTCCGGGGTCATGGCGCCGAGGTGATCGCGCAGTGATCGCTCGATCAGCGCGCGGGCCTTTGGGGCAGCTTTGGCCACGGTATCCTCAAACAGCGCCGTACAGTCATCGGTGCGGGCGCGGGTGTTGACCACGCGCACCAAGGCGATGAACAGCCACCGACTGGAGCGGCCATGGAGCGCCGGGGCGCGTTTCACCAACGCGGGGATGTAGATCTCATCCGACATGCGCTCAAGGACACAGAGCGCCTCAGCGGCGAGCCGATGCGGGTCGTCGCCATCGAGGAGTTTGAAGAGTTCCCCCATGTGCTCTTGGCCACGCAACCGAGCAAGACGCTTCCGAAGGGAGCGGATTGTACGACCGTCGGCTTTCGGATCGTTGGCGACCGTGCCCAGCTGTTGAAAAAGATCCGCGTCTGTCTGCTTGACCGCCGTCTTGCGGTGGCCGCTGCTGGGGGTTGTTCCAGAAGGAGGGGTCGTCGCAGCTGAAGGTGCGCGGGTTGAGGTCTCCTTTGGAGACGCTGGTTCCATAGCGGGGCGGGGCTTGGCAGCGGTCTTTTTCTTGGCAGCGGTCTTTTTCTTGGAAGCGGCCTTTTTCTTGGAAGCGGTCTTTTTCTTGGAAGCGGTCTTTTTCTTGGAAGCGGTCTTTTTCTTGGCAGCGGTCCTTTTCTTGGAAGCGGCCTTTTTCTTGGAAGCGGTCTTTTTCTTGGAAGCGGTCTTTTTCTTGGAGGCGGTCCCTTTCTTGGAAGCGGCCTTTTTCTTGGAAGCGGCCTTCTTGCCGGCGGGAGTGCGAGAGGAGAGCTTCTCTTGTTGACGTGCGCCCACGCCTTCGTTTTACTGAAACGCGGATGTTGTGCGCAAGCTCTGGCGCGCCCACCACTTTGGTTGCCTCTTCATCGCGAGGCTGCGCGCACACGCGTCCCGGGCTACGTAGCGAGGCTGCTTCAGTCGAGCGAGGGCCGAGCGCTTTGCGCGGACAGGCGTGTGGCAGCTGTGTTGGGGCACAGTGTCGTGGTGGGTGAGAAAGGGGGGGCATCTCTGCGCCGTGGTTGGCGCAGTAGCGCCAATCACGGTAAAGGCGGCGTGAGGCGACAAACGAGTCGCGTTGAGCAAGCGATGTCAGTCCTGTGCAGAACAAGGCCGGGCGCGAGTGGCGCCTCACCTTCAGGTGGACGTCGCAAGGAAGACCGAGGAAGCTTGCACTGCGTAGAGATGGAGGGCTCGCCGGTCTGGCTTCGCTGGCTCGCTGGTCTCGCCGCCGAATATCGACTTACCGAGTGTCGTCTGAGGTGTGCCGACCCGAGTTGTCCGATCCACACGAACGTGGGAGGAGAGTGGAATCCTGGCCGGCCTAGCGTGGGTCGAGTGTTGTCGCGGCATCGACACGCGGCATCACCTTCTTATCGAAAAGAAGATACGCGTAGCTGTCCATGAGTGTATCGAACTGGGTCAAAATCGCACGCTTTTTTCCATGGGAACCACTGAAGTCAATGAAATATCCCTTCGGTGACAGGGTGAACAGAGACTCCGAGTCGATGTCTCCAACGATAGAGCGGGTACCATATTCCGCGAAAGTCCTCCTCCAGAAAGCGACGACCTTGCCGGCATGCCCCTCCCTGTGCAACAGGGAGCGTCCCATGAAAGCGTGTCCTCTTTCGACCCCCCAAAGATCGAGTAACGTCGGTGGAATATCCAGGAGAGATCGGACCTCGGATACGGTCTCGAGTGTGCTCAGCTGGAGACCTGGACCGAACATGCCCATACCGATCCATGTATGTGAGGGACCGAATCTCAGTGATTGGCTCAAGTCCTGATTGGATACTGGGAACCCGTGATCCCCGAGGATGAGGATGACGGTGCGCTGCCAGTCGGCGCGACGCTTGAGCCCATCTAGAAAGATCCCAAAGTGGAAATCAAAGTAGTGAATGGAATTCTTGTACCGAGCATGGATGCCTTGCGCGGCCCACGAGGGTCGGTACTCTTCTTCTAGCTTGAATGGAAAATGTGAACTGGTGGTGATCAGTGTCAGGAGATACGGTTGTGTCGGTTCTATGCTGGTCAGGAGATTATCTGCGATCTCGAACATGCCGCGATCATGAGCACGCGTCGGATCAAAATGCAAAGAGTCGTAATACGAGCGCAGCCACGACTTCTGGTTGTCAAAACTGAGGTCCACGGCGGAGACGAGCAGCTTATTGACTATCGGCGGTGCGTACTCTGCGAAGGCGCGGAACTCTGTGGCGCTGTGGGATGTTAGTATCTGGTGGTCGGGGTGGGGCAAGATGCCAAGGTTCATACAGGCTGCGCCTTCGATGCTCGGGAAGCCGGGGCTGTGTGCGTTCGTGAACCAGTAGCCTCCAAGATCTCGCAGCGAGAATATGTTCGGCGCCAACGTAGGGTTCAATGCAAGCTGTCGATAAAAATCACCACGAAACGACTCCAGTACGACGAATATGATATTGCGAGGTTGCGCGTCCCATCCCGAACAATTCTGATCGATGCCATCACTTTTCACGTCCCGCGCACGGGGGTGTATGTTTGCGTCACGGTCATTGCAGTCAACATCCTGAGTGAAACCGTCGTTGTCGCTATCAGCCTTGCACCGGGAGAAGTCGGGATCCCGCTGGCAGGTTTGGAAAAAAGGCTCCCTGTACAGTGGGTAGTCAACGAAAGGGATGTGCCAACCCGCGGCGGGCGGGGCGGTGTAGTTCTCCAGCAGACGCAGGCCTTCATCGTAGTCGTCAGGTACAAAGTACTGTTTCGGAAAACGAAGTATTTCCACTGCGACGACGAAAAGCGGAGGAATGATTCTCCTCCTCCGACTGGCGAACGGATGCAACCACCAAGGCGATGATCCCAGGATGAGTGCGAGCGCCAGTAGAGCATAGCGTAGGATCCGACTCGTGCGCATTTGCGGAGCGTTGACAACAGAGCGTCTCGCGTATGCGATTGCATAGATCAGTGTAGTGGCCAATAGCACGAGCGTGTAGCTGAGCGCGAATGGGTCGCTACTTAGACTGCGAGACACTGTGTCGGAAAAAATGTTTGAAATCTTGAAGTACGATTGGACGAAGGAGATGTTGATGTGTTGACCAAAGTAACGAAATACCTCAGTGTCACATACGCATAGACAAAAATACACACTTGTCAGCATGCCCGTGATGCCGAGCGCTCTTGCGGGACCTAGGAACGCGAACAAAAAGAAGGCGACGCTCGATACACCGGCGACCGCCCCGATCTCTACGAGAGTGGAGAAGAGAAGATAGCGCTCAACTTGCTCCACCACGGGGAAACCGAATGGATCGTCGCGAAAGTAGAACAAACAGAGGTGTGTGAGTCGCAGGCAAGAGAAGAGAAAAAAGATCCCGAGTAGAGATTTCGGGACCAGCCGACTCGCCAGCCAACTAGCCATTCGGTGTGGGTAGCTTCGCGCCGGGCTCATGGTCCGCGCATCCTACTGTGGTTCACGGAGTTCCGTGGGAGGGGGATGGTGCGGGGCTGAAGGACCCGAGCACCGATCTGTGTGTTGCTGATGCGCGGACATTAGGGTCGTGCGAAAGAAGTCCATCGGTTGGCTCCGTGAAACCCACCTGAGCGCCCTTGGCATCGCTGAGTTATTCTTCTGCGCCCGCCTTAAGGGAACCTTGTTCGGGTCCAGAGCGGCCGTGATCGAAGAGGCGACCGAGCCCAGCACTGTACCCGCTCGTGAGTTGCCTGGGCAGAGTCGCTAGTCGCCTTTGGTCGAGTCGCCTTCGGTCGAATCGGTGGTGGAACTCGCGGAGGTGGGGGCACCCTCTTCTGGGACACACAGGCCGTTTTGGCGACACCGTACGGCGTGGCAGCATGCGGCGTCGTCCATGCAGAAGAGATGCGTGCTCGCCGGGGCGATGCAGTCGGGTACACACGCGGCGGCTCCCACCGGCGCGATGGCACCCGCGTCGTAGGGCGCGGCGCAATAGCCGGTCTCGCAATTGTTGGTGTGCTCGCAAGGTGGCGGATCTGAGAACGAGGGCAGGGGGACTGCCGTGGTGTTCTCGCTCATCGTGGTGTGGCCTTCGCGTCCGGCGTCCGCGGGGGATCGGAGCGGATTGCAGCCCGTGGCGACCACCAAGGTACCCGTGAGGATCGCCAACCCGGCGGCTTCGTAACAGCGTGGCTGGGCGGGCGCTTGTGGCGACATGACTACGGTGTCGCGCTCACGCAGCGGACCGTGAAGGGCTTGCGTGTGGCCGGGATCGTTGTGGGCTGTGCGGTGGTTGGATCCACGATCCAGAACATCTTCGGGTTGTGCTCGTCGGGTGTGGCCGTCCAGTGGTATCCGCCGCGTTCGGCCAGTTGCGGCACGCGCGAGAAGGACGCGACTTCCTTGCGTGAAGGTAGACGCCAGTCTCCGCGTCCCGCGAACTCGAGGGCCCTGCAGTGGGCGTGGCCTTGTGCCTGCAGCAGCTTCGGGCACTTCGATGCGGCGTCGCAGCGTAGGATCCAAAGCCCATGGGCGGATACACTCACGCCCGGTGGTGTGGGCGGTGGTGTGGGCGCTGTCGGTGCGCTCGAGGGATCGCGAGGCGCGGACACGACGGTTGTGGGCTGTGGGAGCGGCGTCTTGGGCGGCGCGGCCCGGGTTGCGTCGCGCGGTGGGCCTTGAGGTTCTCCCGGGCAAGCCGTGACGGATAGAGCGAACAACAGCCGCATGGGGGCGGAACGCTCGCCCCACCCGAGCTGCGAGGCCGTCGGGGTCAGTCGCAGAACCATGGATCCCCGTTTTCATCGATGCAGGCTTCGCCTGGGCTGCAATCGGGATCGTCGCAATTGGGGAGTGGCTGGTCGTCCGCGGCGCCCCCCGGCCCCGAGCTTTCTCCGGCGCCGTCGCTCGCTCCGTCTCCGTCTCCGTCTCCGTCTCCGTCTCCGTCTCCGTCTCCGTCTCCGTCTCCGTCTCCGTCTCCGTCTCCGTCTCCGTCTCCGTCTCCATCGCCCGCGTCGCTGCCTTCCATGGAGGCGCCAGTATCAGAGCCCTCGTCGGGCGGACCCATGTCGGGGCGGGGCGTGGGATGGGTGCCGGAGTCCCCGGGATCTCCGCTGTCTTTGGGGACGGTCTGGTTGGGATCGCTTCCTGGCTTCCCAGGCGGCGGGGGGTCGAGGCGCGTCGCGCCACACGCCAAGAGACCCAGAAAGGCGAGCAGGCTCCATCTACCAACTTGTGTTCGCTGCAGCGCCACCACGACGCCAGGGTACGCGACCCTGTGCTCGCGGCAAAAACGGGCACGATGCGCGCAGCCCACCGGATCGCGTGGTGGGATGCGGATCGCGCGCATCCACCCAGATTCCGGCGCGGATACGGATAACCAGCGGCCCAAGTCGTGAAAAGCGCCCAGGATCGGCAGATCCTGGGCGCTTTTCGTGGTGGAGGCAAAGGGACTCGAACCCTTGACCTACGCGCTGCCAGCGCGTTGCTCTCCCAACTGAGCTATGCCCCCAACGGACGTCTTCGAAAGCGGACCGAAACGGCCCATTGCGACAGGACGTCTGCCGATGACGGGGCGTCTCATTAGCAGTGGGGCCCGGGCGAGTCAAGATGTGGCGCGTTGTTGGTCAAACGCGCACGCGGACGTGCGCGCGCGTGTGTCTTGCCCTGGACGGGCCCGCGTCGCATCATTTCGTGCCCGCGCGCGCACACCATGAATCTGGTCGATCTATTCGAACAAGGCGGTCCACTGATGTGGGTGATCTTGCTGACATCCGTTGTCGGTGCTGCTGTCTTTCTGGAGCGGTTGTACACGCTGCGGGCGTCGAAGGTGGTGCCCAAGGCGTTTGTCGATCGCATGCGGATGATGGTGGTGAAAGGTCAGACCAAAGAGGCGAGGCTGCTGTGCGAGGAAAATGGATCGAGTATCGCGTTGATGTTCGCGTCGGCGTTGCGCGCCTACGGTCGCAACAAGCATCGCTCCGAGATCAAAGAAGCGGTGGACGAGGTGGGGAACCGCGAGGTCGCCCGTCTCGACAAGCACGTTGAGATCGTGGGTACCGTCGCTTCCGTCACGCCTCTCCTCGGGTTGCTCGGCACCGTGATCGGCATGATCCAGGTCTTCAAGCATTTCGTGGGCGCGTACGAAACTGGGCATGCGACCCCCGACGTGTTCGCGCAAGGGATCTGGACTGCGCTCATCACCACAGCCTACGGTCTGTCCGTGGCCATCCCCATGCTCATCCTCTACAAGTGGTTGCAGGGAAGAAACGACCGCCTGATCGTCGAGATGGAGGAGGACGCGATGGGCGTTGTGGACCTGCTTGAGGATCAGGCGCGAGAGATCGTGGCGGCCGCTTCCGTGACCACGACCACGATTGGCGACACCCCGACCCCGAAGCCCGTATCCGCATGACCTCGTCTGCGGTCAAGACCCTCAGAAGCCGTCGGCGTCAGAACCGAGGCGCGGTGGTCGAGCTTACGCCTCTGATCGACATCGTGTTCCAGCTGCTGATTTTCTTCCTTCTCACCGCGACCTTCAAAGATCAGTCCTCCCTCGATGTCGATCTGGCGCGGGCGAAAAACAAAGAAAAAAGCCAGGACAAGCAGGCCGTATTGGTGGCGATCGATGCCGACGGGTCCTTCGAGATCGATGCGAATATCGTCGATGTGCGTGAACTCGAGCTGCGCTTGTGCAAGGCTTCGGACGGCGGCGAAAAATCTGTGCATATTCGGGCCGACAAAGAAACGCGCCACGAATCGTTGGTCTTGGTGATGGATGTCGCCAAGCGTTGCGGGTTTTCGCGCCTCGGTATCCTGCATGCGAGTGAGTGAGTACGACGCGCTACGCTGGCGCGATGTTGCCTCTCGGCGGTAGGCCGTCTTTTTTTTGGTGCGCACGCGCAGGCGAAGTAGCGTCTCCGTGGGCCGTCCATGTTCTGGATCAATCGCATGCTCATCGCGTTGTTGGCCGTCGCGGCCGTCGCTTGGTTACCGCGGCATCTTGAAGGGGGCGACGATGCCGTCGACCTAGCGCGTGTGGAGCGCGAGCGCCTTGAGCTCAGCGCTGGCAATACGGCCCTCCGCGAGGCGGTTGAATTGCTCGAGGCGGAAGTCGCCGCTTTGCATGTGTCGTCGTCGGACCCGGAGGCCTACGCCAAGGCGGCGGCAGAGATTCAGCGTATCGCGCGCGAGGACCTCAACTTGATCCGGCCCGGCGAGGTGGTGTTCGAGTTTGAGGAGAACGAAGAGGGCACGCCGTGAGCGTGGCCTCCCACACCTGGTCCGTGGCGCGGCAGCGTGCGGACGACATGCTCGGTGTCTTGGTTGCGGCCGCGGTGATCGTCCTGCTCGCGTCGGGCCAGCTCACCCTCGCTTCCGTGTGGCAGGGCCATCCGGTAGCTCTCACGGGGCTGGGCCTGTTCACCCTCGCCTTGTGCCGTGCACTGACCCGCGAATTTGGCGGGGAGGCCACGGGGTCCGCCGCGGGATGGAGGTCTGCAGCGCGCGAGTTCGAGTTGGGCCTGCTCCTTATCACGGGCGTCTATGTGCTGGTGTCGATCAGTGGCGGCCCTCGCAGTTTCTTGTATCCGTTGGTCTACGCGCTTGTATCGTTTCTGCTGATTGTGCACCGCAATCGTGCGGTGGCGGTGGCGTGGGTGCTGGCAGCGTGTAGTTTGGAGTGGCTCGTTGTCCACAGCGTGACTCCGGTTCGCTACGCGATCTTCGGCTACCACGTTACCTTTATCGTCTTCTTCGCCGCAGGAAATATGCTGGTGATCTCGGGTTTGATACGTCGGCTCCGAGGTGAGCACGAGCGCCATGTGCAGGGGGAGGTGGCGCGGATGCACCAAGATGCCCGGGATTTTCGTTTGACGGCGGCCGAGCTGCCGCGGGAGGGGGGGAGGGTGCGCCGCGCTGAAGAAGAGACGCGCAGGTCCCAAGGTGCGGTGCAAGCTGTCCACGATCAGTTGCGCTACACCCTCGACTTGGTGCGCTGCGCCATGCGCTCGCAGACCTGCGCCCTCGTGTGGCTGCGAGACGATGATCAGTTGATCCTAAAAGAGGTCGCCACGCAGAGCGATCGTATTCGTGCTCGGCCCGAATTGGCGGGTGCGGGTTTATTGGCCACTGCGATGCGGGAACACGGTGTATTGAGTCTCCAAGGTTTGGGCGGTCGCCGGATTCCACCGTACTACGACGAGGGTGCAGCGATCTCCGACCTTTGCGCCGTACCGGTACTCGAGGGGGATACGCTGCGGGGAATCCTTTGTGCCGATCGTTCCGACGGCGAGCCCTACGAGGTCCGCGAAGGACAGATGTTGCAGCAGGCAGCGGGGCAGGTGCAGCGGATCATCGAGCAAGAGCGGGTGCTGGCGGCGGTGGAACGGGGAAAATACGAACAGGAGCAATTCTACGCGGCCAGCGAAAGACTCAATTCCGCTCTTACGCTTGACGATGTTTACGACCGGTGTTTCGACGCTATGGGAGCCATCGCACCCTATGACCTGGCCGTCCTGACTGCCTACGATGAACGAAGCGACACCCATCGCGTTCGTGCTGTGCGCTTGGGCGCGTCGGAGGATACATCTTCGAGTTGGGCAGTCGCGGCAGCGGCACTTGAGGGGCGCCGGCTTGTGGGCTCGGCCACCTTGGTCGGGATGGCGGTCAAGAACCGCTACCACATGCCGGCGGTCCGGCAGCGCGGGTTGGGTGAGACGGTCGTTTTTGATGACACCGTCAAACTCGATGAAGCGCGCAGTCTGCTCGTGCTGCCCTTGCTGCACGGTGAGCGCGTGCTGGGCACGGTGACCGTGGCCTCACGGCGCGACGGCCAGTATTCGGCACAAGTGCGGGACATGCTGCGGGTGATCGGCCACCAGGTGGCGGTGAGTCTCCAGAATGCGCGTATGTACCGAGCCATGGAAGAGAGAGCGACGACGGACGGGCTCACCGGGCTGACGAACCATCGCGCGTTCCAGGACCGATTCGAGCAGTTGCACGCCCTCGCCGAACGTACGGGGCAAATCTTCGCGATCATCTTGATCGATATCGACCACTTTAAGCATGTCAATGACACCTATGGGCACCCGACCGGAGACGTGGTGCTCAAGCGTGTGTCTGCCGTGTTGGCGAGCCGAGCTCGAAAGGTCGACGTCGTGGCTCGCTATGGCGGCGAGGAATTTGTGCTGATCTTGCCGGACACCGATGGGGAAGGTGCGGCGCTGCATGCCAATCGGCTGCGCGAGGAGATCGCGGCCCAGACCATGCTCTCGGAGCATGGGAATTTCCACGTATCGATGTCGATGGGTGTCGCGGAGTTTCCTGCCGATGGGACGCAGCGTGAGTCCCTGATCGAGAAGGCCGACCGCGCGCTCTACTACTGCAAAGAGCACGGTCGCAATCGCGTCGTCCGCTGGTGTGACGTCAAATCGTGTCGGTGAGTCCGATACGGGTGAGTTCGGTACCGGTGATCTCAGACCTCGATCGGGATCTGGGTCACGGGCTGTGACTTAGGGGCGGAACGTGGGCACGAACGCAGCGTAGACAGCACGTCCCCCAAACGCGCATCGGCTGCGATCAGTGTCCGCCGTCGCCCCCGGGGTGGGGCTTCTCACCGCTGGGCGCTTGCAAGAGCCGCTGGCGGACACGGGCATGTTGCCGCTCCTTGTAGAGGGCGTGGGCGCTTTCCGCCCGATCGTTCGTGTTGGCGGTGGCTTCGTCGAGTATCTGGAATTCCGCGAGTACGAAGACCACGTTGCAGCTCTCGTGCGGATCGACGATGAGATCGTCCACTCGGACGGGCAGGTCCGCCACGAAGTTCAAAACGCGAAACGCGTCGCTCGAGAACTCGTTGCCTACGTCTCGCGGCTGGGTAGCAGGGGCGGTACCGCTAGAAGGGCTCGTGTCGGTTGGGTGCGGTGCGCTGGCCTCGGGTCGGTCACGCACCAGGCGGACAAAATCGCTGCTGCTGCGCGCCGAAGGATCGTTCTCCGCGAGCTCGACGAGTGTGCTGACGGTCTGCCCCGGTACGACGTAGTTGAACGGGATGAAGCGGCGCAGCATCACATGCAGCGCGGGACCGAGATCGCAGGGTCGTTTGACGATCAGCCGGAAACGAAGTCGATCGAAGACCCGCGCCGCCCGGGTTTGTGGTTTGACCAGCAGCTTGGTCACCAACGAAGCTCGGGTCTTGCGCGACCAGGAAAACTCGGCCAGAGGCACCCTCGCCTCGCGCAGCTCGTCGAACATGCGGGATACCGACTCTTCGACGAGGCCGAAGAGATCGGAATCGGCGATGGGAAGGCGTGTGCGTAGTTCGCGTGCGTCGAGGTGATAGATGATGTGCATTACCTTGAGCAACACGCAGGCTTGGCGCTGCTCCCAGCCGTGTCCCGAGGCCAGGATCGGCAGTCGCAAGAAGGCGACTTCGTGCCCGACCTCGTTGCTGATGTGCAGCCCCAACGTGTCGCTGACGTAGGCCACCGCCCGGGCTCGGAGGTCGGCGAGGCGCGCACTGTCGGCGGAATCGTCGACATCGAGGCTGTTGAGCGCGAGCATTCGACGCACTTCGGACTCGTTCTGGTAATCGAGCCGGTGCCAGTCGACTACCGAGTCCCCGCGCAGCAACAGGCGGATCTCACGGCGGTGCTGGAGCGAAAGCTCCCCGCGGGGATTGAACGCGCGATCCGACGCGTTGCAGGCCTCGGCGCACGGGAACGCACCCGAGGTGGAAGCGACGCGAGAGCGAGGATGATTCATGATGAGAATCCGCCTCGTTGGGGCGGAAACGGCCGGGGATGGGGCGGCCTGGCTAGTTTGTGTATCGCGTCAATCGGAGGGTTCCGACAAGGAGGCCGATGGATACGAGCACAGCGCAGATATTGCCTAGGTATGCGAGCAGCACGGGTCGTCGTTTCTGTTCCAGATGGTGGTCGAGATCCACGTGTACCACTGGACTTGCGAATATCCCACATAGTAGCAGATGAACGACAATGTGGGATTATGGGGGGGGACGTGTGGGGTGGGTGTGGGCGACGCCGCTCGTTCCAGTGGGCCGCTGCCTAACACGGAACGCATCGTCCGGAAAACCCATTCCCTCAGGCGTCGATTGGAGGCCGCACGCATCGACGCACGGGATGTGGCCGGCGCCGCGTCGACTCCGCGTCGGTTCCGCGTCGGTTCCGCGTCGGTTCCGCGTTGGCTCCGCGAAATGTCCCGCAATGTACCCGCGCAGCCGGGCGAGGATGAAGGCGGGATCGACGAATGCGCGATCGATGAAGGCCTCAATCGACGAAGCGATCGACTAAGATGGCGGTGTGTCGTCCACCGACAGATCCGCACCCGATCCCACCCCTTCCTCCACGCCTGGTCCAGTCGACGCGCACGAGGAAGAAGGTACGGCCCATGCGGGCGACCCCCATGAGCGCGGAGAATCCGGTTTCCGCCGGTTGTTTAGCGACGGGCTGTCGGGGTTGCTCGACTCGGGCGGCGCGTTTCGTCGCGGCCAGGAGGCTGTGTCGGAGATAGCTCAAGGCACCAAAGAGGAAGTGGTGCGTCGTGCATCGGCGGAGCTGAAGGGCTTTCTCGACAAGCTCGATGCGTCGGATCTGCTGGGACAGGTGCTTGAAGGCATGGTGATGGAGGTCAAGACGGAGATCCGATTCAAGCGTTCTCCGAGCGGCAAACTCGAACCGCAGCTGTCACCGGATACCAAAGTGCGGACCCGCTCCAGCGGCGACCGTGACGAGGA
The DNA here is from genome assembly GCA_036479215.1 of Nannocystaceae bacterium. Taxonomy (GTDB): domain Bacteria; phylum Myxococcota_A; class Polyangia; order Nannocystales; family Nannocystaceae; genus FL481. The sequence continues at coordinate 17,009 of JAZGFE010000219.1, read as the reverse complement.
CCACCAAGAAGGCGACGGAGAACAGGACTAGGGGCGCAGGGCGTGCGGCGTGCGGCGCTTCGTACGAAGCAGATCGCCAGGAGTGGGCGAGCGTGAGCCGACTCTGCTGGCGACACGACGCACGGGTGACTCGACCGATCGCCCTAGCGGCAAGTCGGTGCCCCATCGTCGCTCGCTAGTGCAGCCGGCGGTAGACGCCGATGACTTTACCCAGCACGTCGACGCTGCGAAAGTCGCTCTTGTCGAGGATGATAGGGGACATGGCCGCGTTGGCAGGCTGCAAGCGAATCGAGTCGCCCTCGTCGAAGAAGCGCTTGACGGTGGCCTCGCCGTCCACCATCACCACAACGATCTCGCCGCGTTCCGCGACTGGTTGCTTGCGCACGAACACGTAGTCCCCATCGTGGATGCCGTCGTCAACCATACTGTCGCCCTGCACGACGAGGCCGTATACGTCGCGGCCGGAAGCGGAGCCCAGAAAGAAGCGATCGACGGTCACCCGATCGATCACATTTTCTTGCGCCAAAATGGGTTGGCCCGCCGCGACCCGCCCGATGATGGGGATTTCGACGCGGGACGCCTCTTGGCGGATGGGTCGAAGTGCCCGACTCTTGAGCTCCTCTCGCACCAGGTACCCCTTGCGCTCGAGCGCTTTGAGATGATCGTTGACCCCATTGGTGGAGCGGATACCCATGTGCTCGCCGATCTCGCGCAGTGTGGGTGGGTACCCGCGCACGTCGAGACACCTGGAGATGTAGTTGAGCGCTTGTTGCTGGCGGGCAGTAAGTGGGGCCTTCACAGGATCGTCTCTCTGGAGCGCGGCGTCTCCACGGTGGCAGGCCGCATGGGTACGACTACTGAACATGTGTAGGGGATACCGCAAGGCGGGTCAAGTCGCCCAGTTGCGGCGGGGAGCCGGACGGGCCGCCGACATGGTGGTGGCCGGCGGTGCGCGGAGTCTGGGCGACAACCGGTGGATCCACCAAGAAACCGGCGCAGACGCACAGGCCCGGCCGGCGGTCCGCGAATCCTGCGCAGCGTCGTGTCGCATTCGCTGCGTGGGGCACGACGGTGCGCGGGTTTGGTGATCGCGGCCGGGTTTGAGGCACGAAAGCCGGAGGCGCGGTCGATTCGAAGATAGGATAGGCGAGTCCCGTCGTGTCACACTGCCTGTGCGGCAGTCCACTACACCGCGGAGGTCCATGGGTATTCTCGTGCGTGCGATCATCACCGGTTTCGGTCTCAAATTGGGTTCGGAGATAGCCAGACGAATCTCGGAGCGCCTGTCTAGCGAAGATGCGAGCGAAGAAAACAAGGCGAAAGACGGGGAGAGCGAGGATGTCGGCATGCCGCCAGATCTGTCCGCCGATGGTTCCGACGCATGACGGCGTTGTCGCGGCGTGTCGGTTGGCGGTCGTCTCCAAGCGTGGGGGGCGTGCCGCCGGTCCGGGTGGTCTCGGACGTGTCGTCGTGCGCTCGGTGATCGCGTAGCGTGCGTTTTCTTGTGGTGTACGGGTGATGCGCGAACGCGGAAGCGAGGACAGCAGCGATGCGCGTTGTCGCCCGTTCTACGCCGCCGCCTTCTTCGACCCGTCTCAAATGCGCGATGGCGCGACCGTCGGAGCGATCGTTCTCCACGAAGCAGGCACCTGACACGGATGTCATACGCTGACGTTCGCGCAGACTCAGATTTCCACCACTGCGAGCTCGCATGGCGAAGGGCGTCGCAACTAGGGATAAGCACAGCCCCGCGTTTGTGCGTTTCGTTTGTTTCTTTTAGAAGATGTGCCTCCGGTGGTGCGAGATGTCGCGCACGGGCGACCCACCGCTCTCGCAACATCGCACCCACACAGTCACGGTGAGGGACCTCGCTTGTCTGCCTCGACCGTGACGCTGCCAACACTTCGGCGAGTGTGCTGTTCGCACACTCGCCGATTCGATCAAGAAACTAGTGCAACGAAGTTTCCCGCATGTGTTCGTCCCCTAGGCGAGCTGCAATTTCCTGTGCTAGGCTCCCAGCGCTAGACGCGACCACGACACCCCCTGAATACAAGGACAAGTTCCAGAAACAACGAGACCACCCATGTTCAAAAAGGCATATTTTTCAACCCTCTGGGCGTGTCAGCTCTTCGGCCTGCCGATAGCGCTGTCCCTTGCAACATCTGGCTGCGCCGATGATACACCGGCACCTGGGCCTACAAGCGACACAGGCACAGGCAACGTCGGCGATGGAGACGGCGATGGAGACGGCGATGGAGACGGCGATGGAGACGGCGATGGAGATGGAGACGGAGACGGTGATGGAGATGGAGACGGAGACGGAGACGGTGATGGAGACGGAGACGGAGACGGAGACGGAGACGGCACCGAAGAAAGCCCCAGCAGCACGACTGCTCCCGGTGATGGCGAATGCCATGACGGTGTGGTGGATGCAGGCGAAGACTGCGACGACGGCAATGAGCTCGACGACGACGCGTGTGTCGGCGATTGTGTCAACGCCAGCTGCGGCGACAGCTTCATCTGGGAGGGCGAAGAACAGTGCGACAACGGGGCCGACAACGGCGACGACAAGGCCTGCACGGCATCGTGTATGGCGGCCGTGTGCGGCGACGGTCTCGTCGGGCCCGGCGAAGCATGTGACGAAGGCGACCAAAACGGCATCCCCGGTAGCGGTTGTTCTGCGGACTGTGCGACCTCCGACTGTGGCAACGACGTCATAGACGAGGGCGAAGAGTGCGAAGACGGCAACGCCATCAATACGGATGACTGCACCAACAACTGTACCGATGCGGTCTGTGGCGACGGACACACCTGGTCCGGTCACGAGCAATGCGACAACGGAGCGCAAAACGGCGATACCAACGCCTGCCTTTCGAATTGCACCGCCAACGTCTGTGGAGACGGCTTCCTCCTCGACGGTGTCGAAGAGTGCGACAACGGTGCAAACAACGGTTGGGACGAGTTCTGTTTGCCCGGCTGCACCGACAACGTTTGTGGCGACGGCTATCTGTCCCCTTCGGAGGGTTGCGATGACGGCAACCTCACCGACGGTGACGGCTGCGACAGCACCTGCGCGTCCGAGGCGTGCGGCGACGGCGAAGTCGATCCCGGCGAAGAATGCGACGATGGCAACAACGCCGCAGGCGACGGTTGCTCCCCCGAGTGCAGGTTGCCGTTTTGTGGCGATGGCTACAAAGACGACGACTTCCTCGGTGAAGCGTGCGACGACGGTGCCGACAACTGCGACACCTGTGCATGTACCGCAGACTGCCAAGAGGCAGAGTGTGGTGATGGTCTCGTGGAAGTGGGCGTCGAGCAATGCGACGACGGCAACACGGACACCGCCACGCCGACCAGCCTATGGAAGGTGAAAGGCGATTTTTGCACAGACGAGTGCGAAGATAATGTTTGCGGCGACGGCGTCAAGTCCGCCACGGAAGCCTGTGACCTCGAAGAGGACAACGGCAAGGCCGGCAGCCCCTGCGACGCGAACTGCCAGTTGGCGAACGGGACCTGCGGTGATGGCAACATGACCGACGAAGAGGCCTGTGACGATGGCAACGCGGACAATGACGATGATTGTCTGACGACCTGCCAAGACGCGAGCTGCGGTGACGGTTTTGTCAACTCAAGCGGGTTCACACCTCCCGGAGGTCCCGGAGACGACGAAGAATGTGACGACGCCAACGGCAACGATAACGACGCCTGCACCAACGCGTGCATGAACGCCCAGTGCGGCGACGGCATCATCCAAGGCGATGAAGAGTGCGATGAAGGCGACAGCGACGGCGAGTCCGATTGGAATGATTCACCGAATGCAGACGGCGCTTTCCCGGGTGAGACTGCGGACGCAGACCAAAACGGCGGAGAAGACAGCGAATGCACCGATAAGTGCAAAATCGCCACCTGTGGCGATGGTGTCGTTCAGATCATTCTCGACGAGCAGTGCGACGACGGCAACGACAACGGCGACCCGAACAACAGCCTGTGCGACGACGACTGCACTTGGATGAAGTGCGGTAACGGTGCGCTGGACAACGACGACGAGGGCGAGTCCGACGACGACGCGGCCGCGACCGATGACCTGTTGGCCGTCGACAACCGGGCCGATGCAAGGCTCAGCGATGAGCTCGAGCAATGCGACGGCGAGCCTCTGTGCAGCCCAACCTGCAAGTGGGCCTATTGCGGCGACGGTTTCGTCACCCGCAACGAGGCCTGCGATCTCGGTCACCGCCGCAACGGCGAATCGGACGAGATCTGCAACGACGACTGTACGTTGCGCACCTGCGGTGATGGCATCGTCCAGCTGCCAGAAGAGTGTGACCGCGGCACCGACTCCACACCCGACGGTGACAGCGGAAACGGCACCGACGGCGAGACCGCCGAGAACCGGCGCTGCAACACCAACTGTACGTTGCCGAAATGTGGCGATGGCGTGTGGGACGAGGATGACGACAAAGAAGCCTGCGACGACTTGCCGCACGAGTCGGACATCGAAGACCTGGTGGGCATTCACGGGAATGGTGTCGAGGGGCACTACAACAACGCAGGGAGCTGCGAGCAGAACACCTATGCGTTCGAAGGCTACGGCACCGAAGGTTGCGTCACCCCCTACGACTCTTGTGTCGTGCACGACGGGACGAACTACGTCTGTAAGACCAACCTGTGTGGTGACTCCTTCCGTGACAACAACCTCGCCGAAGGCGACGAGGACACGGAGGCGGATCACAACAATGATGGCGGCGCGGACTCGGATAACTCGGAGTCGCTCTTCGACGACGCACTCGAGCAGTGCGATGACGGTAAGAACGGCGCCGGGGACGACGGTTGTACCAACGACTGCGAGTTGCCCCGCTGTGGCGATGGCATCGTGCAGGCCGCGTCCAACAATGAGGCCTGTGATGACGGTTTCGACAACGCGAACGCCGATCAGGACAACGGCGGCAGTCAGAGTGACTGCACCGTGCAGTGCACCTGGAAGACCTGTTCCACCGATCGCGACGGAGGCTCGAATGGCGCGACGGAGGGTGTGCAGGGTACTGAAGAGTGCGATGCGAACAACGCCGACAACGACGGCAACTGCCTGACGATGTGCCTGGACGCCACTTGCGGCGACGGATACATCAGCGGCGGCGAGGAGTGCGACCCCGCGACCTTGATCCCGGGTGAGCACGTGTTGGAAGACTCGGATGAGCCCTACACCATCGACGAGAACGACGACGAGGCGTACGCGGGGACGAGCAGCGAGAACCCCGGTACCCACGCGATGTACAACCGCCTACCCGTGCCGGGCAACGACGCCGACAACCGTGCCGTCGTCGTAGATGCTCGCACATGGCTGCCTGGCAGCGTTCACGTCCTCGACAAAGACGATGACACCTGCACCGAGGCCACCCACGGCGCGCGTACAGCAGGTACGGTCTCTTGCACCAATGACTGCAAGATCGACACGAGCGAGTGCACAAGCGGCTAGCCGCGGTGCACAGATGAGGCTGGCTCCGTAAACAGGGCCAGCCCCACTTCTGAAGAAAAAGCCGGCGAGCGAAAGCTCGTCGGCTTTTTTGCGTCGGGTGCGAGCGCGCACCTGGAGCTACAAACTCACCTGTGCCGGAGTCGTCGCCAGCTGAACCTGGAGTCGCGGGAACTGGACCTCTGCAAGGCGTCGTGGTCGCCGCTCGGGTCGTGACCGATCGTGCTCCCATCGCAGACGCCCCGCAGCGCGTGGTACGCCCACACGCATCACGTCCCGGAACGGCAATTCGCGGGCCCCTGAACGAAGTACGTGTACACAGCGGCTATATTTCAAGTTCGTGAACGCGCAGCTCCATATCGTCTGGGATGGCGATGCCCCCGGCCTGAAGGATCACAGGCTTAGCGTCCAGGCTTTGAGTGAGCCGCTCCACCGACTGCTTTCCGCCGTTCGCAGGATCGCTTCGGACGTCATTGTCGGGAAGGAGGCGTCTGGCCGCGGTGCGCCGACGGGGCGGATTGCCGAAGATGCCCGTGGCATCGATCTCCAGATTTCCGCGTTGACGCCCGGCTGCCTCGACATGCGTCTTGATGTCGTGTTTCCACCACCCGCGCGTGGCGGATGTTCCCCACGCCACGATGGAGGAGCTGTTGGCGTCCATCGAATCTGAAGCGCGCGGCACGTGCCGAAACGGTGCGGTACGGGAGTTCCTCAGAAGCCTCAAGGGGATACAGGCGCAACGATACACTGCGATATACAACGGGAAACGCGTCGGCAGCGTAAAAGTTGGCGCCGTTGATTTGCCCGATGCCCCGCTGGCGCAGCCGTACTTGGTGGAGGTGCAAGGCATTGTGACGGGGGCGAATTTCGCCCCGCTTGATCCGGAGGTCCGGATCAAGCGGCATAGCGGGCAGATGTGCAAACTGCGGGCACGTGGCGAAGACGTTGACGCGGCACTACGGATGCGCGGCGAACATGTTGTTGTCCGTGCGACGACGGACGGACAACGGGAAGTACGCTCTGCTGGGAATACGGCGAGCGGCGGAGCCGGCTCAGGGTGTTCTGTCCGTCGACAAGGCGGTCGAGCATGTACTTGAGTTGTGGCGTGACACGCTGGCGCGGTTGTCGGCGTGAGCGAGGCTGGTTGGGATCACATCCTCACCGTAGAAGCGTTGGTCCGCGGTCATTGCCTTGTGGACGGGAACAAGCGCGTGGGATGGATCGCGTTCACGACCATCCTTGCCCGCCTAGGGATCTCCTTCCGGGCGTCTGTCGACGACGGGGAACGTCTTTGTCTGGACGTGCTGGGGCAGAGCCTTGAGCGCAACGGAGTGGCCGAGTGGCTTATACCGCGTATGCACGAGCTTTAGCCGGCTGCAGGGGCGACGGTGCGTGGGTCCAGGTTCGTCCCGCCCGGGCCTGTGCCAGAGAGCACCGAAGGCAGTCCCATCCCTGTGGCCACGGGGTCGGGGTACTGTCCCATCGACCACAGCAACATCGCCAGGCCGGCGTGCGCGGTGGCGAGCACCAGCGACGCGACCCGGATACGTTGTTGTGCCGCGATGATCAGGGGGATACAGCACATGGCCAGGCCCACCGCCGCCCACGTCGCGGCATGTTCTACGAAGGGCCCGGTCGCAAAGCCGTCGAGCATCCCGTGCAGCACCTTCGCCCAGATGGCCAAGGCCCCCCACCACAGCGCGCGCGACAGGAAACCGAGGAGGCCGCTGCGGTATCGGTCGCACCCTCGCACAAGCAGCACCGATCCGCGCCGGCCGCCGTATTGGATCCCACGGCCGATGGCACGGAGCGCAGCGCGGAGTCTGGGAGAGCGTACCAGGCGCAATAGCAGATCTCGGGACGTGTGCTGCAAGCGGGACACGGCGCGGCCCACGGCGCGCACCCGATGGCCCGGTGGACGACGTGGACCTCGTTGCCGTTGCCGTGGCCGCTGCACCCGGCTCGAGGGGCCGGTGCGACCCGGTCCACCACCGGATTCGCCACCGGGCGCGCGCGGTCCGGGACCGGGTCGAGGGTCGCCGCGCACGTTTCGCTTACGACGGCGTCGTGGCCCCGTGGCCTGGATGTCGTGCGGTCGGGAGTCGGCGGGTGTGCTGCGGGCATCGGGGGCGCGTTGCATCGCGGTCGAGTGTCTCGCCCCGGCGGGACAGATCAAGTTTTCCGCGCGATCGTGCACGAGTCGCGGCCCCGCCGACCCGGCCCTGTCACACTGCAGCACGTGGCGCGCTGCATTGCTGTGTTCCGGCCCCCTGTCGCGCTCGCATCCGTGATCGCGGTCGCGCTCGCCTTCGTGCTCCCGCTCCCGTCCGCGTCCGCGCTCCCATCCCCGCGCGAGTCGAGCCCGGCCGCCGAGGCGCCGCGAGGACGGCAGCCGACCCACACGGGGGAAACACGCTGGGAAGCATTCGCCACAGAAGCGGCGCAGGTGTGCGCCATGTTGGAGGTCGACGCGCAGACGCATCAGTCGGCGCTGTGGGTGCAGCAACGTCCGACGTCCGCGGACAACGATTGGCGTCGCCGCGCAGAAAAGTGTCCGCGAGCGCCGGAGGTGTTGCGCGCCGCGGCGCACGGGGAACTGATGCGCCTGCTCCGTATCGATCGCGCCTCCGTCGGTGAGAAGGATGTGAATCGACTGGCAAGCCAGATCCAGCGCAGCAGAAAACGCGTGCTGCGATGGTACGCGACCCTCGAGCACGAGCTCGAACTGCGTGGAGCCGTGCTGACGCCCGCGGACCACTATGTCCTTGCTTGGGCCCGACTGGGCCTGGCGCAACGCAAGCGGGCCCGAATCGCCTTGGATATCGCGCAACGGCGCGGGGGCGTGCCACCCGCAGTGGGGTACCGCATGGCCGCCCTCATCGCGCTTTTTGATGGGGAGGTCGACGTGGCCCTCGCCGCTTCGCGCCTGGCGTGGGTCGGGAGCGGATCTTCGGATGCGCTGGCCGCCCTGTACGTACGGGGTCTAGTGCTCGATCGGGCCGGCGATCCAGCCGGCGCGCGTCGGGTGTTCGCCTTGGCCCGCAAGGGCGACCGAGGCACCCGAAATGCGCTGCTTCGCCTCGAGACCATGCTGCCGATCCACGAACGCTTGTACCTACGGGCGCTTGAACGTCATTTCGATCGGACCACCAACGCGGCCATGCGCTACTGGCACGCCTACCTCGCGCGCAAGGAGCCGACGCCGGCAGAACGCGTGTTGGCACAGCGACACCTGTCGGCCCTCGAACGGGTGCCCGAGCCCGTCCCCCGGCCGTCGGGCAACACTTCCGCGGATGATCCAGCGGGTGCCCCCGCTGCTGGCGCGTCATCGTCATCTCCCGGACCGGATCATCCCAGCGCGGTCCGTCCCTCACAGGGCTCTCCGCAAGGCAGTCCCAACGATGCTTTCCCCTAGCGCCGCATCGCCACTCGCAGCCGCTTTCTGCCAGTCGCAGCTGCTTCGTGCCGCTCTCGGGTCCGGCTTGGGCTCGTAGGTGCGCACGCCATGGTGCGGCCGGCGTGCGTCCCTGAAAACGGTGTCGCCGCCGCCGGGCAGTCGAGCCGCGGAGGTGGAAGCCGGGGCGCCGCAGGACTGTACATGTGGTCGGGGCGCGGTATCTTGCGGGCATGTCGGATCGGAATGCACGCACGCGGGTGACGGCGCCGGCTCTGTCGCAGCTCAAGCGCGAGGCTCGACCCATCGTGATGGTGACGGCCTACGATGCCACCTTCGCTCGCCTGGTGGATGCGAGTGACGTGGATGTCATCTTGGTCGGGGACAGCTTGGGCATGGTCATGCAAGGTCACTCCCATACGCTCAAGGTCACGCTCGACGAGATGATCTATCACTGCCGCTGTGTCCGGCGGGTCACTCGCTACGCGCACCTCGCCGCGGACCTGCCCTTCATGAGCTATCAGGTCTGCCCGGAGCAAGCGCTGCGCTCGGCGGGCCGACTCGTCCAAGAGGGGGGGGCCGAGGGGGTGAAGTTAGAAGGGGGGGCTGCCGTGATCTCTGCGATCAAGAAAGTGGTGTCGGCGGGGATTCCGGTGATGGGGCACCTGGGCCTTACGCCCCAAAGCGTGCACGCGTTCGGAGGATTCAAAGTGCAAGCGCGTGGGTCCGCAGCGGCACAAACATTGCGTGAGGACGCGCTGCGACTGCAAGACGCGGGCGCCTATGCCATGGTCTTGGAAGGCATTCCGGCCGCGTTGGCCACCGAGGTGTCGGCGAGTTTGGAGATCCCCACCATCGGGATCGGAGCGGGGGTGGGCTGCGACGGTCAGGTTCTCGTCATGCAAGACTTGCTCGGGCTCGACGAGGCGTTTCAACCGAGGTTCGTGCGTCGCTTCGCCGAGCTGGCCGCGCCGGTGCGTGCGGCGTTCAACGACTACGCGCGTGACGTCCGGGCGCGCCGCTTCCCCGAGGCATGCCACAGCCACTGTGCACCGGTACCCGCACCGGAGCCGGGGGGCGCTTCCACTGAGCCGTCCGGGTGAGGGTCCTTCGCACTGTGGCCCAAGCTCGCGCGTGGCGTGACGCGTTGGGTCCCGAGGTTGGCGTGGGCTGGGTACCCACCATGGGTTACTTGCACGCTGCCCATGTGCAGCTGATGGAGGTGGCGCGTCGCAGGGTAGGGGAGGGGGGTCGACTGGTCGTGACGAGTTTCGTCAACCCCGCCCAGTTCGATCGTGCCGAAGACCTGGACGCGTATCCGCGGGATGAGGCCGCCGACTTGCGCCTCGCCGAGGCGGCGGGGGTGGACGCGGTATTCATCCCACAGGACGCCGAGGAGCTCTATCCTCGTGCGGCGCGGACCTGGGTGGATGTGAGCCAACTCGGCGATCGCCTCTGTGGGCTCACGCGACCAGGACATTTTCGCGGCGTGTGCACGGTGCTCACCAAGTTTTGGGGGATCTTGCGGCCGACTGTGGGCGTGTATGGCGAGAAGGACTATCAGCAGCTGGCCATCGTGCGCCGTCTCCACGCGGATCTCTTCCTCAGTGGCGAAGTGGTGGGGGTGCCGACGGTGCGTGAGCGCGACGGTCTGGCCCTTTCGAGCCGCAATGCGCGGCTCGACGCGGAGGCGCGACGGCAGGCGACGGCCATCCCCGTTTTCCTCGCGGAGGTGAGGCGGCGTTTGGACGGTGGCGCGCGTACGCGCGAGGCATTGTTGGCGCAGGCGGAGCAGCGGCTCGCTCCGGGTAGGATCGCCTATGTGGACCTTGTGGATAGCCAGCGCTTGCAGCCCGTGCAGTGCGTGGAACGACCCGCAGTCTGTGCCGTGGCGGTTTTCTTTGGCGGTGTGCGACTGATCGACAACACCGTGCTCGATCCCGGCGCCGTCACCTAGACTCCGTTGCCGTAGCGCCAGCCTTGACGACGCCGAAGCGCCCCGACACCGCAGCTTAGCCGCGCTGAATCAGTCCAACCACGGTCTTGCCCGCGCGTTTGACCTTGACCTCCACGGTTCCGAGCTTCTCGGCGAGGCCCTTCGCCACATCCTCCACCGACGCGGTCTCCCTTCCGTTCACTTCGAACAGTAGATCGCCTGGTTTCAAGCCGAGGCGCGCCGCCAAACTGTCCGCCAGCACGCGGTTGATCCTCAGTCCACCCGGTTCGGGCCGCACATCGATGCCGAGTCGCGGCTTGTCCCCGCCGTACAACGAACCACCGTGCTCTCCCCCGCGTCCGCCTCTGCGCGCCTCGCGTTCTCGTCGAGCGATCTGGTCGATCTCCTTTTGCGTCGGGCGCTTCCCCAACGTGATGGTCAGTTTCTTGGTTTTGTTCTCACGGACGACCTCGAGTTTCACCGCACTGTCGGGGGCGTATCGGGCGATCCGACTACGGAAGTCCTTAAAGTCACGGACCGTTTTCCCGTCTACCTTCACGATTCGGTCCCCTGAAGCCAGCCCAGCGCGCTCGGCAGGGGTATCAGGGTGCACCTTGGCCACCATCGCCCCCGGCGGTGGCGTCTTGCCCACCGCCGGTATGGTGTCGCTTCCGCTGATGCCGACCCAGCCCCGCGCGACTTTTCCGTGTTCGCGCAGCTCGTTGATCACCCGCTCGGCCTGGCTCGCAGGGATGGCGAAACCTAGGCTCTGACCGACACCGTTGACGGCGGTGTTGATGCCCACCACTTGGCCCTTCAGGTTGAAAAGCGGTCCTCCGCTGCTTCCGGGACTGATCGGTGCGTCGGTCTGCAAGAAATCCAGATAACTCGCGCGGTACAAATTCAAGCTTCCGCGCCCCTTTGCCGACACGATACCGGTGGTCGCGGTCTGTTCGAGTCCCATGGGGGATCCCACGGCTACGACCCAATCTCCCACCGCCAGGCGGTCGCTCGACCCGAACGCGACCACCGGAAGATCACCCGCGTCCGTCAACTGGATCAACGCGATGTCCGTGAGTGGATCCGAGCCGATTCGCACCGCCGCAACCACGCGACCATCCCCGAGGGTCACCTCGAGCTTGGCGTCCCCGTCGACCACGTGGTGGTTCGTCACCACGACCCCGCTCTTGTCGATGACGAAGCCACTGCCCACACCCATGCGAGGGGGGGGACGCCGCGCTCCATTGGGCATCATCGGTCGCATCCAAGGCGGAATGCCCTGGGATGCGCTGCCCGAGTGGGGGGATGCATCCCCCATCGCCTTGATGCTCACCACTGCTGGCATCACCCTTTTTAACATGGGAGCGAGGCTCGGACGTGGATCATACCCCGTCAGGCTCATGCCCTCCGGCGTCGGATCGGTGGTCGCCCCAGCGGTTGGCTCGTCGGTTTGCGCTTGGTGTTCGGTGGCACAAGCCGTACCGAGAGGAGCGATGAGCACAGTGACGGCCAGCCCCCAGGTGGCCAGCCCGAGACGGTTGCTGCGCGAAGGTTGTGACATGCTGGCGCAACCTACTTCATGTCACCGCTATTCCACGGTCGTCCCTGGTTGTCCGAGCGGCCGCGCCCTTCGCCCGTTCGGTACAGGTCTACGGAGCGGGGAGGGAAATCCTCCCCGTGGATCTCCCGTGTGGCCCCAGCGCCCGCGCCGGACGCCGCTTCGGCTCCAGCGCCGAAACGGGGACCCCGCGGAGGCGGCGAAGATGGCGCCTCGGGGAACCAGCGCCGTTATTGGAGGAGATCGGAGCGCTCGGGGTCGAGCAGGACGCCCGCCTCGACCAGCCGTTTCGCATCGCGCGATCGACGATGTATTCGCCAGCGCGCATAGAGTTCGAGGAGCGAGCCGGCATTCGCATTGCTGGGTTCGACCGCGTCCGCCACCACGGCGGTGATGTCCTCGAACGCGTCGGCGAGCTCGGCAAATACCTCCAGGCGCGGATGCTGTTCGTGTACCCCGCGATAGGCCGCCTCTCCGATTCCCTGCACGTAGCCCACACCCACGGCCCCCCGGTCGAGACTCGACGGCACGGCGCCCGCGATGTACAGGGCGCGGTCGCCCACATCCCGCAGCGCGTGCGTGCCCGCTGAGCGGGCCTTCAAATACTGAAGCGCCAGTGGCGCGCTGGTCCGGCCCGCGACCGCCGGACGCCGGGCGAACTCCGCCAGCAGATGCACGATGTACGCCTCTATCTCCGTCGACAACTCCTCGGCGCGTCCCTCCTGAACGGCCGTGAGTCGCTCGTAGAAGAAAGCCTCGAGGCTGGTCTCTTGGGTGATTGTGGACGTCATGGGGGAAAAACCGTCTAATTCTGGAGTAGCAGTGGATCGCGCGCCTGCAAACCGACATGTAGGCGGACGGACTTGTGCGCTCCGCCCCAGAAAAGCTCATGTCGGGCTTGACGGTCGCATTCCCGGCCTTACAATCCCGCTTCATCACCGGTCGGGGTCCGCGCCGCCAAGGGGTTTTCCCTGTGATTCTAGTGAGTTAGCGCTAGGCCAGGCCTCCAGCCGGCGTGGCGCGGCCCGGACGCACGACCCATACCCCCTGGAGATTCCACAATGAAAGTTCGACCCCTCAACGATCGCGTATTGGTCAAGCGGGTAGCCGAGGAAAACAAAACTCAAGGCGGCCTGTTCATCCCCGATTCGGCAAAAGAAAAGCCGGCTCGTGGGATCATCGTTTCCGTGGGCGCTGGTCGCCGCGACGACGATGGCAAGCGGATCGTCCTCGACGTCAAAGCCGGCGACCAAGTCTTGTTTGGCAAGTACGCGGGCACCGAGATCAAGCTCGAAGAGATCGAGCACATGATTCTCAAAGAAGACGAAATCCTCGCCGTGCTCGACTAACTCGACGCGTCTTTGTTCACAATTCTAGGAGTACGCCAACATGGCAGCCAAAGAAGTTCGTTTCGATTCTGGTGCGCGAAGCGCCATCCTTAACGGTGTCAACACGCTCGCCGACGCGGTCAAAGTCACGCTTGGACCTCGCGGACGTAACGTGGTGATCGAAAAGTCCTGGGGCTCACCCACGGTCACCAAAGACGGGGTTACCGTCGCCAAAGAGATCGAGCTTGAAGACAAGTTCGAGAACATGGGCGCCCAAATGGTGAAGGAGGTCGCTTCAAAGACTTCCGACGTCGCCGGCGACGGCACCACCACGGCCACGGTTTTGGCCCAGGCCATCTATCGTGAAGGCCTGAAAATGGTCACCGCAGGGCACGACCCGATGGAAATCAAGCGCGGCATCGACCAGGCAGTCGCCACGGTGGTCGCTCAGTTGCGCAAGAGCTCCAAGTCCACCAAAGGTGAGGAAGAGGTCGCTCAGGTCGGTTCAATTTCCGCCAACGGCGACGAGGAGATCGGCCGGCTGATCGCTGAGGCCATGTCCAAGGTGGGCAAAGAGGGCGTCATCACGGTCGAGGAGAACAAGGCCAACACGACCGAGCTCGACGTGGTCGAGGGCATGCAGTTCGACCGTGGCTATTTGAGCCCCTATTTCATCACGGATCAAGACCGCATGGAGGTCTCGATTCAGGACTGCTACATCCTCTGCTACGAGAAGAAAATCTCGTCGATGAAGGATCTCCTGCCGATCCTCGAACAAGTGGCCAAGCAGGGTAAACCCCTGTTGCTGGTCGCCGAGGATATCGATGGCGAGGCCTTGGCGACTCTGGTCGTCAATCGGCTCCGCGGTACGCTCCAGGTGGCCGCTGTCAAAGCCCCCGGCTTTGGTGACCGTCGCAAGGAGATGCTCAAGGACCTGGCCGTCCTCACCGGTGGCAAGGCATTGACCGAGGACCTGGGCGAGAAGCTCGAGAACCTGTCGGTCAAAGACTTGGGTACCGCAGCTCAGATCACCATCGACAAGGACAACACCACCATCGTCGACGGTGGTGGGAAAAAAGCTGAGATCAACGCTCGCGTCAAGCAGATTCGGGCACAGATCGAAGACACCTCCAGCGACTACGACCGCGAGAAGTTGCAAGAGCGACTCGCCAAGTTGGTCGGTGGCGTGGCCGTCATCCGCGTCGGGGCTGCAACCGAGGTCGAGATGAAGGAAAAGAAAGCTCGGGTAGAAGATGCCCTTCATGCCACTCGCGCTGCGGTGGAAGAAGGCATCGTGCCGGGCGGTGGTGTGGCACTGGTACGTTGCCACGCGCAGATCGACAAGCTTGAGGCCGAGACCGAGGAGCAACAAGTCGGCGTCGCCATCGTGCGGCGCGCGGTGGAGGAGCCCCTGCGCCAGATCATCGCCAACGCCGGCGGTGAGCCCAGTGTGGTGGCGAACGACGTCCGAAATGGCAAGGGCGGCTACGGCTTCAACGCTCGCACCGGCGAGTACGGCGATCTGATTAAAATGGGGGTCATCGACCCAACCAAGGTCGTGCGTATTGCCTTGGAGAACGCAGCCAGCGTGGCCGGCATGATGCTGACCACCGAGGCTATGATCGCGGAGAAGCCCAAGAAAGACACTCCTGCCGCACCGGCACCCGATGGCGGCGGTATGGGCGGCATGGGCGGCATGGGCATGTAGTCCATTCGCTTCGTCGAAAGCAGAAAAAACCCGAGCTCTCGAGCTCGGGTTTTTTTGTTTCTACAGTTCGCGACCCAAGGCGGAAAGCGTGGCGTCGAGACGATGAGTGAGCTGACTTAGTCGGTCCACCTCCGCGGTGAGCACTGGGAAGACGAATCCATCCGCGCCGGCCGCTGCTGCGGCGATCGCTAAAGGAATCACGGTTTCCAGGTCGTCGCTGAAACGCGTGGGATCGACGAGGACGGGGTAGCGGGTCTCCGACTTGAGGCGTGGGATGGCGCTCACGTCGAGGGTCGGCCGCGTCGTCAACCCGCCGGTACGACGCAAACCGGACTCGCAGAGCAGGACCTGGTTGTTGCCTTCGCTGCAAACGTAGTCCGCGGCGGTGAGCAACGTGTCGATCGTGGCGAGCGGGGAGCGAGTCAGAATCACCGGTCGGCGCGCGCGACCCAAGGCGCGCAGGAGCGAGAGGTCTTGTAGGTCATCACTGGCGACGAACAGGAGGTCCACGCTCGAGGCGATCCGACCCACTTCGTCGGGGCGGGTCACGAACGTGGACACTGGCACCTCGAACTGGCGACCGGCGTCGGCGAGCGCGGCCAACGTGATGGGCTCGCATGGCGCAACGGCGGGCCCGCGCGCGCTGGTGGTGCGGCGGGTGAGGTCGGGGGGGCATTTGGTGTGGCTGTGCAAGATCGAGGCGCCTCGACCCAAGCTTGCCTCCGCCAGGGACAACATGGTGCCGCTGGACTCGTCGCCGGGGATGGAGGCGACGATCACAAATCGACCCCCACCGATGTCGATACCGTTTACGTGGACCACCCCCGAGCCCCGGGGCTGTGTGGTGAGGGCGGGCGGATTCAATCGGGTGGCGGCTGCCGGCACTCGCTCGCGCTCCACAGCGCGCAGCGGGTATGTACCGAGTGTCTGCATGTGGTTGCAGTGGCCGCGGACGGCATCGAGTGCGGCATGAATGTTGGGTTCGGTCGGATTGCCCTCGAAGTCGACGAAAAACAGGTATTCCCACGGTTGCTCAGGCTGGGGCCGGCTCTCGAGTCGGGTCAGATTGATATTGTGTTGGGCGAACAACTGCAGACAGTTGGCGAGGCTACCGCGGCGGTGGTCGAGGGAGAGGATGAGCGAGGTCTTCGCGTCTTGGCGCGCGTCGAAGGGCTCGGGCGTCTTGGAGATCAACAGAAACCTGGTCTGGTTGTGGACTTGGTCCGCAGCGTCTTCCCGCAGAATCTCCAGACCGTAGGCCGCGGCGGCTTCGGGGGAGCAGATCGCGGCGATCGAACGATCACCATTTTGGCCCACGCTCTGAGCTGCGCGGCCGGTGTTGTCGGCGTGCTCGAGGCGGACTCCCGCCAGCGAGCCAAGCGCGCGCTCGCACTGACGTAAGGCGACGGGATGCGATCGTACCGTCGTGATCGCCGCCATGCGGGCCCCGGGCACGCCCGCTAGGCAGTGCTGCACGGGATAGATCTCCTCGTCTACCACCACGATTTCGCGAGAGGCCAGCAATTCGTTGACCTCCACAATGGCGCCACTGGTGCTGTTTTCGACCGGCACAATGATCCGGTCGACGCCTCCTTGCTCAAGCGCGTCGAATAGG
>JAZGFE010000218.1:0-11707 GCA_036479215.1 Nannocystaceae bacterium | reverse complement strand
AGGCGATCGAGCCAAGTACGCTCCGCGACGCGGCTTGACGGCAACGTTTGCGACAGCGTGTGTGGTTTTCTCGCGGCCCGCCCACAGAAGGAACGAAAGCAGCGGCGACACGCTGGGCGGGGTTTCTGGGCTCAAGCGCAAGCTTGTGCGCGCTTGACGTTGACCAGGGCGCACGGCTAAAAGCCAGCCCAGTCGCGCCCCCGCGGTTTTGGCACGCCATGGCGTGTTCCGCTGCCGCTGACCACACGATGGCACACGGACCTTGGGACACCGAAGATGTGGAGCTGAAGCTGGCGCCAAACGGCGAGTTCATGGGAGGCGCTTGCGCCGACGACCTCGACGCTCCGCATCTATACGAGCAACTCGTCGCGGCCCGCAGCCTCGATATGAAACTCGCAGGGCTCGAGCCTCCGACTCTTTCTTGCGAGTATTGCGCCGGTACACGCCGTTGATTCTCGCCCCAGGCGATCAGTGGTCACCTGTCGGAACAGTGGCGGCCAGTGGCGACCAGTGGCGACCAGACGAGCTCCCGCGTGACCTGCCTCGCTCGTGCTCGATTCAGCGAACCAAGGCGGCGGCGTGTCCTTCGATCGCCACGCGTGTGTCTGGATCCGAGCCCGAGTAGACGCCGGCGACTTCACCGCGGGCGGATAAGAACAGCACGGTGGGAAACACGGTGACGTGTAGCTGCGCCGCGACGGCGCCTTGGGGATCGGTGGCGATGGTGAGCGGTGACTCGAGATCGGCGCTCAGCAATCTCGCCGCGGGTTCGTCCGCGATGACGACTACTTCCAATGCGTCCCCGTGATGCCGCGCGAGTTTGGAGAGGAACGCTTGAAACGAAGTCCAGTCTTGCGTCCAGGATGCGGAAATGGCGAGGAGCATCGGTCGATTTCGGTGTTGAGCGAGATCGACAACCCCGCCCTCATAGAGCGGGACGGAAAGTCGGATTGTGTCGCCTACGCTGCGGTTGGTCGCGTCCGTGGCTGTGGGGTGCACGTGGTCCGCCGCGCTTCTCTCCAGGTCGGCGTTTCCGGGCTGGGTCGCGGACGTACTGGGCCGACATGCGAGGGACGCGAGAGATACGAGAGATACGAGTGGAGAGATAGATAGGAGGGCAGAGAGGTCAGCGAACCGCCGCTGCAGTGGAATCGAGGGGTCGCGATCACAATCTGCATGTTTCACCAAAGTCACCCTTCGTGTACGGTTTGCACCATAAGCTTCGCCATCTCCGGGTCCGTGTGTCGTGAGATGCCGTGACCGAGGTTGAAGATATGAGCTTTGGCGCCGGCACCCGCTGTGAGGACGTCTCGGACGCGGGAGCGCAGCTTATCGGGGTTCGAGAGCAAGATCATGGGATCAAGGTTTCCCTGTACGACCCGAGTGGGACCGACGATATCGATCGCTCGATCGAGCTCAAGGCTCCAATCGACGCCGATGACATCCGCCGAAGTCTCGGCGATCTGTTCGAGCAGGGCGGCGTTTCCGCGCGCGAACATGATCACGGGAACACCGTGCGCCCGGACTTCGTTGATCAGTGAACGTACATGGGGGAGCACATGCTCGCGATAGTCCCGTGGTGTGAGGGAGCCGGCCCAGCTGTCGAAAATCTGGATCGCATCGACTCCCGCCCTGACTTGTCCCGCGAGATAGCGGGCCAACAGTTCGGTGAGCGACCCGAGTAATCGGCCGAAAGCGGCCGGCTCGCTGAACATGAGACGCTTGGTGTGTTCGAAGTCTCGGCTTGTCTTGCCCTCGATCAAATAGCTTAGGGTTGTCAGCGGACCACCGCAAAAGCCGATGAGCGGTACGCGGTGGTCGAGTGCTTTGGTGCACGCCCTGATGGCGTCGTATACATAGCCGAGTTCGGCATCCGGGTCGCCGAAGCGAAGGCGGCGGAGATCGGTCGTGGTGCGCACAGGTTGGTCGATCACGGGCCCGGGCTCGAATCGAATTTTGACATCCATGGCGTCGAAGACGACGAGGATATCCGAGAAGAGGATGGCAGCGTCCACGTCGAGGTAGTCGACGGGTTGCAGCGTGACCTCGGCGCAGCGCTGCGGGTTGCGGCATAGCTCGAGAAAGGAGACTTTGTTTCGCACAGCCCGATATTCGGGCATGTATCGGCCAGCTTGCCGCATGAGCCAGACCGGCGTACGCGCGGGCCGCTTGCCGCGGCAGGCGTCGAGGAACGTGGTATTGATAGGGGTGCTCATCGGGGGGGCGGCGGTTCGCGGCGGGGGGGCGATGATCTAGTACCAGGTGAAGCGCAGGCCCACCAGAAAGGTGTGGCGGACGTCCGGTTCATCGCCGGGGACGGCCCGTAGATCGTATTGAGCGCCCATGTCCATGGCTGCGGTTTGGTTGAGCCACATCTCGTAGCCCACACCGACGCCTCCCCCTGCCGCCGCGGCAAGCGAGCCTTCGGCGGGCACGGCGGCCAGCCCGAGTTTGCCGCGGACATACAGGCCGTCTAGGAGGAAGCTCGTGATTTCGACGTCGCCGTGCAGTCCCACGCTTTGCTCCGCCGCGAAGTAGCGAGCTAGACCCAAGTCCACGCCCAGGAGCAGGCGCGGGCTCACGCCACCGCCGAGATGGAAACTACCCGATACGCCGGGCAAGAAACCGTCGGGCGCGGGGATCTGCGCTCCGAAGCTCAGACCTGGGCCGAGATAGAACCCCCGTCGGTCCCGCGGCCCTTCCATCTCGATGCCTTGCGTGCCCAGCACCGATGCGTGGGCCGTGTTGCACCACGTGCAAATGGCGATGGCGGAGAAGAGAAAGAGGGCGAGAGCACCGCACGCACCGAGGAGGGGGGATGGACGACAAACCATGCAGCAAGCCTATCTCCAGTTTCTAGCGAAGCGTAGTGATGTTGACCACGGCGTAGTTTTTGGCGTCGAGTTCCACCTCGACTGCGGTGTCTTGCTGCGCCCCTCCCGGTCCCCGCAGCGCCACCTCCACCCGGTGAGCGCCGGGGGGCACGGCGACGCGGGCGATCAACACACGACCCGGTAGCAGGGTCCACGATCGGGTGTCGGGCTTGTCGAGGGCCACCATGGTGCCTTCGACCGCGAGAGCGGCCAACAGACCGACCACGCCGTTACCCTTGCCGGCCTGGTTGCCGGCCGCACGAGCACCTTCCGCTGCGGCGGCACGGGCGATCATGCGGGTCAGCGCTGCACCGATAATTTTTGGCTTGAGGGCATCGTATTCTCGCCGGACCTCGGCCGCCAGATCGGTCGTGAGCTCGAGCGGAATCTGCTTACCGTCCACCGAGACGGTCGCCTCATCGAATACCGTGGGCGCGGCGACCAGGCCGGGGTACACCACAACCTTGAATGCGCCGTATTTTAGAAGACTGGGATCGCCGGTCATGTGGGCGTGGGCGACCCCCACGGCGGCGCCGATCGGCATGCGCTCGGGTACCTTATAGGGGACGCGTCCGATGTTGACGATCACCAAGATCTCGGGCGGCGGCTCCTCTTGATCCGCCGGCGCCGCGCCGGCCAGGTAGCTCTCGAGACGCTCCGTGCGGTAGCTTGTGCGCGGGGCGAGCCGAGCCAGCGGCGCGCGCAATGTTTGGAGGTCGCGCTCGGCCAGCGCTTCATCGTAGTAGCGCAGTGCGGCGTCGTATTCTCCGAGTTTCTCGTACACGAACCCCGCGAGGTACGAACCGAATACACCATGGGCGTGGTCCGGGTCGTAGTCGTTTAGGTACTTGCGCATCACCGAGAAGCGTTTGGCTTCGATGCGTGCGCCGGCCAAGTCGCGTCTCGCCAGGTAGTTGAGGAGATTGAAGGCGTTGAGCGCAAGCTTCTCTGTGGGCGGGCTCTTGTACTTGGTCGCGCTGTCGCTGTAGATATATTTGCCGATGCTTCCGGCCACATCACCCGAAATATCGAGAACTTCGAGCTCCTTTTCGGCGGCGCCGAAGTCCCTCGCGCTCGGCGCGTAGCGGCCGAGGGCATGCAACGCCATGCCACGCTCCAGCACAGTGAGTGCTGTATCGCCTTTCCAGTCGTTGGGAAGCTCGTCGGCCGAGTCGACTTTGAGCAGCTTGTTGAAACCGGCGACGCCGCCATCGAGGTCGCCTTGTTCCA
Organism: Nannocystaceae bacterium; assembly: GCA_036479215.1. GTDB lineage: Bacteria > Myxococcota_A > Polyangia > Nannocystales > Nannocystaceae > FL481. The sequence goes on along the minus strand of JAZGFE010000218.1, from coordinate 7,604 downwards.
CCGAGTGGCGCGCCTCCATGGAACGGTCGCTGTAGGTGGCGCAGGCCGAGACGAGGGTGGCGACGACGAGGGCGGCTTTCCGCATTGCTGCGTATGGGGCGACGCGTTCGGTGAAGAGGGGGCGCGAGGCCATGGTTAGCGCACGATCGCCTTGGTGCGTTCCGACTGGAACTGGAACTTGATCAGACTCGTTTCGACCTCCAGTACCTGCACAAACAACGAGTACTGCACGCGACGCTCCCCCTTCATGCGCTCGTCGCTGGCGGTCAGTTTTCCGGTGAAATAGTATTTTGCGCCGATCTGCCGGCCGATCTTTGCGGCGGTGTTGGGATCGAAGGCCCCCCCTTGTTGGACCCCAACTTCCTCGGCCATGGCGGCTTGGCGTTCCCGGCTGACCACCGACACCAAGCCGCTGTTGACGAGCGTGGTCTCGAGCTGGCTCAACAGATTGAGCATCTGGTCGTCGAGGTGTTCGCTGGTGTGATTCTCGATGGGCCAGATAGCGACGATGGGTGCTTCGCCGGCGCCTCGTACATCGCGCGCCCAAAACGGCGAGATGAAGAGATTGTCGGTATTCTTCTTGACGAGGTCGTCGATATCCACCTTGTCGAGCGTGGTGCTCATGGCGGCCTGGTCGAGATTCGGATTCGCAGTGCCTTCGCCACCACGTACGGCCTTGGGGCCGCAGGCGGAGGCAGCGACCGTGGCAGCGAGAGCGAGAGCGAACAGGAGGTGACGAGGGTCGGTCTTCATCTTGTTTCTTGCCTTGATTCGGGAGACTGTGGCGCGGACAGTGATCCAGCTCACAGTATGAGTTTCAGGTCGTGGAGCGCGTAGAGACGTTCGTATGTGAGAATGATTTCATCGACCGTTTCGACATGCAATTCCAAGGTCACACACGAGCGGGAGCCGCTTTTGGTCTCGCGCACACGGATCGAGACCTGGTGACGCGCGAGTACGCCGAGTGCCGCATCTTCTGCTTGTTCGCGAAACTCTCGGCTCGCCGGGCCGAACGCCTTGATAATGTAGATGCCGGGAAACTCGTGGTTGGCGAGCAGGAGCTCGCGTGCCGGCGCGTGCCGCGTAGTCCGCACTCGCGTGTTGATACCATTTTCATCGCCTCGAAACAGCGGTAGCTCTCTGGTCGCGTCCCATCCCGTCATGTCTCCACTTTATCCCCAGCTCTCCTCGCATCACCCGCGTCGCTCGCATCACCCGCGTTGCTCGCGTGTCGCCGTTTGGGCCCGCGCGACTTCGGTTGCGGTGGGTATCGGGTTGGGCGCGCTCGTCGGGCTCTCGGTGGCGTGTGCTGCCGGAGCGGATGACCAAGATACCGGCTCGCAGGCCGGTCAGGGTAGCAAGGATGCGAAGGGTGGCAAGGATGCGAAGGATGCGGCAAGCGACCACCGAGCCCGGGGCGGAGCGGCGAAGAAACACGGTGGCGCCAAGGAGCGATCTGGTCGGGGTCATGGTCGGGGTCATGGTCGGGGGGAGAAGGGGGCGGGCGAAGTTGTGGTGACCGTTGAAATGACGGCGCTCCAGCGGACCGACGTCGCGCGCTACTACAAACTGTCGGGCACGCTCAAGGCCTTGCGTCGCGCCCAGTTGCGTCCTGTGCAGTCGGGGATCTTGGTCAGCGTGTTGGCGGAGGAGGGGGACGAGGTGAAGGCGAAACAATTGCTGGCCCGGCTCGATGGTCGCGAGCGATCGCTGATGGCCGTACGGGACGACATCTCCTCTCGCAACGCACGACAAGAACTTCAGCGCTTGGAAACCATCGTCTCTCAGCATGTGCTCTCACGTGAGGAGCTCGACAAACAGCGTTTCGCTTTGGAGTCCGCCGTGGCCAACGCCAAGATTTCGCGCCATCAAGCGGGGCTGAACTTGGTGCGTGCCCCCTTCGCGGGCACGATTATCGCGCGCAACTTGGATGTGGGTAACCTGGCGACCAGTGGCGATGTGCTGTTCGAGATCGCTGATGTGAGCGTGCTCGAACTCGAATTGCACGTTCCGGAACGGGAGGCGAGTCGCGTGGCGAAGGGAGCGAGCGCGATTGTCGAGTTGCTTGACGAGAGCCGCTTCGACGCGGTGGTGGTCCGCTGCGCGCCGATCGTCGATCCGCTCACGGGCACGGTGAAGCTCACCTTGCGAGCAAAGGCGTACCCCCCTACGGCGGTGCCCGGTGCCTTCGCACGAGCGCAGATCCTCATGGAGTCCCACGAGAACGTGCCCAGCTTGCCCCGGACTGCTGTTTTCGAAGTGGAGGGGCGACCCCATGTGTACGCGGTTATGGAGGGCAAGGCTCGGCGTCGGTTGGTTCAGTTGGGCCTACGGGGGCGGGACCGGGTGGAGATCGCCGGCGGTCTCGACCCAGGGGTGTCGGTTGTGGTGGGGGGGGCGACGGACATCACGGACGGCATGGCGCTCAAGCCCATCGAAGCGACGGGTTCCACATCGGCGAACACCGTCGCCGCGCCGGCATCGTCGGGGAGTTAGTACGCAGTGCTCGCCCAGTTGATCGCCGCTGTGGTTTGGCGTCCGGTCACCACATCCATGGTGACCATCGCATTCGTCCTCTTTGGTTGGGTTGCCGCTACGCGACTCCCCGTGGAGCTGCTGCCGGATCTATCGTATCCGAGTATCACCGTCAGCACCGTATACGCTGATGCGGCCCCCGCCGAGGTCGAAGAGATGGTGACGCGGCCCATCGAGGAATTGGTGGGGGCCGTTCCTGGGGTGGTGTCGGTGGAATCTGCGAGTCGGGAGGGGCGTAGCGAGATCGTTCTCGACTTCGAGTGGGGTAGCCGGATCGACGAGGTGATGGCGGAGGTGCGGGAAAAACTCGACCGTGCGCGCCTGCCCATCGCAGCCGAACGCCCGGTGGTGTTGCGTTACGACCCCGCGCAAGAGCCGATCATGCGGATCGTGTTGGTTCCGCAGTCTAGTAAGAATGCGGATACGGGCTCGGATCCGCAGATAGACCTGGCCCAGCTACGTTTCTCCGCCGAGCGGAATATCAAGCAACCGCTCGAAAAGTTGCCGGGGGTCGCTGCGGTTACGGTGCATGGAGGGGACGAGGAAGAGATCGTCGTCGAAGTTGATCCCGAGCGGGCCGCCGCGTTGTGGGTGGATATTGCGCAAGTGGTCCTTGCGTTGCGGGCCGACAACATCAATCGTCCCGGTGGTGCGGTGACAGAGGGTAACGACCGCTATCTGATCCGTACAGTCCACGAAGCACGAACACCCGAACAGCTCGAGACGATCATCGTGCGCAGCCTCGGCGGGGCCGAACTGCGACTTCGCGACATCGCCTCCATCAAACGGGTGCCGATCGAGCGCACGGAGGTCGCGCTCTTTCACGGTCGTGATGCGGTTGAGCTGAGCGTATTTCGCGAGGGTGACGCCAACACGGTGTCGGTGGCAAACTCGGTACTCGAGCGCGTCCGAGGGCTGGAGCTCGGTCCCGGGCAGCGGATCGAGGTGCTGAGCAATCAAGCAGCGTTTATCGAGGCGGCGATCGAGGAAGTGGTGGTCAACACCTTGCTGGGGGGGGTGTTGGCGGTCTTGGTGTTGTTGTTCTTTCTTCGGGACCTTCGCTCCACGGTTGTGATCGCCGTGGCGATTCCAATCTCCCTGCTGGCTGCATTTGTTCCGCTGCGGATGCTCGACGTATCGCTCAACCTCATGAGTCTCGGCGGCTTGGCGCTCGGGGTGGGTATGTTGGTGGACAACAGTATCGTCGTACTGGAGTCCATCGCGCGCGTGCGAGAAGCGGACGGGGACCCCCTGTCGAAAGCGAGTTTGCGCCGGTCGGCGATCATCGGAACGGGGGAGATTGCCGGCGCGGTGGTGGCTTCAACGCTCACGACCGTGGCGGTATTTCTTCCCATGGCCTTCGTTGCAGGCGTTGCCGGGCAGCTGGTGCGTGATCTGGCGCTCGCGGTGAGTTTTAGCATCGTATCGTCGCTCGCTGTCAGCCTCACGCTGGTGCCCGTGCTGCAATCTTTGGCTGGAGTCAGCGTAGGGGGGAACGAGGATAGCGAATCGCCCCCGCCTCGAACCGTGTTGACTTGGAGCGTCGTTCCGTTCGCGTGGGCGTGGCGGCTGGTCGGCTACGTTGTGTCGGGGGCCTCGGTGGTGCTGCGGGTGCTGTCGGCTCCCCTGAGCCTGATGTACGACGCACTCGAGCGCACCTACCCCATCTTGCTGCGAGCGGCGCTGGGCATGCGCTCCGTGGTGTTGCTGGCAGCCCTCGGTATCTGTGTTGCTGGCCTGATGGGGTCGCAGCGGTTAGGTCGTACCTTGCTGCCGCAGGTCCAGCAAGGCGAGTTCTATGCACAACTCACCTTGCCCCAGGGGACCTCACTCGAGCGTACGATCGGGATCACACGCGTGCTGGCTCGCTCGCTGGAGGACGACAAAAATGTAGACTTAGTATTCTCCCGGGTGGGGAGCATCACACAGGGCGGGTCGGCGGCCGGCAACCTGGTGGGCACACATTTGGCGCAAATCAATGTGCGCTTGCGCAGGGATCCCGACCTCGATCTCGTCGCCACCGAGTCCCGCCTATTCGCTACACTTCAGAATGCGCTGCGTATCCCCACTGCGTCGCTACGCCTGGGTCGACCCGCCTTGTTTTCTTTTGACGCACCGTTGGAGGTTCAGGTGTTCAGCGACGACATGGACCTGGCGCGGCGCCATGCGATGCAATTGCTGCCGGCGCTCGCGGAAGTGGAGTCCCTGCGGGACGCGACGCCCGATGATCTCGCGGGCCGCCCCGAGGTGCGGATCCGCTTCGACCGAGAGCGCTTGGGTAGGGTGGGCTTGGACGTGGAACGTGCGGCAGCGGCGGTCCAGCGTGCGATCCAAGGAGAGGTGGCGACGCAGTTGCATGCCGCCGATCAGCAGCTCGATGTCCGCGTGCAGGTGCCGCGTGTCGACCGTTCCGATGCCGAGGACTTGGAGCGGATCTTGGTGGGCTTGACCGACGGCGTGCCGGTGCGGCTCGGTGCGGTGGCGAGCGTGGAGGCGGGCATGGGGCCGGCGGAGATCCGTCGTATCAACGGCAATCGCGGACTGCGAGTGCAAGCGAGGCTGGCCACCACAGACCTGGGTGCGGTGGCAGATGCCGTGCAGAGGGTGATCGACGCCCACGCCGACCCGCAAGCCCAGGTGACGGCGAGGATCTCAGGGCAAGCCGACGCGATGCAAGAATCGCTCATCAGCTTGGCATTCACGGCGTTGCTTTCACTGTTTTTGGTGTACGTCGTCATGGCCTCGAGTTTCGAAAGCCTGCATCACCCCCTTCTGATCATGTTCACCGTGCCGTTGGCCGCCGTGGGTGTGGTCGCGGCCTGCCTGTGTGTCGGGATTCCGATCTCCGCCATGGTCGGTATCGGTGCGATTATCTTGGGCGGCATCGTCGTAAACAACGCCATCGTGCTGATCAACTCGGTGAACCACAGGCGGGGCGCGGGGATGGGTGTGAAGGAGGCCCTGGTCGCAGCGGGAAAAGTCCGGCTGCGCCCGATTCTCATGACGACGGCCACAACGGTGCTCGGCCTCATGCCCATGGCCTTGGGCATCGGTGAAGGTGCTGCACTCCGTCAGCCGCTTGCGGTGGCGGTGATCGGTGGCCTGACTGTGGCTACGATCTTGACGTTGTTCGTGATCCCTTGCGCGTATGCTGTGTTGCCAGGACGACGCCGCGACGCATGGGGAGGCGCGCCGCCCGGCGGCTAAGCCCCGCTGTTTGTGTTCGCTGGGAGTGGGGGCCGACGGGGTGCGACGAGCCATAGGCCTAGTCCCAGCTGCCCAACCGCCATGGCGCACACACGAAGGAGCTGGGCGTGTGGAGGTGCAATCCACAACACGATGCCGGCACCACAGATTGCGAGTGCTGGCGCGATCCGCAGTGCCACCCTCTGGGTACGAAGCTGACCCCATTCGGTCGTCCAACCTGCCGCGATACGGGACAAGGTCCATACGGCACCGATCACCGGGATCAGCAGGATCAGATAGGCGCCGCCACTCCAGTGAGCCGCACCGGTCGCCATGGGCGCCAGCAGAAGCACGAAAAACACGACAACATAGTGAATGGGCACAACGGCGAGAGAAGCTACGCCGCGGATGGCCAGTAGGTTGGCGAGTCTGGGCGCGGGCGATCGACGGGCGAGGAGATCTGCGAGCCCCAAACCCAGCGCGAGCAGGGCGATGCTAGACACGAAAAACGCCAACGACATGGTACCCCAACGGAAGAACGAGGCGCCATGGCCCAGCAGTGCCATCGTCAACGTGCCAGACAGCGGAACTACGACCCACAGCAAGCGGGCGCGGGTGGGGGAACCCGACAGTCGCTGCGAGTCTCCACTTCGTCGAGTCCAGCTAGCGAGCAGGTAGCCGGCTAGCGGATAGCTCAGCCACGGCAGGATGGTGTAGGACACGTTGGGCAGGACGGCCCGCCCCAAGACGAGTGCTAGCCAGGAGTCGCTGCTCGCTCCGATCAGTTTCATGATCGCGGCGCTTCCGAGGCCGTACCGCAGGCCGATGCAGCTTACGAGGAGCCCGAGAGCGATGGCCGTCGCGCGTCGGCGACGCGTGAGCCACTCGAGGATGGCCGCGCTGAGGCCGATGAATCCCAGGAAGTCGAGGCCCACAGGAAAACGGCCGGCCCACCAGTTTAGTAGCTGGTCGGCGAGTAGGAGGACGGCGATCTTGGTGTACGCGCTCGCGGGCACAGGTCGGCCCATCGTTGGGCGACGAACTCCGTAGCCTAGTCCTGTCACGAAGAAGAAGACGACCGGTGCGTAACTCCCCAATCGAGTCAGAAAGGAGGCCGCGACCCCAGCTTCTTGAGTCACATCGAGCCACGCCACGCCAGCGTGGTTGAGGATCATGAAGATGCACGCTGTGCCGCGAAGCCAGTCGATCTCGGGCCATTTCGCTTGGGACATCGGCTTTCGGGACAACTACCGCGCACGAGGTCGGATTGGGCAGGTCGGATCGGGCGCTGTCGTGCAGTGTAGTGTGCGTGGTGGAATCTGTCATCGCGGGACAAGCAGACCGCGCCCGTGCGACGGTATGTGCGGGGGAGGAGGGCTCACGTAGTTGGTGAGCCGACCGGATGCTCGGTGCGCAGGAAACGTGAGTCCCTCAGCGGGTTGTACTCGCTGGAGCGGGCGAATGCGGCAAGACTCGCAGAAGGTGGACGCTTCGCGGCGTCCGCAACTACCCTCCGTCTTGTCGCCTCCTCAAGGGGGGAGATCACGAAATGGCGAACGAAATGGCGAACGAAATGGCGAACGAAACCGGGCCGAAGGGGCACGAGGAACCCGTCACCGCTTCGCAGCGTAGCTTTGTAGGGAACTGGTGGCGTTCGTCGACGCTGAAGAAATATTGATCGAATTCATTGCGTGTTTGCTCCAGGCTATGTGGCGTCGGGGTTCCGCATCTTCCGCATCGGGTGCGGCTCCCCTGGGGCCACGCGAATTTGTCATTGGACGATTCGCAGCAGGGATTTGCGCTTCCCCGGCAGTTGGAGACTAGGCACTTCTCCGTGCTCATAGCGTGAGAGGTGATTGCGATCGAGTTCACGGGCTTTGTGA
>JAZGFE010000217.1:0-3164 GCA_036479215.1 Nannocystaceae bacterium | reverse complement strand
GCCGTCGTCGACCCCGCTCGCATCGCGGTGTTGCTTGACCCGCGCAGGGAGATACAGGCCCGCTCACGCGAAGCTGCGGGACAGACCGGACGCGACGCTGCTGAGGTCGGGCGAAACCTCGATGACGGCGGAACCTGTGCCAAGCCGCGCGTGCGCGAGAGCGGATGCGGTTTGCGCGGGCCACCCCCACCATCGGTCGAGCGCTGTGAAGCAGATGATCAGCTTGAGTTGTTCATCCCTCGCTAGCCACGCTGTACGCACAGACAAGGTCGAGACGGGAACACGCCGCGAGAAGCCCCGCCCAGCGTGTCGCCGCTGCTTTGGTTCTGTGCCTCGGCCACCCCGAGAACAGCCCCACACCCTCTCGCAAACTTTACCGCAAAGGCGCGTCGCGGGGCGTTCTTGGCCTGATCGGGTCCCGAGTTTTTCAGACACGTGCGCCATCGCACGACACCAACCAGCAATGCGCGCACTTCACACCCGTGCGCGCTCTCCGACCCCGCTTATGCTACTTAGGAGCACATCTCGCCCGACACCGTCGCCACAAGACTGCGAAACCACTGGTGCGCGGGATCCTCTGAAAACCGTGGATGCCACACCATCGCGACCGCGTGCTCAGGCAGCTTAATGGGCGGCGTGAGCGAGACCAGCGCCGCTTCGGCCGTTGCCACGGCACCCAACGCAGATGGGGCAGTGAGCACGAGGTCTGTCTCCGCGACGATCGCCAACGCTGTGCTGAACTGAGGTACCCGCACCGCGATGCGTCGTGTGGTGTTTTGCGCCGCAAGAACGCGGTCGACCAGGCCTTGGCCTGCGCCGCTCGGGGAGACCAATACATGCGCGGCTTTGGTGAAGGCGGTGAGCGTCATGCGGCCTCGCGCCGCGATCCCCGGATGGCCCCTCCGAGCGAAACAACGCATCTTGTCGCGAAGGAGTGTTCGCCGTTGGAGATCGGGGCCCGGTTCTGTCCGGCGATCGAAGGGCTCCTCATTCAGTTGCACTGGAGAGATCGCGAGGTCAATGTCACCGGCCTCCAAGCTCGCGGGCAGGTTCGCGGGCATGGGCAGGACCACAACGCTCACGCCAGGCGCCTCCTGCCCCAGTCGGCGGAGCAGGGGGGGCAGAGCGAGAACGTCGAACAGGTCGGGGCCGACGAGACGGAATGCACGGGTGGAAGTCGACGCGTCGAAGTCGGGTCGCGTTGTGATAGCGCGCGCCATGTCCCCGAGCGCGGCGCGCAGCGGACCGCGTAAGGCTTCCGCACGCGGGGTGAGCACCATCCGCCCGTGCCCTCGCACCAGCAAGGGGTCGTCCAGCAGCTCCCTGAGGCGCCGTAGCGTATGACTCATCGCGGACTGCGTGACACCCGCCAGCTCGGCCGCCCGGGTCACGCTGCCCGCCTCGGCGAGCGCATCAAACGCAGCCAAGAGGTTCAAGTCCACGCCGCGGAGGGAACCGAGATCATGATCCACGTTCATGATTGTAGCAGTCACATTCATTTGATTCATTGTCTCGGGGGCGCATCTTACGTTCATGCTCACCACGAAGCGCACACAGACCTCTTCCGAGAGGCCTCTCATGATCCTCGTCGTCGGTGCCAACGGCGCGACGGGGCGTATCGTCACCGCCGAACTCGCGGAGCGCGGGCATACCGTCACGGCATTCGTGCGGCGGCCGGACGCCATGGGGGGCTCACTCCCAAAAAACGTACGCGTCGTCGTGGGCGACGTGATGCAGCAAGCCGATGTGGATCGCGCGATGCCGGGCCACGACGCAGTGGTCGTCGCGCTGGGTATTCGCGAGAACGCACTCAAGGTTCGCCTGTTCGGTAGCGCGGCGACTGCGATGAACGTGCGGTCCCGCGGTACGCAGTATGTCGTGGACGCAATGCGCCGTCATGGCGTGCAACGTCTCGTCGTGCAAACCACCTACGGTGTCAGCGAGACGCATGAGAAGCTCTCATGGATCTGGAAGTTGATCTTCCGTCTCATCTTGCAGCCTCAGATTGAGGACAGCGAGCGACAGGAACACGTCGTCCATGACAGCGGCCTGGACTGGGTGCTGGTCCGGCCAGTGGGGCTCAACGACACACCGACCCCCGGGCCCGTGTTCGTGTCATTGGAGGGAGAAACGCGGAGCATGAGCGTGTCTCGGCTCGCAGTCGCGGACGTCCTTGTGGATGCAACACAACGCGAGGCGTACGTTCACCAGCGGCTCGCCGTGTCGGCGTAGCCGCAACTACTCTGTACAGATGCCGACTTGGTCGGCACCCGGTGCTTTTCCCTCTTCGTATAGGGGGGTGCAGATTTGGCCGAATGCGACGTCAGGGCACGCTGGATTGGGCTCCGCGAGGGATGCGTCGCAGTACGGTGTACAGCACCACGGGCCTGCGCACCCTACGGTCCTACCGACCGCGCACGCCATGCCGTCAGCGCACTGTCCATGGAAGGTGCACGAGCCGAGATACGGCGCCGGGCTCTGTGCCGCGACGACGCAGACACACGAGTTTCCTTCTTCGTCGGGGCACACGCAGGATTGCCCAGATCCGCACTCACCGGGCAGCAACGGATCGCACGTGGGCACGCAGACGGGGATAGGCTCGAAGCAGCTCTGGTCCGGATTCGCGCAGAGCGGGTTGTCGATGGCGCCGTCGCACAGTGGGGTGCACACGCCCTCGTCGGTGTCTGGGTCGACGAAGTAACACATCGCCCCAAAGTCGCAGGTATCCAGACCGTCCTCGGGCGGTCCCTGCCAGCCACAGGGTTCGCCCAGTGGTGCCGGGTCTGGCACGACCTCAACACACACCGTGGTGTTGTGGTGCAACCGATCGCTGTCGGCCTTGGGTACGCACTTCTCGCCTTCGCCGCAATAGCCCTGGCTGTAGGGGTCACATGCAGGGGTCACATGCAGGGGTGCCCGTGCAATGGGTCGACGTCCCGGGAGGCGCATGAACGGCGCAGTCAAAGGTGCTGAACGGGCCTTCGTCATCCCCGCTCGATGAGCTGGAGTCGGCGCCGGTCGTGGAGTCCTGCTCCATCGTGCTCCTAAGTAGCATGAGCGGGGTCGGAGAGCGCGCACGGGTGTGAAGTGCGCGCATTGCTGGTTGGTGTCGTGCGATTGCGCGCGTGTCTGAAAAACTCGGGACCCGATCAGGCCAAGAACGC
>JAZGFE010000216.1:0-15366 GCA_036479215.1 Nannocystaceae bacterium | reverse complement strand
CCCATCTCCATCTCCATCTCCATCTCCAGGGACAACGCCTCCACTCGTGATCCCGTGAGCACTGGCAGTGGACGAACCCGGCATCGCATCCGCCACTTGGAACGCGGGGTCCGGCTCCAGACAGCCCACCCCAAGTACGCTCGACAGAGGGAGCAAGACAACGGAGCACCGCCGCCAACGCGAAAAGCCGACCCCGTTCCCCTCCGCGGCGCCAGCATCTGTGTCAGCCTCCAAGACAACAGTTATGGCACGCCTTCGAGCCTGCCACTACCGCATATCGTGCGGTGGGCCCAGAACGGACGCCAGAAAGGCGAGACGCGCCACGATACCAGCCGAGGTACGGTGCAACAGTCTCTTTTTGCTCTTTTGGGATTCTGCCCGCTCCCGAGCGCTGCGGTCGCGCAAGACCTCGCCGCTCGCCGCTCGCCGCAACGACCGACCCGAACCACCGGCGGCGACGGAGCAAGCCGCGACACACGGAAGGCGCCGCGACAAACGGACCCTCGGCCATCGCTATCGAGATCCAGATCCACGCTCGAGCTCGAGCTCGAGTAGTGCCCGCTTCCGCCACAACCTCCCAGCGTAGCCCGTCAGCTTTCCATCGGCCGCCACCACCCGGTGGCAAGGGATCACGATGGCGATGCGGTTGTCCCCGTTGGCCCTTGCGACGGCCCGCACAGCGTCCCTACGACCCATCGCCGCAGCCTGCTCACCATAACTACGCGTCGTAGCGTAGGGGATCGTCGCGAGTTGATCCCACACCGCGCACTGGAACACTGTCCCCGGGACCAAGAGGGGGAGATCGAATCTGCGCCGACACCCGGCAAAATAGGCCTCTAACTGCTCGCGCACCTGGTCTAGAACTCCGTTCGCACCGGGCACGAAGTGCCCGTCGATTCGCTGGCCGAGTCGCGTAATCTGCGTCGCCAGCATCCTCCGGTCCTCAAACTCGAGCAAGCAAAGCGCGTCGTCCGTGGCAGCGGCGACCATCGAGCCGAGGGGCGTGGCGATTCGACTCACGATCAGTCGCGTGGTCCGGCGTGCCCCTTCGTGCGATTCGCCAAATGCTCTCCCCAACACCCCCAAAGCCGCAGCTCCAGGGCTGGGGGCCCCGTACGTTTCCTGTGGGGAGGGAGGCACCCATGGCAGCTGCGTGGACATCGACATCGACCCATGATGGGGCGTGGGACCAACAAGATCTACCGAAAACTTGGAGGTCGCGCTTTCGCAGGCGATCACCAAGTCGGCGCCTTGCTCGGGATTCACGCTAGCCGCGTAGACGCTGCTAGCGTGGAGTCGCCCAACCCAGTCGAGCACGTTTCGTCGGTCTTCGGTCTCCCCGAAGCCGCCAGTACACCTCACCACTTGATCGGACGTGATCGATCGGCGCGCCATGGCCACTGAGCCATACGAGAAGGCAGTTCACTGTCGCCACCGGTCGATGGATTTCCGTCGCCACCGCCTCGACTGTCATATCCCAGTCCCACAACGCATCCATCACCGCCATCGCGCCATCGATATGACTCGCCTCCGCGTCGTGCACGAACTCGGCGATACGCTTGCGGGGCATCCGTCGACGCGGGGCCGCCTTTCTCACCCACGCACTGATCTCTTTCTTGTTCGCCCGCAACGTCTCACCGAAACAGCGACACCAAAGCTCCCGCAAGACCCCCTGACCCACGGGGAGGCGCTTGGACACACTGGCCTCGAACTCGAGAGCCTCAACCAGACGAACGGCCGCCGCTTCGTCCACTTCCTCGACACTACCGAGACCGACGAGCTGGATCGGAACCGCGCTCTTGTTTTCGACGACCCACTTGTTGTGCGCGACAACGAGGTAGGTCACGCGCCTGCCCGTGCCCCGAACTGTAACCGTATTGTATCGTAGGTACATCCAGCTTGGCGCAATACCACCGTAGCCGCTTCGGGTCGATAGCGGCGGCGACCCACGCGCGACGGAGCGCTTGACCCAGTGTGCGATCCCACCGCTGCGCGCCATCGACCCTCCTCGAACCTCCATCGAACCTCCATCGACCCTCCATCGAACCTCCATCGAACCTCCATCGAACCTCCATCGACCCTCCATCGACCCTCCGTCGACCCTCCATCGAACCTCCAGCGACCCTCCAGCGACCCTCCATCGACAACCCTCGGAGGCAGCTGCCCACCGTGTCCACGGTGACTCGGGATGCGTCGCGCGGTGTTTGTGCTAGAGCGCGTGGCGCGTAACGCGTGCGCGCGAAAGCAGGGGTGAACCGGACACTTGGCGCACAGGTGCTGGCAACATGGAGGCGGGACGGGCCACAGCAGCGGCCACACACATACACCGACCCCGCATCGCCTCCCCTCGCCCCGCCCCGCAGAACAAGCCCACCGCCGGGCCACAGTCACCGCGGCCTTGTCTTGCGACCTAGGAGGCGCTATGAACCTCGCCCCCAATGCCCGATGCTCAAGCCGTAGCCGGGATCGACTTCGGCACCTCAAATACTGCCCTGGCCATCGCCCGCAACGTGGGGCCGCCTCGCCTCGCATCATTCTCGCTTCTCGGCCGTAGCACCCAGAGCTTTCGCAGCCTCTTGTACTTCGATCCCGAAGAACAAAACATCGCAACCCCCATCCGATACGAGGCGGGCGTCGGGGGCATCGAGGCCTACCTCGAGGCGATGGGCGAAGGCCGACTGATCCAGTCGTTCAAGACCCACCTGACCACGGCGACGCTCGGCCGCACTCAGATAGGGCCTCACACTGTAGACCTCGACGGCATGCTCGCACTCTTTCTACGGCGTTTTCGAGTCTGTTGCGAGCGTTCCCTCGGCACCGACATCCGAGCGGCAAGGTTTGGTTGCCCAGTCCGATTCGCTGGGGCCACGACGGACCAGGACAACGAGTACGCCCGGTCTCGCCTGAAACGAGCCGGGGAAGCCGCCGGATTCGAGGTGGTATCCGTCGAACTCGAGCCCATCGCAGCCGCCTACCACCACGAGCAGCACCTCCAGGGCGAACAACTCGCCCTCGTAGCGGATTTCGGCGGCGGAACCACAGATTTCTGTGTGATGCGCCTTGGATCAGATAGGAGAAAGCGCACCGATCGTCGCCAGGACATCCTGGCCACAGGAGGCATCTCCGTCGCCGGAGACAACCTCGACGCCGCCATCATCGACAACCTGGTGGCACCCGCGCTCGGAAAAGGCACAACCTACCGCGAGATGGGCCACACAATGGCGATCCCGCCCTCCTACTACCACAAGCTCTCTCGGTGGCACAAACTCTCCTTCCTCAGAACCGCGCGCGTGTTGGGCGAGCTCGAACGCCTGCGCAAACTCGCAACGCAGCCCGAGGCCATCGAGGCTTTGGTCGCCTTGATTGAGGAGAACCAAGGTTTCTATCTGCACGAATCTGTCGAGGCGGCAAAGATCGCCCTCTCCCACCGCCCGGAGGTACGGTTTCACTATAAACATGGGGAACTCGAGATCAGCTGCACCCTGAAACGTCGCGCGTTCGAGGGCTGGATTGCAGACGACGTCACGGCCATCGCCGCGTGTCTAGACGACACACTGGGCTCGGCGGGAGTCTCCTGCCGCCAGATCGGCCGTGTATTCATGACCGGCGGTACCGCGTTCGTACCGAGCATCCGTAGCGAGTTCCTGGCACGCTTCGGCGCGGATAAACTCAGCGGGGGAGATGAGCTATCGTCCATCGCGTCGGGCCTCGCCCTGCGCAAGTAAGGTCGCCCGCAGCCGTCACCGCCACCGCCACCGCCATTTGTCGCCGCCACTCGTCTCCCCTGCCTAGCCCCGCGAAGGTGGACGGGGCTCCTCCCCCCGCCCGAGTTGCGGGAGGTCTACCTGCGACGTAGCATGGGATCGAATGAACGTCGTATCCATTGGGGAATGCATGCTTGAGCTTGACTGGGGCGAACGCTCAACACCATGGCGTTTCGGAGGCGACACACTCAACACGGCAGTTTATCTCGCACGCCTTGGCTGTGACACCACGTATGTGACCGCGCTCGGATCCGATGCGATGAGCGCGTGGTTGGCACAATCCTGGGAGACCGAAGGCATCCGCTGCATCTTACGTCGCGTCCCGGGCCGTCTCCCCGGCCTTTATGCGGTGCACACCGATGCCGACGGTGAGCGACACTTCCACTACTGGCGCTCCGAATCCGCCGCACGCAGCCTGCTCGAGCCGGACGACGACGACGACGAGTTTCTGCGGAACATGGCACAAGCACTGTTAGATTTTGACTGGGTTTATGTCTCGCTGATCTCCTTGTCGGTGTTCGGTCCCTCCGGGTCCACTCTCCTGCTCGACATGGTGCAGCAGGCCCGCCGGCACGGAACGAAACTTGCGTTCGACAGCAACTACCGAGCCGCAGGTTGGGCAAGCGTGTCGCTCGCACGCGACACGCTGTGTCGCTGGCTCCCAGCCGTCGACACCTATCTCCCCTCCTTCGCCGACGAGTGCGACTTGTTCCACCTCTCCGATCCGAATGCGGTGCACAAACGCCTCGGTGGTCTCGACTGCCCGGAGATCGTCCTCAAAGACGGTCCCCGAGCTTGTTGGGTACGCACGCAGACCGGCCAGATGCTCGAGCCCCACGCGCCGCCTCGGGCCACGCACCCCACCGACACGACCGGTGCAGGGGACGCCTTTAACGCCGGATACCTCGCGGCCCGTGGACGAGGCGACGCCGTCCCCATCGCGGTGGCGCAGGGGCATCGCGTCGCGTTGCAGGTCATCGCCCGTCGAGGTGCCATCGTGCCCCGCGCGGCGTGGCAGTAGATCGTGAGCGTGGGCGCCGCCCCCCCCGCGTCTGTCATGCCGCTGGTCGTCCGCGCCCACCCCGTCTGAGGGTCGCAGGGAGCCCCTGCGCCCGGAGCCACGTGATCCGCTCCCATCGCGCGCCTCCCACAACGGGCGTGAGTTTGGCTCTGCTCCGCGGAACAAGCCGTGTACCGTCGCGCCACAAACCCATCCCCCGCGAGCCAGCATTTGCCCCGACCGCGGGTCGTGTGGGCCCTCGCAAGCCATCAGGCAGACGTACCGCAACCACGCCGCACCTCACGGTATCGGCGCGACCCCTGGCCCGCGACCCGCGTGCTAGGCGGAAAGCCCCACCATGCAAACAAGAAGCAACTCGGAACACAACGTCCTCTTCTCGTCTCGACTGGGAACCCTCGCGCTCCTGCTTGCTTTCTCGCCCGCGATGGCGTGCGGCGGCAACAATGGCGGCGGCGACGACGACCCGACCAGTGGTGACGGTGACGGTGACGGTGACGGTGACGGTGACGGTGACGGTGATGCGGGTGACGGTGATGCGGGTGACGGTGATGCGGGTGACGGTGATGCGGACGACGGGGGGCAGGACCCGGTGGACCTCCCGATCACAGAGGACTTCGAAGGTTACAAGGCTGGGTCCGCAATGGCCGAGCAGGCCGGGGAGCCCTGGGTCACGTGGGACTACACCTCGGGCGACGCCACTGACCCCCTGGTGTCCTCCGACCAAGCGAATGGCGGAGACAACGCGCTGTACGTGGCGGACAACAACGACTTGGTGATGCGCCTCGGGTTACAGGAAGGTGAGGCGTACCAGATCAACTTCAAGATCTATGTCGAGGCCGACAAGCAGGGCTACTTCAACGTGCTGCAACGGTTCTGGACCCAGGCGGAGGCCGAATCCGCCGCGGATCCAAGCATGACGAGCAAATGGGGCGTCGACGTGCACTTCGAGCCCGGCGGCATCGGAGCCATTCTCGGTGGCGCAGCCGCCAGCGTACCGTTCGCATTCGCCCACGACGAATGGATCGACGTCATGGTTGTCACAGACCTGGCCGAGGACAGAGGCCGGCTGTCGATCAACGGCGAGCGCGTCCACAACTGGCAATGGAGTAAGGGGTCGGTCGGCGTCAACGACAATTTGACCCTCGGCGGACTGAACCTCTTCGGTGCAACCACAGCCTCGAACGGCACCACGCCGGTCACGTCGGGCTACTTCATCGACGATGTGTCCGTGAAGGAGATCGAATCTGTGGAAGAAGACGACGATACGCCAGATACGCCCGGGACGAGCGGGAGCGACACCGGTACTTCCGATGGAAGCGCCACCGGTGGCACCGACGACACGAGTACCGATACCGGCGACACGGGTACCGATACCGGCGATACAGGCACGAGCAGCTAGTCGCTCGTGTGTGCGTGCGGAAGGTCGACGCCTCCGCCCGCCCGGCTTTGCGGCTGAAAACGTAGGCCCGCGCCCGTCCGGACGCGGGCCTTTTTGATCTTGCACTGGCCTGAATATGGGCTCGCACGAAACGATGGAGCGGGTACCGACACAGGTGGGGTAAGCCCACGCGCACACAGACACACGGGGCCATGATCCACACCCGTGCTATCCCCACTAAGATGTCGCTCAAGTGGAGTCAGCGGTGCATCTCCTGCGTATACGTGTGGACCCCCTACTGGCTGACCTCGTGCGTCGTCGGCTGCGGATCAACAACCCAGCCCCCCCCACCCTCCTCGTCCGCCTCTGCGTTGCACACGAACGTCGGTTCTTCGCTCACCGCGACCTCCACAGGCAGTCCGTCCGCTTCGGACACCGGATCCCAGTCCTCCGGCGACCCGACACCCTCTACAAACGGACCGACATCGTGGCCCGAAGGCGCCACGAGCTCATCCGAAGACGAGACCGCAGCTTCCGGCGAACACGAAGCGAATCCCTCCCTCGGTGACCTGCCCGACGACGCATGGCGCCTGTTGCACGACGGAAGCGGCGAGATCGAACGCGCCTACGGCATCACCGACTACTCGGGCATGGCCCTCGACCATGAAGCCGGTCGGTTACTCCTCTTCGGTGGTGGCCACGCGGCCGCGTATATGGGCAATGGCGTGTGGGCCTTCTCCCTTGAGGATTTCCGCTGGCATGAGATCGGCGTCTCCGACTCTCCAGATCACCTACTCGAGTGCGCCAACTACCAAGAATCCTACCCCGGGGCCGTATTCAAAGCCGGCTCGACCTCGATAGATGAAGCCAAACCCACGTCCCGCCACACCTACGACACCGTAGAGTGGCTGACGAACGTGGGTCAGTTTGCCCAGTTCGGAGGGTTCGGACACGATGAGATCAGCGGATGCTCACCCACCGCCTTCTCGCCGTTGGATATGTGGTTGTTCGACCCCGACCACGACCACGACACCTCCGCCGGAAACGGCTGGACCTACGCGACCGCCCACACCTTCGGTGAGGCCGGAGCGTGCGCCACCTACTCGGATGCGAAAGGTCGACTATACGCGTGGACGCCCGGTGGATTCTTTGCGTACGATCCGATAACGAACAATTGGGATTCGAGCCTCCAGCAGCCGGGCATCGCGGGGAGCACCCATTGCGCAATGACAGCGTCGGGCGGCGAAGGGGACACGCTCTACGTCCTCGGCCACGACTACCCCTCAAGCGGAGCACTATGGCGCTATGAGATCGGAGCGGACCGCTGGACCCAACTCGACCCAAGCGGCGACACACCTCCCGCGACCGGGGGCTGGGGGCTCGCATACGACGGGAGGAACGACGTCCTTCTCGCGGTCAATCGCGCCGACGCTTCGTGCTGGACTCTGATCTACCACCCCGAAGACAATCGCTTCGAGCGCGTCGCTTTGGAGGAGACCGGATTCTGCGGTGACAACATATTCGGTCGTTTCAAATACGACCGTGTCAACAACGTCGCGTTTCTCGCTCAGTATGTCCAATACTCGGTCGCTATCTGGGCCTACAGGTACAAGAGTACACCATGAAGGTCTCGCCTCCCGTACGAGGTATGCCCCTCCTCCTAGTTCTCGCTTGTCGCACGGCAGCGGGACCCGCGGCGAACGATTCTAGCGCAAACGGGACCGCCGGTGTCACAAACTCCAGCGACACCGGCGACACCAGCGACACCCAACAATCCACGCCCGCGCTCGACCCACCACCACTGGGCAGCACCATCACGACGATCGAGGCCGAACGCGCGGGGGATGAGCCCGCGGGCCCGATCTTTTTCAGTTTCGGGCAGATATTCGCGCCCGGAGACGTGCCCGCTGGAGCCACAGTAGTCGGACGCACTACAGCGGGTGAAGGCGTGCCCACCCAATCGGACCACAAGACGACCCACGACGACGGTTCGCTTCGGCACGCTTTGCTCACAATGGAGCTCGACTTCGGCAAGGCGCGGCGGCAAGCGATTGAGCTCGTCTCTTCCGCGGTCGAACCCGACGATCCTGGCCTCAGCCTCAGCCTCGGCCAGCTTCTCGCCGGCGACTTCGACGCTGAGGTTGCGCTCACGCTCGAGGAGACGAGGTTCTCCGCCTCCGCCCGGTCCCTATTGGGTGCCAGCATCGACCGGATCTGGCTCGACGGAGGGTTGGCGAAAGAGTGGCATGTATCCGATCGACTCCGAAATGCCAGCGGCGAAGCACACCCCCACTTGCTAGCTCGGTTTGCGGTGCGCACCTACAAGGATTTCAAGCAAGTCAGGACCTCCATCACCGTAGAGAACACCACATCTCTCGTTCCGAACCCTTGCAACTACATCGCGGATGTATCCATCCTCATCGGAGGCGACGAGGCCGTGCGGGTCGATGCGGTCCCACACTACCGGCAGAGTCGATGGCGACGCGCCCTGTGGCATGGCGACGCACCCACCCGTACATCTGCGATACCAACTTCCGTATCTCGTCTCCACAGGGGCAGTCCCCAACTACGATCCCAACATCAAGGTATCGCAGGCATCGCTGACCGAAATGTCCGATCGCTGGCCCGCTGTGGGCGGCCTGATGCAAAGCGGATTCATCTACAAGAAAATGCCCGAGGCCGGTGCTCGTCCGGATATCGGACCGCTGCCACGATGGACAGTACGCCACTTGCTAAGTCAAGATCCCCGCGCTCAGCGGGTCAGCGTGGGCACCAGCGAGCAAGCGGGAAGCTGGCCCATACACTACCGCGACGCTTCCACAGACTTACCGCTTTCAACTCAGACCTACCCGGGGGCCAACATCTTGGGAAGCGACCCCTTCTTTCCGGCATGTGCTGGCAACTGCAGCACCCCCTTCGAGCCAGACGTTGCGCACCAGCCCAGCCTCTCTTTCGTCCCGTTTCTGCTGACCGGAGACTACTTCCACCTTGAGGAACTGCAGTATTGGGCCAACTACAACTCCTTCTACTGGGGCGACCACGGCGGTGGGTTGGGCCTCGTCATCAACGACCAATTGCGCGCCCAGGCATGGGGTCTGCGAACCATCGCGCAGGCGGCGTGGGCGACACCCGACAGCCACCCGCTCAAACGCTACTTCGAAGACAAGCTAGCGAACAACCTCGAAGCATACCGGAAAAGATATGTCGATGCCGAACCCAACCAGTTCGGCCACGCCACGCCAACGGAAGGTCACGATGGCGCTTTGTCCTTTTGGATGGACGATTTCTTCACGTGGGCGCTGGGCTACATCGCCGGGCTGGGTTTCCAGAGGGCCGAGGCGATCCACGACTTCAAGTCACGATTCGTGGTGGGTCGCTTCACGGAAGCGGACTATTGCTGGATCATGGCATCCGCATACTGGGCACGGATGACAGACGCGGACACCGGGCAAAGTCTGTACGCGACTTGGGGCGAGATGTACCGCGCTTTGGTTGCCGATGATCCCGAGTCGATCCGCCCCGAATGGTTGGCGGATGCGATCCGAACGGACAGCGCTGGATTCCTCGCTGCGGACTGCGGCAGCGAGACGATGGGCGAGATCATGGGGTTCCCAGCTCGTACCATGGTCGGCTACCCGAGCAACCCGGAAGCTTATACGATGAATATTTCACCGGCACTCGCTAGCGCCGTCGACCGCGACCTCCCCGGCGCGGAAGCGGCGTGGCGCGTCTACCAGGGACGTAGCAACGACTACTCCCCGTCACTGCACGACGAACCCCATTGGGCCATCGTGCCGATAGCGGCGGGAGACTGATCCACACATGCGCGGGGCTGCGCAACGCCCCCCTCGGGGTCCTTACCCAACACCGCCTCGAACAGCTCTCGAGCGTCCACCAGGCGATCCTCCCTCACGCGTTCAGTTTGCCATGACTGGTTCTCGCGTTCCATCAGGGCCTCGCAGCGGACCGCAAGTAGCTCGATGTCACGCTCTTCCGCGGGACACTCGTGCCAATCGAGCCACTGCAGCACCAGCTCATCAGCGGTACGCCGGTATAAGCCGACAAGCGCCACGCTGCGCTGCGCATGCACGTGCGCGAGCAGGGCCGCGCTGCAGGTCGTCAGCAGCGGGATCGTCTCGGGGAGAGGCGTGCGAGCGAACGCAGTCAGCCCAGCCCCCGCCGCCAACACACCAAAACCGAAACGTAGCCATTGGCTCCACCCGACCCGCGCTTCCATCGTCGCCACCTCGCGGCGATACCACTGCACTTGCTGCTGTAGACGGTGGATGAGGTACCATCGCGCACGCTTTGTCACGCCACAGGGAGCGCACATCAACGGGTCTCGCTTGCGCTTCCGAACCACAAGTACGTCATCAGGCGCGAGCACGCGCGCTTGGACATCCGCATCGACGATACCGAGCGTACCTTCACCCAAGCGACGTTTCCTATCGTCGGCGTCGTGGTATGGCGGTGCTCCGATCAAATAGAGCCACAAATCTCGCTTAATCTTCTCAGCGTACATGCGCGCCCGGACCCAGCGGTGCTCATGCTCTGGAATGAGCAGCTCCCGCCCAACATATCCACCGGTGGCCAGCAGCAGCGCGCTCGCGCCAGTCAGCCAAGGCAACACCGGCCGAGTGGCCTCGGGATCGAACGACCTCGCTCCCGCGGCGAAAGCACCCAACGCCGCCGCCGCCACGCCGAATACCAGCGCGACTGTGCGCGCCCGGGTCTGCGCGATTTTCAGTGCAGCGGAGGTTTCCGCCCACTCGCGGTATCGGTGCCATGCGCTCGAGAACGTGTCTGTTGGGAGCGCTCCCATCACTTGCACGGCTCCTTCGAAGCGAGCACATCCACCAGGCGGTCACGAATACTCATGAGTGCGGCTTTCTTGTGGATCGGCGCCTGTCGGATCCAGTCGTCGGTATCGGCCAGGGTAGAAGCGAGTCGCCATCCGACCCCGCCCTCGACCTCCAAAGCAAGGTTCTCGAGGGCATCCAAGTCACCTCGCCGAAAAGCAGTACCCAACAATGTGTTGTTGAGCCATGGGTCCGTGTGATTTC
Source organism: Nannocystaceae bacterium (assembly GCA_036479215.1). Classification (GTDB taxonomy): domain Bacteria; phylum Myxococcota_A; class Polyangia; order Nannocystales; family Nannocystaceae; genus FL481. The sequence continues at coordinate 4,140 of JAZGFE010000216.1, read as the reverse complement.
GAGTCTTGGCGCGGCGGCAAGCCGCGATCACCAGCACCTCGACAATCCCCGCCGCCTCTTCGTCGCCGCGGCGATTGCGCGAACGCAACAGCCCCGGTAGGTTGCAGGCACAATAGTAGCCATTGAGATCGAGCTGCATGCCCTCCTTGTAGGAGGCGATGGCCTTTTGGAGATACGCGCGCTCGGATGCGCTCGGATCCGTAGCGCCGGTTCCCCGGCGCTGCGCCCGGGCATCACGATACTTGCGCTTGAATCGGCCTCCGATGATTCCACATCGCTCGGCCGACGGACCGTATTTTCGGTTCATTTGCTCAAGCCGAGCGATCGATTTTTCGTGCTCCCCAAGCTCCGACAAGGCGAGGCAATACTGCTCTGCGATGGCCTCCACGCCGAACGCTGTCTCGGTAGGCAAGGCGTCGACGAAATCTCGTGCGGCCCTCCAGCTGTTCGCGTCGCGCAGGAGATACAATAATTCGAGCGCGACGTCGGGCATGATCTTAGCGGCGCCGAGATTCTCGCGAACCATCGTCTCGATCCGCTCCGCTCGCGCAGCACCGCCCTCCATCAGTCGCAGCTCGGACAGTTGCGACTGGAATTCACTGATTCGACGGGCCGTATCCGCGAACGCCTGCTCTGGCTCCGTGTCCACCAACTCGTGGTAGGGCGTTCTTGCCTCCCCGAATTCTCGGATCCGTACGCCGAGAATTTTTCTTATATTCGCGGCTTCAGCATCAGAGATATCCCCGTCTTTGAGCGGAAATGTGATGGTACGAAACTGCTTGATATCGAACAGAGGGCTGAACCAGCTGGCTGCCACCTGCACGCAATTCGTTTCTTGGGCCACATGCCGAACGCCCAACTCGTAGTAGACGTTCCCGTTCGGCAAGCTCACGTCGGCCAATACCAGGTCCGCGTGCTTGAGGCGATTCAGCATGTCTTTGACAATGACCGATGTGCTCTCGAGATCCGCGCGCACAGGCAGGTAGCCGAGGTCGATCAGTACTGGCCGGTAGGCCACATCCCAAAGCCGGTCGTAGTCGACCTCGGCGGGCGCACCCGCCCGGGCCCCTCGTACGGCCTTGCGACGAAATGGCATGATCATGAAACAAACCGGCTTCATCGTTGCGCCTCCGCCGACAACCATCCCCGAACCTCCGCGCAGTCCGCCCTATTCGACAGCGCTCGACCGAAGCGCTGTAGTGGGCTCCAAGCCGCGCGATCAAGATGGCTGTCCGATCGCGCTCGTTGGTGATCGTGTACTCGCATGTTGTGGAAAACCGGCCCCTGCATATCGACCTCCGCGTCGCACATACCCACACCCAACACCGGGCACCAAGCGTCGTCGTCGCACCTCTCTGTCGATCTCATGTGTTCACCTCACCTGTCCTGCATACCATCACCGAATTTTGGACCACGAGACCGGCTAGCAGAGGACGGTTCTCGACCCAAAGCGGGCGACGGACGGCCATGGTGGAGATCGAACCGCGCATTCGCCCCATTCGGCCACTATCGCGCGCCGTCCAGGCCGACCGGGGCGCGCACCCATCGGAGAATCTGAGCGTAGCTCACCACACGAATATCTGGATGCAACGCCAGGGCGTAGTCGAGGAACTCCTCCACCGCGGCCCGGCGCTCTTCGTATGAGGCTACCGATGCGGCGTTTGCATCCGCATTGTCTGCAGAGTAGTAGTCCGTGTGGGCACCGATCAGCAAAGGCACGCGATTGGTGGCGAGACGATGCTCAAGACTCCACTTTAGCGATTGCACGAACTCAGATTTCGTCATCTTCGCGTTCGCCCACATGTTGTAGTCAAAACCGGTAGCCGTACCTCCGCCCGCCACATCGGTGAAGATGTCGTAGACCGGCATCTCCCACAGTCCAGGGTATTGTCCCGTCACGAAAGCCGGAAACGTGCTGTGGGGATCGGGCCCACCGTCGAGGGTGTACGGCCACACGTACATATCTTCGCCGAGCACCCGGTAGTGCTCGATGCTGCAATCGTAGGTGAAACCCATATCGGTGACGGCTTCGAATGTGGCGTCGCACTGGCTGAGAAAGGGCGTGCGAAATCCGATGATGCGGCTCTCGGGTACGCCGCAGCTGTCGATGAGATAGTCGTTGCAAGTGCTCAATTCGTTGAGCCAAAACTCCTTGCTGGGATTCTGAGGCAGGGTCTGCGGATCATGCGTGTGGCTGTGGTTTCCGATCTCGTGACCATCGTCGTACGCTCGCGCCCACTGATCACTCAGTTCGTAGGCCGACGTGATGTAGAAGCTGGCCCTCACCTGAGTGTCGTCGAAGGTACAGGCGTTCCCCTCCCCAGCCCGATTGCGTTTGCCTTCGAGATAGTCGAGGGCCCACGCCATGCCGTCGACGTACCCATTGTCATCGAAACCGAAGCTTATCATCATAGGAATATTGTCCACCGACAGTCCACCGGGCGCCGCAGTGGAAGGTTCGCGTCGCGTGGCTAGCTCGCCCCACTCGCACAGATCCGGCTCACCACCGCCACCGTGGCCCTCGTCCCCTCCCTCACCAGGCCCGGACCCGAAGCCCTCTGTCTCCGAGCACGCCAGCGATGCAGCACCCAAGGCGACGGCGACGACCGTGATGGTGTTGTGGCTCATGTGCGGATGCTCGCATTTTTCCGCGGTTTAGCGAAGGCGTCGCCCGCGGGCGCTTAGGTGGAGTGTATCTCCACCTCATAGTAGCCGGTATCGCTTGGCGTGACCCCTTCGAGACCGATCACGATGGTCTCTCCAGCTTCCAAGGTCACTTCGACCGTCGAGGTCTGCACGCCCGGCTCCGCATCATCGTTGCAGGCGATTTCGGTCCCCAAACAGTCGTCGCGCAGCACGAAGAGCACGGTGTCAAAGGTCGAGCCCTCGCTCGTGATCTTGAACGTTGCGCTCGCTGGCGAGGTCCATCGAAATGTCGCATCAGGGACACCGGCCAACCCCGCGCCGCAACTCGCTGGCAAGGTATCGTCGTCTTCCCGTGTGTCGCCAGTCACCACATGCCGCAGCCCGGTCCCGTCGCGGAGGATATGGACACGGGCGGTGTCGTCAAGGCCGACGGCCTCGTGGCCGGAAGTGTCGGGGCGAGCGTTCTCAAGGCGGGCTGTGCCGGGACGACGGTCCGCATCCAAGAAGTTCTCCTCGGGACATTCTTCTGCTTGGACGCGCAACGTGATGTCGCCGATGTCATCGGGCGTCTTGGCATCCACCACGATCGTCACCTTCTGACCTTCGGCCAGCACGGCCGCGAGACGGGCAGAAGCGCCGTCACGCGAGGTACACCACAGCTCATCTCCCCCGCAAACGTCGTCGAGCAAGTACAACACCGGATCCACACTCGAATTCTCGGTGTCGAACGCGAACACCCCCGTTTTCGGCGCCGTCCAAGTATAGCCTCGCTGGGGCCCGTCGCCCCCGCACAACGCGGACCACCACACGTTCGCCGCCGGGAAAAGCTCGCTCTCGCGCTCCAAGGGGAGCTCCGAGCCCAGGTCCTCGCACGCCATGCTCGAACCGATGACGAGATGCGTATCCGCTGCGTCCTCGTTTTCTCGTTCTACCAAGACTGTAACGATTTGGTCGTTCGCTAGCTCAAGGTCCAGCGCCGAACGGTCTCCAGAGAACTCACCTGCGCTACATCCAAGCTCATCACCGACGCACTCGCCATCGAGCACATACAGGAGTGCGGCGGAATCAGTGCTACCTCGTGCGGCAAACCGATACCACCCAGCCTCTGGCGCCTGCCAGAGGAACGACCGCTCGTTGTGGCTTCCCTCGGCGCAGCTTCCGGCAAAACGGTCCGAAGTGGCGACACCGCCGTCAACCATGTCGATGTCGGCGGCGTCACCGAGGTCGTCGTCGGGGCAGGTATCGTCTTCTTCGTCTTCGTCGTCATCATCGTCATCATCGTCATCATCGTCATCATCGTCGCCATCGTCATCGTCATCGTCATCGTCTTCGTCGCCGTCGTCGTCATCGTCATCGTCTTCGTCGTCGTCGTCGCCATCATCGTCGCCATCATCATCATCGTCTTCATCGTCATCGTCTTCGTCGTCATCATCGTCATCATCGTCATCATCGTCATCATCGTCATCATCGTCATCATCATCATCATCATCATCA
>JAZGFE010000215.1:0-33017 GCA_036479215.1 Nannocystaceae bacterium | reverse complement strand
TGTGTGTTTGTTTCAGGTCCGAGACAGATGCGTGGCACACGCTCAGGTGATCCGAGAACCGTTGACTTCGCAAGTCCGCACGCTAAGTCACCGAAACCATTGACCTTTCGGTGCGATGGCCCTGCCGCTGTGGCCCCTGCTCAGCTCGGCCCCTAGGGGCCGTGCAAAAACAAGTCGATCGATGAAGTTCGTGGAACGTGCCTGGACGCCTCTGACGTCCATTCTGGGGGAATACGAACATTATGCTATTTTTGCACGGCCCCCTACTCGGCCAGGTGCGGCCATTTTGGACCGAGTTCGCCTTGCTCAAATAGACCAAGGCGGACCGTTGCGCGGGCCAGCCTGCGCGCGATTTTGACGAACAGGGTGGCCGGGAGGGAGCCGGTCAGCAGACCCGATCGACCGAGATCACGATCAAATGCGCGGTAGGAGACTTGATCGTGTGCCGCATCGAGTCGACTCCATTGCACGCCCATCGTTTCTAGACAATTGAGGATTTGCGGCAGGCTACGACATGAGGCCTCACCGAAATGAAAGTAGGTCGAGTGTGTGATCGACCCGCCGAAGGCGCCGAGTGTGAGCTGGCGCGCCTGCACGAGGGAGGCCAGCGCGGCTGCCTGATAGCGAGCGTCGATGGCTCGGGCGCGGGCGGTGTCGTCACTGCATCTGGCCCGTTCTAGGGGGCCCTCGTAACAGTGATCGTGGAGGTCCGCCGAAGCGTGCGCTACGACATATCCCAGGGATTCGAGCCCATCGACGATAGCTCGTCGTCCAGCGCGGTCCGGGCCGCGGTCGAGATACGGGAAGCGGAACCATCTTCGTGAGTTGTTGGGCACGCCGAGGTCTTGGAGGACGCGATCACACGACTCCACATCCGCCATGAATTCCGTTGTGGTGCTGCCACTGGCCGCAAGGTGGCGATATGTGTGGTTCCCGAGCTCGTAGCCGGCCTCGAGCCAGCGACGTAGCGGCCCCTCGTTGTGCAGCGCCGTCTCTCCGATCACGAAGGCCACGCAGTGTGGGATCCCACGACGTTGGAGGATGTCCCGGATTCGGTCCATTCTGCCGGCGTCGGCGACGGGGCCCGAGGCCGTGCCTTGTATGCTGGGGGCGTCATCTGCCGTCAGGGCGATCCTCATCTTCATCCTTATACGCCCATCTGAGTACCTCGCGGACACAAGCCCACGCGGCGGCTGGCGTGCGCGCGTGTTCCACGCGGTGCGCGGAAGCTTGTGTGAGGGGCACTGGCTTCCGTCGTGACGCAGCCCAAGCTGTTGTAGCCTGCCCCAACTACAGCACCTTGAACCTCGTGGGATCGGTCAACATATTCGGCAGAGTCGCCATCGCGCTATTCGTACCCTTTGCGGTCGCGGTGTACCTTGCAGCGCGTGGGCGCTGGAGCCCAACGAAGACCACGGTGATCGTGCTCCTCGCCGGCGTCCTTCTCCTGCCCTCTGTGCACGCTATTGACTGGCCCGGAGTACCGAAGCTCGGAAAACGCGAGATGGCCGTTCTGGGAGCCACGTTGGGCTTGCTCCTGACCTACCCCGCGAGGATTTGTGCGTCTCCGGGGCGGGCGGTCTGGATCGTCCTTATCGTCTACCCGGTTTCCGCTTTCGTCACAGCCTTCACCAATTCCGACATGCTTCAGTACGGGCCGCGCACCCTGCCCGGACTGCGCCCCTATGATGCACTAGCAATGAGCATCAACGATATATTGCACTATGTGCTCCCGTTTCACCTAGGTCGGGTACTGTGCAGAACTTCGGAGGATGTGCGCGTGGTGCTTCGTGCCTGGGTCGCGGCTGCCCTCCTGTACAGCGTGCCGATGTTGCTCGAACTGCGGATCAGCCCTCAAATGCACGTGTGGGTCTACGGCTTTTTCCCCCATAGTTGGGTGCAGGCCAGCCGAGGTGGTGGGTTTCGTGCACAAGTCTTCCTTGAGCATGGGCTGACGCTCGCATTTTTCATGGCGGTTGCCATTGTTCTCGCAGCGGCGCTCACCCGGGCACGAGAGCGTGTCTACCGAATTCCACCCGGCGCCCTCCTCCTCTTCTTGTTCGGCGTTTTGCTGTTGGATCATTCGCTGGGCGCGGCGATGTACGCGTTCGCCTGCATTCCGCTCGTGGTGCTAACTGGGGCCCGTGTCCAACTCCTTGTCTGCACGGTGCTCGTCGCTATCTCCATCAGTTACCCGATGATTCGTCCGTCGCCGCTGTTCCCCGACGAGCAGATTATCACCGCGATCGAGGGGATCAACGCTGAGCGAGCCGAATCTCTGGCCTATCGTTTCAGGCACGAGCGATTGATGCTGGATAAGGCCATCGAGCGGTTTGCCTGGGGCTGGGGCGGCTACGGTCGGCCACGCATCTTCGACCCCATCACGGGCGCCGACCTCTCGACACAAGACGGGGTCTGGATCATCATCTTGGGCGCGCGCGGCTACGTGGGTATGCTCACGACGTTTGGGCTTCTTCTTTGGTGGGTGGTTTATGCGTTCATTCGTATCGGACGATTTCGTGACAAGCGCGACGCACGGCTCGTGGCGGGGTTGGGCGTCGCTGTGGCGATCACCGGGATTGAGATGCTGCCCAACGCCCCGTTCCCGCTCCTGCCGTTCTTCTTGGCAGGCGCGCTCTCTCGGCTGGCGCGGGAGCTTCCAGCTCAGCACCTGGCGTACCGCTCGCATCGCAGCTAACATGCCACCGTGAGCATTTTTCGGAGGTTTCGAATGAAGATCAATCGCTATTGGATCTGCGCCGTGTTCTTGGTTCTGGGGGCTGCAGGGCTTTGTTGCGCGGCCAATTTCTCTGACGGTTCCGAGGCGACCGAGGCGACCGAGGCGACCGAGGCGACTCTGTCTAGCGAACGCTCGACTGCGTTCAAGGTCGCCACATCCGAGCGCATGGGTATCGCCTCTTGCGATACCGCGGGCACCGTGGCGGATTCGTCGCTCGACCGCGTGTTTGCCAGTGACGAAATCTCGCTTGCGCTCACCATGAACCGGCATTTTGGGGTCGCACCGCTGGCTGTGTTCTTCGATGCTACGGAGACCACGCATAGCGACACCTCGGTCGACCCCTTTTTCGATCTACACTACCAGTGGTATTTTCATGATGACGCAGCGTCGAGCTCAGGCGTGTGGGAGTACTCTTGCAAGAGCAAACAAGTGGCCTCGGGGCCCATGGCCGCTCACGTGTTCGACCAGCCCGGAGTGTACGCGGTGCGTCTCGCGGTGCGTGACCGAGCGGGGAACACAGCCTCACAGGAGGTCACGGTCACGGTCGAGTCGCCGGACGTCTTGTCGACCTATTGTATCGCCGATATCGCCAGTGGAGGCGATTTCTCCGGCTGCCCGCTCGATATCGACGGCGACGGCAGGTGTAACGTCCGGGGCCGGTGTGTGGATACGAACGACGTCCTCGAGGCGCTGGAGGGGCGCTTGGCGTCGCGCAGCCGTCTGCTTTTTCGGCGCGGTGACGTCTTTCGCGCGGCGACCCTTGGGGTGGTGGTAAGGGGGCAAACGGGGATTATCGGGGCGTTTGGATCCGAGGCCGCAGCTCGGCCAATCTGGCAGTATCAGGAAACTGTCAACGACACGATTATGGCCTTGAATTTTCGAAAAGCGTCGGACTGGCGATTCATGGACATCGATCTGGTCGGCGACCCCAAGAGCGAGCATAGCGTGGCCGCGTTCGAAATAGTGGATGCGCGGAATGTGTTGCTCTATCGGGTACGGACCCGCTCCTGGCGGGGGTTTGGGCTGGCGACGCATTTTGGTCCGTCGACACGGTTTTCCGAGAATGTGTTCATTGTCGATGTGAGCTACGAGGAACAACTGAAGCCCGGCGGTGGATGGGCTGCATTCCTAGAGCTGGAGCGTTCGGCGGTGATGGGATTGTGGCTCGAGGATACGTCGGGCGGAGAAGGTGGCTATCGGACCATGCACTCACGTAAGTTCCTACTTCAACATAGTCGCATCGAACGTCCGGCTCCCTTCAAACAAAATATCTCGATTCGAAGCTGTGACTCGGAGCCGGAAAGCTACGACGACATGTGTACCAAGGGCCTTCCTACCGAGGAGATTATTGTCTCTGACAATGTACTCGTGGCGACGGAGCAGTCGGGGGCGATGAACGTGCCACCAGGTCCGCACCGACGATATATTATCGAACGAAATTTCGTCCAAAATGATGAGCGGGTTACCTCGGACTATTTGATAGCATTTCAACTCGCTGAGATCGACGGTCTGGCGTTCAGAAACAACATCGTGGACCTGACGGTGGCGGACGGTGGAGGCAAGGATGTGTATATGATCACCGGAGTGAAGGTATCGGACGTGTACAATAATACGCTCTATTGGAAGAACGATGGTGGTATCGCCATATTGTGCGGTCTGAAGGGTGGACGCTGTTTGAATAACCTGCTTTACGCGCCTGGATCGGTGCGACGTGTCGCCCTAGAAGGGAAGGGGGACGCTCGCAACAACGTGAGAAGTGGAGGCGACGAGCGTGCCAGTCCGTTCGCTCACGAAATCCCGTTCCCATCGCGGCCTCATCATTTCATTCCAGTTGCAGCGGTCATTCCCGAGGGTCCTCCACTTCCCGGGCCAGTCGCAATCGATGACTTTTTCGGTCGTGTGCGCGCTCCGGGCAGCGTGAGCGTGGGCGCGGTTGAACGTGCTCCGTAGTCGTCGTGCGGGACTGGGTAGTGGCGGGAGCGGAGCAGGCGTGGACGGATGGCCCACTACAGGTCTAACTCGTGCCAGCGCCATAGGCTATGGACACCACGCACGTACTTCGAACTCTTCGTCTGCAGAAACGGGAAATAGGAAGAAATTGTATGGGCGACCTCGTCATGCTCCCGGTCGTATTTGAGCTCAACGACGACCACGTCGCGGTCGCGTATGTTGTGAATTAGAGTGTTATGCGTGGGGCGAATGCGGTAGTACTCAAGGTTCCTGTCGATGGTGAGCCTGAATCGGCTGCAGGCAGAAAGATAGTAGCGGCGGGTGTATCGGTTCATCAGCTTCGCTTCGCAGGCAGAGACTCCCAGATGCACTACAGGGGGAAGATCCGAAGCCAGAATCGCATCGCGTACGGTACGTGCGGCGAAGCCGAGCTCCAAGCGGAAGGATTGCACCGGAAAATTCGCCTTGCGACCGACGGCGTTGCTCTTGATCTTCAGCTCGAGTACGGGTCGCGCGACCTTGCCGAGCAGCTCCCCGTACCAGCGTAGTCTGTACTTTGTCCGGTGTTCGTCTCCTTCAATGTTTTCAGCCAGGGAGCGGAAGTCGACGGTGTCGAAGTAGATGTTGTTGACAAAACGCTGCGAAAAGACCTCCCGGAACGCCGCCGGATGCAGGCGGACCAGCTGCTCGATGTGGGCGAGATCGAGTTCACTGACGTGCGCTTTGCGCTCGTACCTGTATGAGATTGCTGGCGACGAGGATGACGCTACGGGCGATCCGTCCGTCACAGCTCGGGTCCGTAGATGCGCGCTTTGACGTCGGTCCGCGTGCCGTTTGTGCGAGAACCATCGATACTTACCGTCGAGCCGACTTCGACGAGCATCGTTTCAGGGACGTTTTGCAGGGTCACGTGGGTGGCGGAGAGCTCAGCGGGTCCGAACTCGGGCTTCTTCTGAAAGGCGGCAAATCCGACGGCGGTGTCATGAATCGACGAATCGTGGACCTGAACGCGGGAGAGGTCTTTGCTTACGATCCCGATATGGGACTCGCGTACAGTAGCAGCACGTACGGAGGCTACGCTGTGTTCTCCGAAACTCATGGCCTTGTCCGCAGCTCTGAGGACTTCGACGCCGCTGATGTCGATGGTCGAACCGGATGTGTCGATGGCATCGCCACCGATATCTCGGTACGATCCACCCACGATTTTTCCCTGCGAGAAATCGGAGTCGAATGCGTCCGATTTGATGTCGGAGAATGTGGTGTCGTGGATTTCGAAGGTTGAGCGGATGATATTGAGCATGTCGTCGCCACGTTCGTTGGAGCTGAAGTGGCTGCGCTCGATGTGGACCGGCGACTGATAGAAGGTGAGCGCGCCGGTGAGCGTCCAGCCCTGGCGTGCGATGGTGGACAACCCGCTCATCTGTACATGTGTGAGTCGCGAATCCGCCCGCGCGTTCACGACGGCAAAGCCGGCGCCGGAGCGGTCCGAGGATACGATGCGGATAGGGGTATCGGCTGTGCCACGTAGCTCGACGGGCGAGTAAGACAAAATGAACGCACCGTCTTTGAGGTCCCATCGCACGTCGCCCGAGCAGAGTAAACGATGGTTCGTCGGAATCACGATGGGGCGTCGAATGGTGAAGTTACCGGGGCGGCACAGGATCTCCTTTGTGGTGCTGTTGATGGCGAACATGTCGGCGGGGGGCGGATATTGTCGCGCATCGAGAGTGGACGACGCGACAAGCTCGGGGGAAAACCGCGGCGTAGGCGTGACCGGGACATCGACGGTCTCGTCGAGTCCGAGCACGCGGACGCGGATGGCGAGGCCCGGGAGACGGGGGTCCGTACCCGGGGCGGACTTGTTTATTGTGTCGAAGGAAGTATCGGCCGCGGCGAGCGGGAAGGCGTAGGTTTGCAGCTCGTAGTGGGGTAGAGAGGTCGTGAGGCGCCGTTTGAGCTTGATGGGCGCGCCCGAGGGGTTTTCGACCAGTTTGCCCGACGCCGTGACGAGGCCCAGCAGCTCGGCGGGGAAGTGATGAACGCTTCCCACTTCGATGGTGAGGGTTTCGTCGTCCTTTCGTTCGACGTGGGCGTGGGCGGGACGCCATGGGTGTAGGGCCGCACGAATCTGGGCTTGAGCTGTGGTCATGTCGGGCGAAGGGAACGCGAACCACGGGGCCTCGATGGCGATGAGGCCCATATTGCGTTCGATGCCCTCGGCGTAGCGCTCGAAGAATGCATCTAAATACTCGGGTGCGGACAGCCGCGTCAGGTTGCGGATGTAGTGTCGCATGAAGGTGTCGTCGTCGAACAGGCGGCGAATGAAGCGTGTCTGGTCGCTGCCCGGGTCGTCGCCTTGCCACCATCCGGGGTTGAACAGGGCAGGTTGATGATGGATCTCCTTCCCGATCGGACTGAGCTTGTTGGTGATCGGGTTGAGATAGAACTTCAGATCACGCCAGTCGAATTCCGAAGCCCCAAAGATGGCGTAAATCGCAGCGAGGCGGGCGAGTTCGGACAATTCAAAGACTTCGCCCGGATCGAGTTGGTCGCGACGAAACCCCTCAAGCAGGGTGAGCGCGCGGCGGTTGGCGCGATTCATCGCGGTACCGAGGGGGATCGACCCGCTTTGCGTGCTTCTGATATCCGCCATTTCGAACGTCCCAGCCGTCTGGCCTTCGTGTGCCCGGAACATCTCCAGCCACCCGCTACTGCCGAAACCGACGATGGGGCCCTCTCGGTGGGTGTTGTTCTCGACGAGTCGCTTCCCGCTCTGCTCCTCTAGCGTGTAGATGCCAAGGCTTTCGCCGTTGACGACGATTTCCATGAAGTCGATGCGGAGCGCGATGAGTCCTTCGTCTCCGATCATCTTCAGGAAGAGCCACTCGTAGATGAACTCGCGGGCGGAGGGGCGTTGGACACTGAATCGCTTCATGCTCTTGTAGGTCTCGCCCCCTTTCACCTTCACGAGCATCGACCACTTCTTGGGGTCCTCCCAGTGATCGCGGAATACGCCCTTGAGGCGGACTTTGACCTTGAGTCGACGTTCACCGTCGCGGATCTTCGCGGGCACCCAGGTGTTGTCGTCGCTGTTGCGGGCGCCTTCCGCCAGGGCCTGGGCGCGATCAAAGCGGATCTGTTGCAGGTGCTTGAACTTGAGATCGAAAGTCAGCGTGTCCGGATCTGCTCGGAGTGTCGCGCGTTGGCTGCGTAGCAGGCGAAAGAATTTACGCTGAATTTGCGCCGCAGCACCCCCCGCGGGCGCCCAGGCGAGTCGAGCGATGGTGCTCGCGGGCAGCAGCAAGAGGAGGGCGAGCCCTAGAAGCGTCGCGCCACCGGCAAGCGTGAGCGCCAGCCAATAGACCTTCCCCCGCCACGGTCTGCGCTCCCGGGCCTTGATTTGCATCGACTAGACGACTCCCTGATCCAGCAACGTAATTCGCATGGATTCATCGATTTGCGCCAGATCTTTGCGCATCGCCTCGAGTTTTTCGAAACCGTTGATGTCGACCATGAACACAGCCTCGCTTGCGCCGCTGCTCTCGTCGAAGCGCTTGAGATCCACCGCTGCACAGGTTTTGCGTAGTGTCTTCACAATATCGGCGAGGACGAAGCGTGGTGAGCCATCGCTGGCGAGTGTCAGATACATGCTCCGATTCGTTTGCTGCGGGACCGCCACACGGTGTCGCGCGTAGATGGCCAGCCCGAGGCCAACGAAGCCAATGAGGGTGACGACACGTTGTCCCGCGCCCAGGCCGAGTCCGATGGAGATAGCGATGAACAGATAGGCCAGTTCCTCGGGGTCTTTGATCGCTGCCCGGAAGCGGACGATGGAAAGCGCACCCACGAGGCCCAAGGAGAGGGCCAGCGAAGACTTGACCACGGTGATGATCAGCATGGTGGTCAGCGCGAGCATCGGAAAATTGTTCGCCAAACGACGCCGGTTGGATAACGCTTGGCCGAACCGCACGTACAGCCACGCGAGCGAAGCGCCTAGGGCGAAGGTGAGCGCGAAGTTGACGAGGAAGTCGAGATAGGACATCTCGACCGACTTCGAGGTCAGGAAGTCTTGGAAGGCCTGGATTCTGTTGTCCATGGTGGGTACCGTGGGGCCGGAGACGTGGCAACCGCGACCACTGTATGCCCCCTCGCGGGGCAGAATGGAAGCGCGACGCTTGGTCGCGGGCGCGTGTTAGGAATTTCAGGAATGCAGAGGGTGCGCCCCAGCGCGAGCCAGCGCGGGTGTTCATACTGTGCGCATATGACGATGGAGCGAGGGCGTTCGTGATCTATGGTTCGACGTGGGCGCAGGGCCGCCGAGCGCATTGGGCGCGAAGTACGGCCTCGCGCCCACCTCTTCTACGCGTCGATGCGCCCGGAGGGACACAGAGGGAGCTGTACGGCGTTCCGGTGGAATCTCGCCTGTACGGGTATCGCCCGTACGAGTATCGCTCGTCGGCGATGGGAGAGAGCCCCCCGGTTTTTCCGGCTCGAGTGTTCCGGTGGGGCTCGCGTCGGCGGGCGTGAGGCTTGGCTTCGGCTCGAGTGCTTCGGCTCGAGTGCTTCGGCTTGGCTTCGGCTTGGCTTCGGCTCGAGTGCTTCCGCTCCCATGGGAGCGGTTGTTTCGGTCTTCTTGGTTCCTCTCCTCGGCGGGAGACTACCGTTGCACGCGCGAGTACTTCGCATACAATGGGGCCGCACCGCGGCCACGACGCCGCCGCAATGTGCCGGCGGAAGCGGCACCCCCCGCCACCACTGCACCATGGACGCACCGCCTCCGTCATCCGACGATTCCGAGAGCCCCAGCTTGGCGGACGCCGATCGCCGTGTCGCCGTTGCGGCGACATTTACCGCCGATCCGATCGTCGATACGCTCTCGTTTTGGGCGCGCCAGTTCGGCCTGGCCACAAGCGTGGCGCTTGCGCCTTATAACCAGGTCTTCCAGACCTTGTTGGATCCCGCGTCGGTTTTTCGGCGAAACCGACGCGGTGCCAACTTCATCTTGCTGCGGTTCTCGGACTTCGGTGACGACGCTCGCGAGTCGCTCGATGAGTTGATCTCCGGGCTCGGCCAAGTCGGAGATCCTGCGGTCCCACACTTGGTGGCTTGCTGCCCCGATGCCCGCGGGCTCGCGCGCGATGTGGCGCTCGGCGAACAGTTGGCGGAAGGCCTGCACGGTATGGCAGGTGTTTACTTGCTCGCGGCTGCTGACGTGGCCGCGTGGTATCCCGTGCGCGAGATCTTCGATGCTCATGCGGATGCTGTGGGACATATCCCCTATACGCAGCTGTACTACGCAGCATTGGGTACGGCCCTTATGCGAAAACTTGGCGCTGTGTCACGCCCATCGCATAAGGCCGTCGCCCTCGACTGCGACGGCACGCTGTGGAAGGGCGTCGTGGGCGAAGATGGGGTGGGGGGTATCGAAATCGATCATGGGCACGCGGCGCTACAGCGATTCATGGTCCAGCAGCACGATTCCGGCGTGTTGTTGTGTCTGGCGAGCAAGAACAATGATGCGGATGTGGAAGAGGTTTTCGCGCGCGAATCGATGCCGCTTCGGTCCGAGCACATCGTGGCGTCGAAAATCGACTGGGCGCCGAAGCCCGACAATATCCGCAAGCTCGCCGCGCAGCTCAATATCGGTCTCGACAGCTTCGTGTTCTTGGACGATTCTCCCGTGGAATGTAGTCAGATGAAGCTCGGCGCGCCAGAGGTCCTCACGCTTCAGCTACCGGGGAAGAGCGACCAAATTCCGCGTTTTGTCCAACATATGTGGGCCTTCGATCGGGTACGGGTGACTGGGGCGGACAAGCGGCGCACGTCCATGTATCGCGAGAATATCGCTCGGGAACATAGTCGTGGCCAGGCCGGTACCCTGGAGGGCTTTCTTCAGGGCCTACAGCTGCAGGTGAAGGTGCTCGAGTTGAACGCGGCTCAGCTCCCGAGGGCCGCGCAGCTCACGGAGCGAACGAATCAGTTTAATCTGACGACGATACGGCGCTCCGAGGCGGAGCTGTCGGCGTTTGTCGCGGGGGCGGGCCACGTGGCTCGTGTCGTCCACGTGATCGATCGTTTCGGGGACTATGGCGTCGTCGGGTTGATGCTGGCGGTGCCGCATCCAGGTGCGCTGGTGATCGACACCATGCTACTGAGCTGTCGCGCGCTGGGAAGGGGAGTTGAGCACGAAATGTTGGCCGCGCTGGGGAAGATCGCGCTCGATCGCGCTCTCGATCAGATTGTGATGGTTTGCGAGCGAACGCCGAAGAACGAGCCCGCCCGCGCGTTCTTTAGCAGTTTGGTCGAAACCGAGTCCTCGCCGCATGAAGAGCAAGAGGGTACGCGACGGAGTGTGGGTCTCCACAGCTCAGACATAGCGAAGCTTCAGTACGCTCCCGGCGGGGGTATATCCGAAAAGGGGCGAAGCGCAGCGACAACCGCGGCCGGGGGCAACGAAGCTGCCGTCGGTGGCGGAGGCGTCGACCCGATCGTCGATCGTGGCCGCGAGGCTGAGCTCTTCGTCCGAATCGCTCGCGAGCTGGCGACCCCCGACCAGGTGCTGGCGGCGGTCCAGGCCGCCAGCCACTCGCGACGACGAGACTCGCTGGGGGCGTGTGCGCCTTCATCCACGGAGACGGAGCAGACCATCGTTGAGTTGTGGGAAGAAATCCTATTGATCGACGAGGTAGGCGTGCACGATTCCTTTCTCGCTCTCGGGGGGAACTCTCTTCTTGCTACGCGCTGCGTTTCTATGCTGCGCGATGTGTTCGAAATCGACGTTTCTTTGGTTGATTTTTTTCGACACCCGACCGTGGCAGGCCTCGCACGCGCAATCGAGGACGCGATTCTGCGCGAGATCGAGGCCATGTAGATCCGAAAGATTCAATATCGATTATGGAAGAAAAAGACATCGAGTCCCGCCGCGAGAATCTATCGGACGAAAAACGAGCGTTGCTGGCCAAGCGGCTCAAGGGGCGCCGGGGGCAGGGGAAATCGCGGCGTATTCCCCGGCGCAGCGACCCCCGTCCCGCTCGCTTATCCCTGGCGCAGGAGCGCTTGTGGGTGCTTCACCAGTTGGAACCCGAGAGTACCGCCTATCATGTTCCCAGCGCCTTCCGGCTGCGCGGCCGTCTCGATGCAGTCGCGCTTCGACGAGCGATCGACGTGGTGGTGCAGCGTCACGAGGTGTTGCGCACCACCTTCCGGACCGAAGGCGAGAGCCAAGTGCAGGTGGTGTCCGCGTCCGTCGATCTCGAGTTCGTCGAACACGATCTACGCGGCGAGGGGGATGCCGAGCAGCGAGGGCGGGCGCTCCTCGCCGACCAAGCGGTGCGATTGTTCAGCCTCGCCGATGGTCCGCTCATCCGAACAGGCTTGCTCCGACTCGAGGATGAACTTCATATATTGTATGTCGTGGCACACCATGCGGTGTCCGATGGCTGGTCCTTGGGGGTGATGCTGCGCGAGCTCACCGGGGCTTACGCCGCTTTGGCCGATGGTCTTGACCCGACTCTCGAGCCACTGCCTATCCAATACGGTGACTTTTCAGAATGGCAGCGGAGCATGCTTTCGGGCACCGAGCTCGAGCGCCAGGTCGAATATTGGCGGGGCTGCCTAGGTGGCGACTTGCCGGTGCTCGAGATGCCCACCGATTCCCCTCGTCCGGCGATTCGTTCACATCACGGGGCGATGCTCCGGGCCCAGTGGTCACGGGAGGTGTCGGGTCCCCTCGAAGCGCTCGCACAACAAGAGGGCGCCACGTTTTTTATGGTGTTGTTGGCGGCCTTCAATGTGCTTCTGTATCGCTACACGGGCCAAGAGGATCTCATTGTCGGCACCCCCATCGCCAATCGAACCAGCCCGGAGACCGAGCCCCTCATCGGCTTTTTCGCCAACACCCTCGCGTTGCGGACCGAGCTCGGCGGACAGCCCAGCTTTCGAGAGCTCCTACGACGGGTGAAGACCGCTTGCCTCGAAGCGTACGCACACCAAGACCTCCCGTTCCAGAAGCTGGTGGAGGTACTCCGTCCACGTCGCGACATGAGTCGCACGCCCGTGTATCAGTCCCTATTCGTGTTCATGGACGCTTCCATGAACCAGGCTCCCACGGCAGGTGGGCTCTCGTGGCGCCGCGAGCGGATCGAGGCAGATATCGCGCAGACGGACCTGGTGCTCTACGTGGAAGAGACCACAGGAGGACTCTCGGTGGCGTTGGAATACGGCACTGATTTGTTCGCGCGGGAGTCGATGGCGCGATTCCTGGAGAACTACCGCGTGCTGTTGAAATCGGTATCCGCCGATCCGGACGCCAAGATCGGGGAAGCCGAACTGATCTCTGGGGAGGAGCGCGAACGTCTGCTCAGGGCCTGGAACCAGACGGCCGTGGACTATCGCCGTTCGCAGCCGATTCATGCGCTTTTCGAGGCTCAGGTCGCGCGCACGCCGGACGCGGAAGCTCTGGCTTTCGAAGACGAGGTGCTGACCTACCGCCAACTCAACGAGCGAGCCAATCGTATGGCTCATCATCTGCGTGGCTTGGGCGTCGCGCCGGAGTTTTTGGTGGGGATCTGCATGGAGCGCGGCGTCGAGCTCGTGGTCGGGCTGTTGGGGATCCTCAAAGCGGGCGGGGCCTACCTACCCTTGGATCCGGCCTATCCTCTCGAGCGGATCGAGTACATGCTCACGGACTCGGGCGCCCAGGTCGTGGTCACGAATCAGCGCTGCGCCAAATTGGTGGCGCTGCCTCGGGTCAATGGTGTGTTGGTGGACACGCACCAAGACGAGGTTGCCAGGAACTCCGCCACCAACCCCACAAGCGGCGTCGATGGGGATAACTTGGCCTATGTCATCTACACGTCGGGCTCGACCGGGCGCCCCAAAGGCGTGATGGTGCAGCATCGAAACGTGCACAATTTCTTTGTGGGCATGGACGAACGCATTGCGCATTCTGAGCCCGCGGTGTGGCTGGCGGTCACCAGCATCTCCTTCGATATTTCGGTGCTCGAGTTGTTCTGGACGCTCGGACGCGGATTCAAGCTGGTGCTGTACGGTGCGGACGATCGTAGCTCTGCAGCCGATCAGGCGACAAAGTCAGGCAGTGGGACCCCGGTGCACGCCGAGAAGCATATCGCCTTCAGCCTGTTCTATTTCGCTAGCGACGAAGCGGAGTCCGGCGGGGATAAGTATCGACTTCTGTTGGAAGGCGCGAAGTTTGCTGATACCCATGGGTTTACCGCGGTATGGACCCCTGAGCGGCACTTTCACGCTTTTGGCGGGTTGTATCCCAACCCGGCGGTGGCGAGTGCCGCGCTTGCCACCATTACCGAGCGCGTAGATATTCGTGCGGGTAGCTGTGTGTTGCCCTTGCACGACCCTGTGCGCGTGGCGGAAGACTGGGCATTGGTGGACAATCTCTCCGGTGGGCGTGTGGGAATCGCGGCCGCCACGGGATGGCAGCCGAACGATTTCGTCCTCAAGCCGGAGAACTATGACAATCGACGAACCCTCATGTTCGAACAGATTGAGACGGTGCGGCACCTTTGGCGTGGCGGCACGCTCACGCGAAAGGGTGGAGACGGCAAGGCGTTCGAACTCCAGACCCTGCCGCGACCTGTGCAGAAGGAACTCCCGATCTGGGTGACGAGCGGCGGGTACAACCCCGAGACCTTTCGCGACGCAGCCAAGGCTGGCGCGAACCTACTGACGCACTTGCTCGGCCAAGACATCGACGATTTAGCGCGCAATATAACGGCGTATCGCGAGGCGTGGGCGGCCGCGGGGCAAGCGGGTCACGGGGCCGTGAGTTTGATGTTGCATACCTTCGTGGGCCCCGACGCCGAGCAGGCGAAGAAGATTGTTCGGGGACCGTTCACGCGCTATCTACGGGGGTCCATTGGGCTCTTCAAGCCTTTCGCTGAGCGCATGGGACTCGATTTCAGCCAGCTGACCCCACAGGATATGGACACGCTGGCCGAGCGCGCGTTCGAGCGCTACTACGAGACCAACGGCTTGTTCGGAACGCCGGAGAGCTGCGTCGCGCTGGTGGACGAGCTCAAGGGCGTGGGCGTGGACGAAATTGCGTGCCTTATCGACTTCGGGATCCCGTCGGAGACGGTGCTCGAGAATCTGCCCTACCTCGACCAACTGCGCGGGACTTCCGTTGCTCGGGAGAACGCGGATGCGGCGGTACGGGTGGACTATTCGGTTCCCGGCCTCATTCGGCAACACGCGGTCACGCATATGCAGTGCACGCCATCCATGGCGAGCATGTTGACCTCCGATACGGCGCAAGCCGAGGCATTGGGTCAACTCGATCATTGGTTGGTAGGTGGCGAGGCCCTGACAGGCGAGCTCGCGGGCCGGATCACCGATCTGACGGGTGGGGGCGCCGTCACCAATATGTACGGACCAACGGAGACCACGATTTGGTCGACGACTTACAGTCATACCGGTCGGTCGGGTCCCGTACCGATCGGGCGACCCATAGCGAATACACAACTGTACGTTCTCGATGGGCTGATGCGACCGGTTCCGATCGGGGCGACGGGGGAGCTATATATTGCGGGGGATGGAGTCGTGCGTGGGTACTTGAATCGAGCGGAACTCACGGCGGAGCGCTTCCCGACCGATCCTTTCTCGGGGGTCGACGGGGGGCGGATGTATCGGACGGGCGATTTGGTACGCTACCGATCTGACGGCGTGATCGAGTTTTTGGGGCGAAATGACGCCCAGGTGAAGCTTCGGGGCTATCGGATCGAACTTGGGGAGATCGAGGCGCGTATCGGGGAGGACGAGGCGGTCGATGAGGTGGTGGTGTTGCTGCGCGAGGACGTACCCGGGGACAAGCGCCTCGTCGCGTACCTTGTTGCGGAGCGGGGGCAGACCATCGAGCTCGACCGGATTCGCGAGCGCCTCAAAGCTGGTGTGGCGGACTATATGCTCCCCGCGGGGTACGTGGTGCTGAAGGCTTTGCCCCTTACGCCCAACAAGAAAATCGATCGCAAGGCATTGCCGGCTCCAGATCTTGGGGCGAGCGCAGCCACGGCGGAGTATGTTGAACCCGGGGGAGGGGTGGAAACCTTGATCGCCGAGATCTGGGGCAGTGTACTCAAGCTGCCACAGGTGGGGGTCCACGATAATTTTTTCGACCTAGGTGGCCACTCTCTTCTGATCGTACATGTGCTCAGCCAGCTGCGCGCGCAGGGAAAGTCTCTGCAGATGACCGATCTGTTCCGTTTCCCCACCATCCGCGGCCTGGCTCAGCATCTCGATGGCCATGGATCTGGCCCAGGTGGACCTGGGCAAGGTGGCGCAGGCGGGAAAACGGCGACGGGTCGAGGCCGAGCGGCGGCGAGACGGGCCCGTCAACTGGGGCTGCGACCAAGAGGCCGGGCCCAATAACCGATCGGAGACAAGATGTCGAACGACCTATCGACCAACAATTCTCATGATATTGCCATTATTGGCATGGCCGCTCATCTTCCCGGGGCGCCCAGGGTGTCCGACTATTGGCGCAACCTTTGCGAAGGGGTGGAGTCGGTTCAGAACTATACAGACGACGAGCTGATCGCTGCAGGTGTCACGGCGGAGGCACTGCGCAATCGGCACTATATCAAGCGCGGCGCCCCCATCCCTCATATGGAGGACTTTGACGCGGAGTTCTTTGGATTCAGTCCGAAAGAGGCGGCGATCATGGATCCGCAGCATCGCCATTTCCTCGAATGTGCGTGGGAGGCGTTGGAAGATGCCGGCTACCCGCCGGAGCGCTGCGACGGACCCGTAGGGGTATTTGCTGGTTGCGGGGCCGCGACCTACCTCATGTTCAACTTGCTGAGCAATCCCGACCTCGTCGACGATGTTGGTTTCTTCTTGCTGCGGCACACCGGAAACGATAAAGACTTCCTCGCTACGCGGGTCTCGTATATTTTCGATCTCAAAGGACCATCGATCAACGTCCAGACAGCTTGCTCGACCTCCCTGGTTGCCGTGCACGTGGCTTGCCAACAGTTGCTCAGCGGCGAGTGTGATCTCGCTCTCGTCGGTGGCAGTACCATCGAACAACCTCATCGGCGCGGTTATCTTTACAAGAAAGGCGAAATCCTATCGCCGGATGGGCACTGTCATGCTTTCGACCATCGGGCGGCGGGTACCGTATTTGGGAGTGGTGCGGGGGCGGTGGTCTTGCGTCGCCTCTCCGACGCCCAAGAAGCGGGCGATCGCATCTACGCTGTGATCCGTGGCTCGGCGGTCAACAATGATGGTTCGAATAAGGTGAGTTACCTCGCACCTGGAGTCGAGGGCCAAGCGGATGCGATCAGCGAGGCCATCGATATGGCGGGTATCACTGCCGATACCATCGGCTACGTCGAGACCCACGGTACAGGAACGGTGATGGGGGATCCGATCGAAATCTCCGCCATGACGCAGGCTTTCCGCGAGACCACGGACCAAACCGGATACTGCGCCGTTGCGTCGGGCAAAACGAATATCGGCCATCTTGATACCGCTGCCGGTGTGGCCTCCCTCATCAAGGCCGCATTGTGCCTCCACCATCGAAAACTTCCGCCCAGTTTGAACTACGAGGCGCCGAACCCGATGGTCGCGTTCGATGGGAGCCCCTTTTTCGTCAACACTGAGTTGAGAGAGTGGAACGCGCCCGGCGGGCATCCGAGACGTGCGGGGGTCAACGCACTGGGCGTCGGTGGCACGAATGTCCACGTCGTGCTGGAGGAGGCCCCACGGCCCGCAGCCTCGGGACCCAGCTCTTGTGCCTACCAGCTGCTCACCCTGTCGGCGCGGAATCGTTCGGCACTCGACGACGCGTGCACACGTCTGGCCGACCACCTCGTGGGGGAGCCCGGCCTTTCGTTGGCTGATGTTGCCCATACGCTGATCGTCGGGAGGCGCGCCTTCGACCAGCGCCGAGTGTTGGCGTGTCGCGATCGTGACGAAGCGATCGCGTTGCTGCGCAGTCGAGACTCGCGGCGGGTGTTCACCCATACAACCACAGCCGATACATCGTCGGTGGTGTTCATGCTTCCCGGTGGCGGTGTGCAGTCTGTGGGTATGGGACGAGGCCTCCTCGATAGCGAGCCGGTGTTTCGCGAGCACGTGGTTCGCGGCATCGACGCGTTCGCGGCCCGAGCAAATGACTACGACCTACGCAACGTTTGGTTCGGCGATCCCGGTGACGCATCATTGGTCGAGGAGTTCCAGCGCCCGGCGATTCAGCTGCCGGCCATATTCATTCTTGAGTACGCGTTGGCGCAGCTGTGGATGTCGTGGGGCCTCAAGCCAAAAGCGTTCATTGGGCATAGTCTGGGAGAAAATACGGCGGCTTGTCTCGCAGGCACGATGTCGTTCGACGATTGTCTCGGCCTCGTCACCCTGCGGGGGCAGCTATTCGAGCGCGTGCCCCCCGGTGGGATGCTGAGCGTCTCGCTACCCCACGAACAACTCGTCCCTTTGCTGGACGATACCCTGGATCTCGCGGCGATCAACAGTCCCGGACTATGTGCGGTTTCTGGACCGGCTGCCTCCATTGATGCGATGGCCCAGAGGCTGAAAGCCCGCGATGTGGACTGTCAGCGGATCCCCATCAACATCGCGGCGCACTCTCGAATGCTGGAGCCGATACTGGCGGATTTTCACGCGTATCTGGCCTCGATCGAACTCAAGGCTCCGCGGATCCCATTTGTGTCCAACCGAAGTGGTGACTTCATCACCGCACAGCAAGCGACAGATCCGACCTACTGGGTGGAGCACTTGCGCAACACGGTCCGTTTCTCTGATGGTGTGAAACGCCTGCTCGCCGATCCGAACCGGGTCTTTATCGAGGTAGGACCGGGGCGGGTGTTGGGCTCGTTGGTGCGCCAGCAGCCGGACCTGAAGCCGGTTCAGAGCACGCTTTCTTCACTGCGTCATCCAGAGGAAAATGTGCCGGATATCGCGTTCTTCGTCACGGCTCTGGGACGAGCCTGGGCTTCGGGGGCGGAAGTCGATCTGGGGGCGTTGCAACGAGGCGAGCGCCGCCGACACGTATCACTCCCGAGCTACGCGTTCCAACGCAAGCGCTTCTTCTACGAACCTGGGAAGACGAAGATTGGCGAAAGCGATGGCAGCAGTCAGATCGACAAGTTGGAAAATGTGGAGGATTGGTACTATGTACCGGCTTGGAAACGCCGCGGTGCCAGAGGCAATATCGACGGCGGTGAGCCGCTCAATTGGTTGGTGTTCACGGATGAGGGAGGCGTCGGTGACGAACTGTGCGAGCGACTCCGCCGTCGCGGGCACAACGTGGTCAGCGTGGCTGTGGGGGACACTTTTTACAAGGAGAGTGACCAGGCCTATCTCCTGGCGCCAGAGCAGGGGCGCGAGGGCTATGAGGACCTTATGCGCGCGTTGGTGGCGAGCGGGCGCTGCCCGACCCGCATCGTGCACTTGTGGATGCTCACCGAAGATGACAGCTTTCGGGCCGGCTCTACGCGGTTTCATCGCAACCAGGAGTATGGTTTCTATAGCCTGCTGAGCTTGGCGCAGGTGGCAGGAGTCGAAGAGCTTTCCTCGCTGCATATCACGGTAGTCTCCAATGGAATGCAACGTGTGGAGGACGAGGGGCTACCCTATCCCGAGAAGGCGACCGTTCTGGGGCCGGTGCGCGTGATCCCACGGGAGTACCCAGGTACAACCGCCAGTAGCATCGACGTGGAGCTACCTGCATCCAATCCACGACGCCCCGCGGCACGCAAAGAAGCCGCGCGGGAATTCGGAGCCTTGGCGGACCGGTTGATGGCGGACATGCTCGCCGAGCCTGCTCGTGCGATTGTCGCGTACCGTGGAAATCGCCGGTTCGAGCAGGGCTACGAGCAAACGGAACTCGATGTACCGCTCGGCACAGATGGCACCTCAGCGCCCCCCTTTAAGCCCGGTGGCGTCTACTTGATCACCGGAGGCCTCGGGGGAATCGGCGGTGTGGTGGCGGAATACGTGGCAGCGTCGGCCGCGGTGAAACTCGTATTGATCGGCCGTACGGGCTTGCCGGAGCGCTCGGGCTGGGAATCGTGGCTCACCCGTCATGGTCCGCACGACCCGATCAGCATGCGTATCAACCAGGTTGCGCGCCTAGAAGATCTGGGCGCGGAGGTGATGACGGTTGCGGCGAGCGTGACGGATATCGATCAGCTTCGGCGCGCGGTTGAGGATGCAGAGAAGCGCTTCGGCGCCGTCAATGGCGTCCTCCATGCCGCCGGTGTGCTCTCGGACGATCTCATCCAAGGCAAGTCGAGTGTGGAAGTAGAGGAAGTTTTTGCACCCAAGGTACACGGCACACGGGTGATCGAAGCCGTGTTTTCGCGCAAGACGCTGGACTTCCTGGTGCTCTTCTCATCGACGAGCAGTGTGATTGCGCCGGCGGGGCAGGTCGATTACGTCGCTGCCAATGCCTTTCTCAATGCCTACGCGCAGAGCAAGTCGCAGGTGGAGCGGCGAACTGTGGCCATCAATTGGGGTGTGTGGAACGAGGTGGGGATGGCCGCGGATGCGGCATCAAAGATGGGCGCCGCTCCGGCGGTGCGCGAAAAAGTGGCGGCGAAACACCCGTTGTTCATCGATCGAGCCATCGATCGAATCGGTGGGGCTGTGTTGACCGCGGCCTATAGCCCCTCGTCTCATTGGCTATTCGACGAACACCGCACCGGGGCGGGGCACGCTGTGATGCCCGGCACGGGCTACCTGGAGCTGGCGCGAGCGGCACTGCGCGAACACGGTGACGTACGCCCATTCGAGATCCGTGATTTCCTTTTTCTTCGTCCGCTATATGTCGCCGATGGCAGCGAACAAAAGGTCCGTGTCCGTTTGCGCCATGACGCGGGCGCGTACACATTCGACGTCCAAAGTGAGCGTGTCGTGGACGACGGTCGCGCGGGTTGGGAGACGCATGCGACAGCGGAACTGCGTCCGCTGTCGGGCTCGCGACCCGAGCCGCTCCCATTGGGGGCCATCGATGCTCGCTGCGATGGGGAACGCACGCCGGACACGCCGGAAGGCATTCGGGCCGATCAGGAAGCGTATCTGCGTTTTGGGCCGCGCTGGCGTGTACTTCGGCAGGTCTTCTACGGCGATGGCGAAGCCCTCGCTCGGCTCGAGTTGCCGGCGGCGTACGCCGCCGATCTGGACGACTACCTGCTACATCCCGCGTTGCTCGACTTCGCCGTCGGCTACGCTATGCGACTGATCGACGGATACCCGCAGCGCAACAACTCGCTGTGGGTTCCCTTGTCCTACCGGACGGTCCGTGTCTACGCTCCGCTTCCTCGCCGGGTGTTGAGTTGGGCCCGCAACCGTGGGGACAATCGTGTGGAGGCAGACTTCGCCAGCTTCGACGTCACGATCGTCGACGAGGCCGGTCATGTCGTGCTTGAGGTCGAGGACTTCACGATCAAGCGGCTGTCGGCAAGCGTGGACTTTGCCGTGATCCCGACCCCATTGGCGCATGAACTCGAGTTTGACGCAGAGCGTACGGGGGATAGGCAGCTCTCTCCCGCGGAGGCTGCATTTCATCACAATCTTGAGCGCGGGATCTTACCCGCCGAGGGCATGGCTGCGCTCGACCGATTGCTGCGATGCGACGCCGTGCCGCCCATGGTGGTGGTCAGTTCGCTCGACCTGCACGCACTTGAGCGACAGGCCTCTGTCTCGGCCGCAGCGGTGCCGGAAGAGGGCTCCAAATTCGCGAGACCCGAGCTAGACAGCGAGTATGTCGAGCCACGAGATGATGTGGAGAAGGCCTTGGTGGCGATTTGGCGAGAAATCCTGGGGATCGAAGCTGTGGGTGTGGAGGACAGTTTTTTCGATCTAGGGGGGCATTCGCTCATTGCGGTTCGGTTGTTCGCGCGGGTCAAGAAGCTATTCGATGTCGAGTACCCGATCTCCGTTTTGTTCGAGGCTCCGACAATCGCCCGTTGTGCCGCGCTGATCCGGGAAGCCACGGGCATCACCGGCGAAGAGGCGAGTGCTGAATCGGGACCGGCGAAGGGGGGCGGCTCCCCAAGCAAGGCCGAGGGCGCGAAGTTTCGCTACCTCGTACCGATGCACGAAGGCAGACGCGATCAGGAGGCTCCCTTTTTCATGGTCGCCGGCATGTTTGGGAACGTGCTCAACTTGCGCCACCTGGCGAATCACGTGGGGGTGGATCGGCCTTTCTACGGCATCCAGGCCCGAGGACTTCACGGCGAGGAAGCGCCACACGAGGACTTTCCTGCTATGGCGCGCGACTACATCGATGAGATGCGTCGCGTGCAGCCCCACGGGCCGTATTACCTCGGCGGGTTCTCAGGTGGCGGGATGGCGGTGTATGAGATGGCGCATCAGCTGATCGCTGCGGACGAACAGATCGGTGTGCTCGTGCTGCTTGATACGCCGCTGCATCATGAAGCGTCGCTTACGGTCGGCGACAAGTACAAGATTCACTCCCAAGAGCTCCGGCGCCAGGGGCTTGGCTACCTCTCCACCAAAATTCGCTCCCGATACGAGCGTCGGCTCTCCCAGTGGCAGGGAGGGGAGGAGGAATCGGTGGAGAACCTCCCCCCCGCTGCGTTTCGCTCGGAGACCATTCGCGCAGCGTTCGACCGGGCCTGCCATGCATACGACGTGCCTGACTATCCCGGCGTTGTTACCTTGTTCCGGCCTAGGCTCGACGAGCGCTACGATTTGGGTGATGGGCGTAAACTCAACCACGATCGGGAGTACGTGTATTCGGACAATGGGTGGGGACGTCACGTTCAGCGGGTGGACGTCTGCGAAGTCCCTGGCGACCACGATGGTATGGTGCTGGAGCCGAACGTGCGTGTGATCGCCTCGGAGTTGCGTGGCCGAATACAGGCGTTCCTGGACGGAGGCATCGCCCGCTAGGGCGCAGTCGGTGCTGCTCGAACGGCCCGGCCCGACGCGGGCCACCGCTGGACGTCGCGGGGGTCGTTCGCGAACTCCGCTCCCGGGTCGCAGCCGACGCGGGACGGCGCTCAAGACCGGCGAGGCACGGCCGATGAATCCGGCTGCATGTCCGACTCCGCCGCGGCAGCTGGGGCCAAAGAGCAAGGGCCCGTCGCCGCCGGGCAACCGTCGGAGCCCACGCGGATGGGCGTGCCGCGGCCTCCACGGGTTGCGGGTAGCGCTCACAACGACAGCGACGATGCACCCGTCAACACGACGGGCGTCACCATCGTGGGGGGCGCGCAGGCCCAACCTAGCCACTCGCACGCAGCATCGGTCCCTGAAAGGGTGGTCCGTGCGCCGGCCAGCGCCGCGCAGCGACGTCGCGCGGCCCGACGGCAGCGTTCACGACCAGAGATCCGCAACGCACCCAAAGATCCGAACGACCGGGTCGGTGAGGTGCTCAGTGGCACCTACCGCGTGGAGAAGTTGATCGCTGTCGGCGGCATGGGTTCGGTATTCGAGGTCTCGCACACTCGTCTCGAGCAGCACTTCGCGGTCAAGTTCCTTGATGCCTCCTTCCTGCGCGACCCGGAGGCATACGCCAGATTTCGACGAGAAGCGGAAATCGCCTCACGGCTGAATCACGACAATGTGGTGCAGGTGTTTGATTTCAACACCGATACCGACGGTGGCGTGTACATGGTGATGGAGCTTGTCGAAGGATCCACCTTGGATCAGATGATCGAAGAAAACGGTGCATTTTCGACGGACGACCTTCTTGGTGTACTCGAACCGTTGTGCCGGGCGCTGGACGCCTGCCATGCCCATGATATCGTCCACCGAGATCTGAAACCCAGTAGCATCATCGTTTCGCGCGACGGGCCGCGGTTCCGAGTCAAGCTACTAGATTTCGGTATCTCGAAGATCAAGCAGGAGGCGGGTGGCCCCCATACGCAGGACAATGTGGTGATGGGTACACCGAACTATATGAGCCCCGAGCAGGCTCGTGGACAAAACAGCCTCGTCGACGCTCGAACGGACATTTTCGCGTTGGGGGCGATCGCGTACGAGATGATTTCGGGGAGGAAGGCTTTCGATGAACCTGGCCTGCCTCAGCTGCTCCATAGGATCGTTTACGATCCTCCAGATCCCCTTTCGACCGTGGCTCCGCGGGTTCCAGACAAAGTCGTGGCCACGATCAATCGCAGCTTGGCCAAGGACCCGAACGAGCGGCACGCCACCGTCGACAGTTTTATCGACGACCTCAAGCTGGCCTTTCGTGTCAACCCGCGAGGGACCGAGACACAAAGCGGTGGCGTTGGCCGTGGCGTGTGGGCGCTGGGATGGCTCGCATCGCTAGTCGTCGTTGCCGGGCTCAGTTTTCGGGCTGTTTCCAGTGTTCACACCGACGTCCCCCGAATCGAGCCGATCCGAAGCACGCTCCGCCCGGCTCCCCGTTTGGCGAGTCCGACGATCGACGCCAAGAAGTTTTCACCGAAGCTGGCGGTACCTGGTGCTCAAATCTTGGCCGCCGAGAACCATCTGTACCGCGCGGATTGGGCTGGGCTGACATACTGGAGTGATCCCGACGCTGAAGGCCGCACACGGGTATTGCCTAGCCACGCGCCCGTGCGGGTGCTCACGCTCTCCAACGACGGAAAAGAAGTGCTGGTCGGTCAAGCCGACGGAAGCGTCAGTCGTTGGGATCGGTCCATCCGAGAGCGCTTGGACACGAGGCGCGTTGGCAAACGCCCCATCGAAGCACTGGCCGGAGGATCTGGCTATCTCGCGGTAGCGAGCGGAAAAAGTGTACAGCTGGTGAACAGCAGTACGGGCAAGGTACTCAAACGATTCTCTGGGACGAGTCCCGTGGCACTGTTGCTCACGCGTGGGCCCCAGACGAAGGTGATCGTTGTCCGCAAGAACGAGCTCGAGGTGATCGATGCGGATCGCCGACAAGCGTTGACCACCTTCCCCTTAGGCGCAGCTGCGATCCGTTCGGGCTATATCGAGCAGACGTCGCAAGGATTCGCCAAGATTTGGATCGACTTTGATCAGGGTGACTGGATCGTGCGCCGTACCTACCAGCTCACGCAGGTAAGCCGGAAACAACCACTGACGCTCGAACTGATGAGCCAACGCCGGCTTGGGCGATAGCTCGGTTCGATTCGCGCGCGTCCACTTCGTGGGGGCACGAGGGGGCGGGGTCCCCACTCTACTCGGAACGGGTCTTGTCGCTGTCGTTGTCGTTGTCGTTGTCGTTGTCGTTGTCGTTGTCGTTGTCGTTGTCGTTGTCGTTGTCGTTGTTGTTGTCGTTGTTGCCTTCGAATTCGAAGACGAGCTCGCGCGTCTTGGGATCCACATCCACGTTCACATCCCCGCCGTGCTCGAGTTTTCCGAACAGAAGGGCATCGACGAGAGCGGATTTTATTTTGTCATCAATGGTGCGCGCCATCGACCTCGCACCGTATATCTTGTCGTAGCCCTTCGCGGCGATCCAGTCTCGCGTGGCGATGCTGTAGGTCAGTCGAACGTCGCGGTCCGTCAGTTGAATCTCCAACTCGCGCAACATTTTGTCGGCCACCAAGCGAATGATCTCTTCGGGAAGCTGAGAGAACATGATGGTCTTGTCGAGGCGATTGCGAAACTCAGGCGTGAACAGACGCTCCATCGCCTTCTTCGCTCCAGAAGTGTCCAGCCGTTCGCTTTCGTCGAAACCCATCTTTCGCTGGGTCATCTCGTGGGCGCCCACATTGGTGGTCATGATGAGAATGACGTTGCGAAAATCTATCTTGCGCCCGGTCGTATCTGTTAACGTTGCGTTGTCCATGACCTGGAGCAATACAGAAAAAATATCTGGGTGAGCCTTCTCAATCTCGTCGAGGAGTACAACGGAGTGGGGGCTCTTTGAGACCGCATCGGTGAGCAGGCCCCCCTGATCGAATCCGACGTAGCCAGGGGGGGCGCCGATCAACCGGCTCACGCTATGCTTCTCCATGTACTCGCTCATGTCGAAGCGCAGGAAGGGCATGCCCAAAAGGCGGCCTAATTGCTTGGCGAGTTCGGTCTTGCCCACCCCGGTGGGTCCCGCGAACAAATAGCACCCGATGGGTTTCTCGGGGCGGGCGAGGCCGGCACGGGCTCGCTTGATGGATGCAGTGATCGCAGCGACAGCTTCGCTTTGGCCGAATACAACGTGTTCGAGACCTTCTTCCAGATCTCGAAGCACCGTCCGGTCGTCGGTAGAGACCGACTTGGGCGGAATACGTGCCATGCGAGCGATTACGGCTTCGACCGCCTCGACGCTCACCACGATGGGCGGTAAGTCGGACGTCGATGCCACCAGTCCAGGGGGGGGCGGCCCGGGCTCCACCGCCTCTTCTTCCTCGAGAAGATCGACCTCCTCCAAGTCCAGTTCGTCGTCGTCGTCGTCGTCGTCGTCGTCGTCGTCGTCGTCGTACTCGTCGTACTCGTCGTAGATCTCGGTCGCGGTGTCGCCTGGAGGCGCAACGGATCCGCGCTGGCTGTCGTTGTCGTTGTCGTTGTCGTTGTCGTTGTCCTTGTTCTTGTCCTTGTCCTTGTCCTTGTCCTTGTCGTTGTCGTTGTCGTTGTCGTCGTTGTCGTTGTTGTTGTTGTTGCCTTCGTTTTCCTTGCCGTCGTCGTCTGATGCTGGTGGAAGCTCGCGTAGTGCCGGCTTTTCGTCTCGAGCATGTTCGAGACGAATGGCAGAACCGGTCTCGTCCATCACATCAATGGCACTATCGGGCAAACGTCGATCACGCAGGTGTTTGTGGGCCAGGCGAACCGCTTGCTCAAGTGCCTCTGGGGTATACACCACGTTGTGGTGGGTTTCGTATACTGGCTTGAGGCCCTGGAGGATGAGGATCGTTTCATCGACGCTCGGCTCGGTAATTTCGATCTTCTGGAAGCGCCTGGCCAGGGCAGGGTCGCGCTCGAAGGAGGATTTGAATTCCTTGTAGGTCGTGGCGCCGATGCAGCGGAGATCTCCGGCGTTGAGGGCCGGCTTGAGCATGTTGCTCGCGTCCATCGAGCCTCCAGATGTCGCGCCGGCGCCTACGACGGTGTGGATCTCGTCGATGAACATGATCGCCCCCGGCTGCGCCTTGAGGGCGTTGAGGACCGCGGTGAGGCGCTCCTCGAACTGGCCGCGAAACTTGGTGCCGGCGAGCAAAGAGCCCATGTCGAGGGCATAGATATGGGCGTCGGCGAGCGCTGTGGGCACCTTGTCTTGGTGGATACGCAACGCCAAGCCCTCGACGACCGCGGTCTTGCCGACACCCGGGTCCCCTACCAGCACAGGATTATTTTTTCGCCGGCGGCACAGGACCTGGATCACGCGCAGCACTTCTTCGTCTCGGCCGATCAGTTCGTCGATACGATTCGCGCGTGCCTTGGCCCGGAGATCGACCGTGTACGCGGCGAGTGGGTCGTCGGCCACGTCGCCGTCGTCGCCGTCGAGGTTGACCCGATGCACGGGGCCGGACGGGGGCGTGGAGCGGGTGCCGCTCGCTTCGCGTTTGCCGATACCGTGGGCGAGATAGAGGGTGACGTCACCGCGGCGGATACCTTGCTTCTGCAGTAGGTACACCGCGTGCGAATCCGGCTCGGCGAACATCGCCACCAGCACGTTGGATCCCGTGACCTCGCGTTTGCCCGCGCCTTGGACGTGCAGGACTGCGCGCTGCAACACGCGTCCGAAGCCGACCGTCTGCTGGACATCCCCCTCTTGATCGAGACGGGGCAGGTTTTCCCGGAGAAAGGATTCGAGGGCGTCGCGCAGCGCGTCGATATTGCCTCCACATCCTCCCAGGGCTTGTCGGGCGCTCTTGTCGTCGAGCAGCGCCAACAGCAGGTGCTCGAGCGTGATGTACTCGTGATGGCGGCGACGTGCTTCTTTGATCGCCAGGTCCAAAGTTTGCTTAAGATCAGGACTCAGCATCGTTTTCGTCCTGTGTGTCGTCGGGCTGCATAGAAGCCATGAGCGGGCACTCGCTTTGTCGCGCGACCATGTGCACCTGCGCGACTTTGGTTTCCGAAATTTCGCGGGTGTACACCCCAGCGACACCGACGCCATCGTTGTGCACCCGGAGCATGATCGCGGTCGACTCGCTCTCGGTGCGCTGGAAGAGTGTTTGCAGCAAACGCACTACAAATTCCATGGGGGTGTAGTCGTCGTTGTGCAAGAGCACGCGGAACATTCGCGGACGGCGGGTCCGCTGTTCTTCGCGCGTACGTAGCGCTACTCCGGTGGACGGATCGTCCTGGTGCTGTTTCCCCATGGGCTCCTTGTAGTGTAGCGATCGGCGCGGACGATTCCAGATGGCGGCATTTTCCCGCGCGCGCCATGATGGCCCCCGTGAAGCCCCCCGTCCGCGATCTTCGGAATCTGGAGAGCGTGCAGCCCGCGCATTGGAACCGCCTTGTACACGGATGCTCGCCGTTCCTTGAGTACGGCTTCCTGCGCGCACTGGAAGCGTCGGGGTCGGTCGGTCGTGCTGCTGGATGGGAGCCGCACTACCTGGTGGCGCAAGACCCCGCGGCAGGCGCTCCGACGCTGCTCGGCGCTGTGGTGGCGTACGTCAAGTTGCACAGCTACGGCGAGTACATTTTTGACTGGGGCTGGGCTGCCGCGAGTGAGGACATAGGTGTGTCTTACTACCCCAAACTGGTCCTCGCGGTGCCGGCAACGCCCGCGACGGGACGCCGGATCCTGCTCGCGCCGGGGCTGACGGGCGTTCAGCGCGACACGGTCGTGGGCGCGCTCATCGACGCGACGCGGGAGCTCGCGGACCGCGAGTCCTGTTCGTCGATCCACTGGCTTTTCGTCACGCCCGACGAGCGAGACTTGCTGACCCGGCATGGCTTCTGGCCTCGCGCGAGCTTCCAGTTCCATTGGCACAACCGAGGTTACAGCGACTTCGAGGCCTATCTGACCGCGCTCACCTCACGTAAGCGCAAGCAGATCCGCAAAGAGCGTGGGGGCGCGCTCGCGCAGATCGACGCGCTCGAATTCGTGGCGGGAAAGGACCTGTGTGAGGAAGACACACAGCTCATGGAAGCGTTCTATCGAGATACGACGGCGGCGTATGGTGGCATCGAGTATCTGCGGGCCGGCTTCTTCACAGCGCTTGCCAAGTTCGCGCCGGAACGCCTCTGGTTCGCACGTGCGCGGTCCGGTGGGCGCACCTGCGCGGGCGCGGTGTTCCTCGAGACCCCCACCGCGCTCTACGGGCGCTATTGGGGCTGCGTCGAACAACGACGGTTCCTGCACTTCGAGACGGCCTACTACGCCGGCATCGAGCGCTGTATCGAGCGGCAAATCCCCCTGTTCGAGGCCGGTGCGCAGGGTGAGCACAAGCTGCTGCGAGGGTTTTCTCCCAGCGCGACCCACAGCGCCCACTGGATCCGCCATCCGGCATTGGCGCGGGGCGTTCGCCGCTTTTTGACCCAGGAGTCCGTGCTCGTGCAGCGGCGGATGCACGCGCTCGCCACGGCTTGTCCCTATCGACAGGTCGACGCCGCCGGGTCCTCCTAGCTCTGCGGCCGGGCTGGGGCCCGCGCGCGCGTCATCAACGCAGGCCGCGTGGGGGCAGATTGGCATCCCACGCCCGACCGGCATACTCCACGGTCGCGTGTCCGATGACGCGCGACCCGCTCGGCGCGACCTGCTTCGCGCGGGAGGCCACGACTCACCCGCCACGTCGCCATGCTCTTCGCCAGTTTGGATTTCTTGCTGTTCATCGTACCCGTTCTCGCGGCGTACTGGGCACTGGCGAACCATCCGCGTGCGCGGGCGCTGCTACTGATCTCCGCGAGCTACTTCTTCTACGTAGCGAGTAGCAAGAGCTCCGTCGATGGGGGTCTTCCCGCGAGTTGGTACTATGTGGGACTGCTGTTGTTCTCGACCGTGCTCAACTACGTGGGAGCGGCGAGAATACAGCGACAAGATCACAATCTTGAGTCGGACGATCTCACTATCCGACGTCGAGCGGCTCATGTACGCAACGGGTGGCTGACCGCGACGCTGGTGGGCAATTTGGGTTTGCTCGCCTACTTCAAATATACAAATTTCCTCATCGAGGCGTTTACAGACATCGCTCAGGTGATGGGGGTAGATCTCATGGCCACGAAGTGGGTTGCGGTTCTCCCCATCGGAATCAGCTTCTACACCTTTCAGAGCCTCAGCTATACAATCGATGTCTGGCGTCGCACGCTGACAGGGGAGCCCTCGTTTCGGAAGTTCGCGCTTTTTGTGGGATTTTTCCCGCAATTGGTCGCAGGACCCATTGTGCGGGCCAATCAGTTTCTGCCGCAGCTACACCACCGGCCGCGCCTCGACCAACGCAGGGTGGGTGAAGCCCTCTTTCGGATATCGAAGGGCATGCTCAAAAAGGTGGTCTTCGGTGACTGGATCCCCGTGATGTTCTCGGACATGGTGTTCGCCAATCCCGAAAGCTATACCTCGCTCGAACACCTGCTGGCCCTCTACGCTTTCACGTTGCAGATCTACGGCGATTTCTCTGGATACTCGGATATCGCCATCGGCGTGGCCAAACTGATGGGCTTTGATCTGCCGGAGAACTTCGACCGTCCCTATCAGGCTCGAAGTGTGGGTGAGTTCTGGCGACGGTGGCATATGACATTGTCGACCTGGTTGCGCGACTACTTATTCTTCCCGTTGGGTGGCAGCCGCAAAGGGACGTTGCGGACGTATTTCAACCTGTGGTTGACCATGTTCTTGGTGGGCATGTGGCATCGCGCCAGCTGGAATTTCATCATCTATAGCAATATTCATGGGCTTGCCATGTTGCTGAATCGGTGGAAACGGCAGCGAAGACAGGGAAAGGCGCGGGCAGCGGGAACAGGGCGTGGCATCCGGTATGTTGCGATGCTTGGCGTTTCGGGGATTGGGCTTGCTTCGTACGCTCTGGGCATGTGCCTGCTGGAGTTGCCCCCAAACTCGGCTATGGTGCTGGCGGCGTTCGCGGTGCTCAGTACCCTCGCGGCGACCTGGGTGCCGGAGAACGACCGACCATGGAGCGTGGTGGCCCATGTGCTGATGATGTTCCACTTCACGGTGCTTTCACGGATATTCTTCCTCGCTTCCGATTTGGATGCGGCGCGCAGCATCATGGCGAAGCTGCTCGCCTGGGACGGCCACGGGGTGCGGCCGGGGCTGTTCCGCGTGGATTCCTGGCATGGCGTTGCAGAGGGCGTTGTAGGCAGCGCCATGCCCGAGTTTGTCGGAGGCGCGATGCGCTGGGTCGCAGATCAGGGGGTGCTGTTGGTCATGATCGTCGGCCTCGGGTACCATTTCACACCACGGGTTTGGGTGGACGTGCTGTTGAGAGATCGCATCGCGCGTCTTCCCGGTCCCGTGCTCGGCATCATGCTCGTCCTCGTCGGTGCGCTCTTGGTCGACCTCCTCGATGGGCCCCGCGCCAATATCTACTTCGCGTTCTAGTCCGCCATGTCGAAGCCGCCATCTTCCGGAAATCCCCATACCGGGCTATTGGATGTGGAGGAAGGGGAGCACGACACGATCGTGCTTCAAGGCTCAAACCGTGGTGCGCGTGTCGAGCCCGGCAGCTTCGTTAAACTCGCGTCTGCCCTCGCGGTATTCGCCCTAGCGATCGTGGGAACCTACACCATCTCGGGTCTCGAGTGGGCGCAGCCGTGGTCGGCCGACGAAGCGTACATTCCCTACTGGAATATCGTCGGCCGCGAGTTCATGGGCGAAGGCGCCGAGGCAGATCAGCGACAGCAGCAAGCCGAGGGTTTCGCCGAGCTCGCGCGGCAGATCGAGCGCGATGAGGATGGCGAGCGCGACAAAGACAAAGATGGTGAGCGCGATGAAGACGGTGGAGACGACGAAGCTGCTGTCGCCCCGGATAAAGATGCAGGACGATCGGCCGCGCTGCAGGCTGCTCCCCAGTTGTACCCAGAGTACCGCGAGCATGCCGACGACAGTGAGGATGGAGGGAGGGGGACCGAGCTCGCATACGCCGACAAACTCGGCTCGTTTTTTCGCGCACTGACCCACACAGATCTCGGCATCGGCGGCTCCATCACCCGCGCCGCACACTGGGGCGATTCGGTACTCGGGAACGACGGCATCACAGCGGCGATTCGCAGCCAGATGCAGGCTAGATTTGGCGACGCGGGTCATGGTTTCCACGCGCTGGCACAATATGATCCGAGCTACAGGCACAAAGGGGTTATATTTCGAGAAAAATCCAAGTGGAGCAAATGCTACATTATCGCCAAATGCATGAAATCCGACGGCCGCTACGGCTACGGGGGCACCACGGTTTGGTCGGCGGGCGGGGCCGAGTCCGTGTTCAGTACTACGACGAAGGGTCGTTTTGGGCGCCGTGTCTCGCGGTTCGAGGTATGGTACCTCGCGGGACCCAAAGGGGGCAAGCTACGGGTCAGATTGGACAAACAGGACCCGCAAATCATCGACACCCGTGCGGAGGCCCGGGAAGATCGCTGGCGTACCTTCGAGGTGCCCGATGGTGCGCACCGCTTTTCGCTGCGGGCCGCTGGCGGGGGGAGGGCGCGGGCTTATGGGGTGGTCCTCGAACGGCCGGGGCCGGGGGTGGTGTGGGATGGCATGGCGTTGATCGGGGCGTTTACCAACCGAATGAACGAGCTAGACTCGGACCATTTCCGCGCCCAGATCGCCCATCGCGATCCGGACTTGTTGGTGTTCATGTTCGGCGGAAACGACATGATCCGTGTTCGGGCTTTTCGCGAGTCGATGGACCTATACGAGCGGGAATACGTTGAGGTGATTCGGCGGGCCCGCGGTCCTGCGAAAGATCGGGCGTGTTTGATCATGTCGGCTATCGATCATGGGGAGCGTCGGAAAGGACGCGTCGTGACCCGTGCGATCGTGCCGCGGATGGTGGCGGCCCAGCGCCGGGTCGCGCATCGTGAGGGCTGTGCATTTTTTGATACGTACGAAGCGATGGGGGGCGCGGGCTCGATGGCCATATGGTCCAAAATGGAGCCACGCCTCGCCAGTGGCGACCTTGCCCATCCGACGCACCACGGGCACAAGGTGCTCGGAAAGTTGTTCTACGGGGCGTTGATGCGCGCCTACGCCACGTATCGGCGCGAGTTAGCGGGAACCGCTGTTGTCAGGTGAGTCGGGCACCCGGCCGTGGCCGGGTCTGATGCAGGTGTGACGAGAAACACGGTGGGCTCCTGGGCGACATGATCTCCTAGGCAAGACATGAAGGTGGTCGGAGAGCGGGCGGAGAGCGGGCGGAGAGCGGGCGGAGAGCGGGCGGAGAGCGGGCGGAGAGCGGGCGGAGAGCGGGCGGAGAGCGGGCGGAGAGCGGGCGGAGAGCGGGCGGAGAGCGGGCGG
>JAZGFE010000214.1:0-5259 GCA_036479215.1 Nannocystaceae bacterium | reverse complement strand
ACCCACAGGTGGAACGAGGTCGCGCGCGCTGGCCGGAGGCTGTCGATGGGGGGCCTCGTGGTCAAAGCAAAGAGCATGCGCAAGCTGGCCAGAAATCCGACGACCTCACAGTCGGAGGTCAAACATGAGTGTATCATCCGTAGCGGGGTCGGCCCCGACGAGCGTAGAGGCGGCGATGATGGTGAAGGCTCGGGAACAAGAGTTCGAGTGGCGCCGGCGCGTATAGGTTTGTGAACGGCGTCCGCACCGTACTGTACTCGGCGTGCACCACGGCCCGTGGTCGACCTTCGCAAACCAACATGCGCGCATCACCCACGACGATGACAACGCGTTCGTGTTCTGGTTCAACAGCCTCAAGAACTCGCATGACTGCGATTGACCACCTATCTGGACACCGGCTGCCACCGTCACCCATCACACTCTGCCCAGAAGCAAAGTCATGCACCCAGCCACCGGCCAAGCGCGCATCTCCGTCACTCCTGCGCTCGATCGCTCTGCAATCGCAGCGATGGTACTCGCACTGGGATGTGGGCCAGCGTACAGCACAAGCGCGGTCGGTAAATCGTCGGCACCACCCTATCCGGATCCCGATACTGGAGACACCGCGTCATCTCAAG
This sequence comes from Nannocystaceae bacterium, assembly GCA_036479215.1. Classification (GTDB taxonomy): domain Bacteria; phylum Myxococcota_A; class Polyangia; order Nannocystales; family Nannocystaceae; genus FL481. Next base: position 4,642 of record JAZGFE010000214.1, on the reverse strand, counting down.
ATACCGGAGTCGAAGAGGGCGTCGCTACCGAGTCCACCCTGGCGCCCGGTGACGAAAATGCGGGTCAGGGTTGTACGGACCAGGCCTGCACGGCGGGCCTCCGCTTGTATGCGGAATTTCCAGACGGTCGCCGTTTCCCTCCCGGTCTATATGCCATAGAGATTCTCCTGGAGGACTCTCAATACCGTGCAGAGTGTGTCGTGGCCGCGGATGTCGATGTTGCCATCGATTGCGGGCCGGGTCTCGGCCAACTTTCGGGTGAAACCGATTTCCTAATCAGGTTTGACTCGGCTCCTGACGGACTACGTCTTGAATTCTACGAAGAAATCGTCCATTCCACGATCGGCGTCAGTCTGCGTGGTCCCGTAGACGCGGGGCGATAACGTATCTGCGAGCCGAGAATGCAGTACTGCGCGCCCACGTCCCGGGCAAGCGCGTCTGCTTCACGGATGCCCAGCGCCGCAAGCTCGCCTGCGCGGGCAGGGCGTTGTCTGCCCGGATGCGCCGAGAAGTCGCCACGTTGGTGACCCCGAGACCTTGCTCCGTTGGTACCGCCAGCTCGTGGCTGGAAAGTACACCACTGCTGGCCAACGACGTGGGAGGCCACCGACCCGCGAGTTCCTCCAGAGACTCATCGTCCGCTTGGCTACGGAGAACCCGACATGGGGCTACAGTGCGTCCAGCGAAGGCTGGCGTGTTCAGCGGGGAGCAAACCCGCCGGGGAAGAAGTCAGGACCCCGTAGCTTGAATCACTGGCAGGAGGGAAACCAAATGCTCAGAAGCTGATTGACAAGGCCATCTTTGGGATGGTGAGCGAGTCACCGGGCCGCAACGAAAGTGAACCCACAGGTGGCCCCGAAACTAGACGTCCAGAGGTCGAGCCATCTGTAACCTGGCGAAGACCGCACAGCTCTGCGAAATCTGACCGATGCGCAGATCTGCTCTGGCGGGGTTGTAGGGGCAGCACGGTGACAAGGACACGCTAAGCAACTGGAGAAGCCGTCCTCGTCCCACCGCGAAATCGGTGGAGCAAGGTAGATCGTATAACCGCGAAAACGGGAAATCGATCGAAGACGAGACGGTGGCGGCCGGGCCCGTAGTAGTGATGAATCGGGGTAACGCCCGTGGAGCAAAGGGGCCCTGCTGTCCATGACTCTTTCAACAACAAGGAAGGCAGGGGCGAGATGATAAAGACGCCGCTTACGCTGCAGGACCTGAGAAGAAAGATATACATCAAGGCGAAGGCTGAACCGCACTGGCGGTTCTGGGGGCTGTACGTGCATGTCTGCAAGGAAGAAACCCTCGCTGAGGCGTATCGACTCGCAAAGAAGAACAAGGGAGCGCCGGGTACTGACGGCGTACGTCGCCATCCCCGCCGGTGTCACCATCCAATGGCGCCAAAAAGGGCGAAGGACGTGCCGAGGGCGCGGCCGGTGGGGCCTTTGATCCCGCGACTGAGGTAGTAAGCGTTGCGGTGAAGCTGCGTCGCGCAGCGTTCTTGGCTCGATCGCCTCCCCGGTTCTCAGACACGCGCGCAATCGCACGACACTGACCCAGAAATCCGCGCACTTTACACCCGTGCGCGTTTCCCGACATCGCTCATGCTAGTTAAGAGCTCACGAGCTATGTGCTCTCGACATTGCCGAAGAGCATGTCTCTGAAGAACATGGTGCGTGCCATCAAGAATCGATGGCGGATCGAGCAATCCTACCGGGACTTGAAGGGCGAGCTGGGGGTCGACCACTACGAGGGGCGGTCGTTTATCGGCTGGCATCACCACATCAGCGTGGCGCTGGCCTGCTACGCGTTCCTGATCGCCGAGCAAGTGCGGTCTTTTCCCCCCTCGGCCCCCCGGGCGCATCCCCACCGTGCGATCCAGCACGCGGCCTGAGCGTCACTTTAGCCATTCGCTCGCCACCGTGAGGATTGCCTTTGCCAGGGCGGTCCTCATTCGTTGGTTGCCTCCATTTCCCTACGACCGACTCCCCGTCGATTCGACGGACACCACCGCGACGGGCTCAGGCGCCGAAACATGACAACTCTTGGCAGCAGTACTATTAAGAGCTGTTTCGCTGCCCGTTGTCTACGCTGCTCGGCGAGGTGAGCCGCACGAGGCGTGGCACACCACCGGCTACTGCCAACGCTCTGTCTGATATGGTGAGTTCAGGGACAGCCCTCAATTGCATGGTTCGGGACGCTCGTCGTCGGGCAGAGGCGACGAGCACTCCTCCCATCCGTCGAGCACACAGTACCCGCTCGTCACAAAGTACTCGCCTGCGGGCGAACAGTGAGTCACTTCCCCTTCCGAATCGTCACAGTCGCCAGAGACGCAACCCATGTATGAAGGTTCCTCCACACAGTAGACGTTGTCAGGTTTCAGCACAAGCGCCCGCGCGGAGCTGCGCACGCATAGATCGTGTTCGGCACACATGGCTTTATTCAGACCGGTGCACTCTCCATCGTTCGGTGTTCCGTCTCCAGTACCCGAAAACGTAGGGACGGGACTTCCCCCAGATGGCGAGGCTGTACCGCTGCCCGTCGCCGACTCATCGTCGGAGTCAACTGCGTGATCGGGCGCAGCTGACTCCCAGCCGACACCGCAGCCGGTTCCCATGAATACGAGTGAGAGAACGATTTCGTTGGTTCGATTCCACATAGTTTTGTCTCGATTCCCCTCATCGTTCAGAGGGCAGCACGGACTCCAGAGGGCAGCACGGACTCGCCCAACAGTTGCCGTACGGCAACTGTTGGGCATGGGACTACTGGGTGATGAACCGGTTGGGACATTCTGCCACGATCCATCAGGCTGGATCCACGTCGTCAAGATTCTCATGGGACTCCCTGTCGGAATCCTCATAGTACCAAGCGAACCAGACTCGCATACGATTGTCTCCACACCCCTCGTCGTCTGCCGTTACATTAAAGCCCCTGATCCGCAACGACAGATCCCTTCCTCCCGGGTCATCGTGGAAGACTCGCTCCTTATTATCCGAAGCCGACTGACTGTTCTCAAGCACCGTGTTCCCTTCCATCAGCGCGAGGTCGATGTCGTCGAGAGTGCCGCTCGAATGATGGCGGCCGTCGTACCAATAGATGGCGGCCGAGATGGTATCGACGTCGCTGGAGAGCGTTCCGCCGGAGATGTCGATCGATACATCCGTATTATGGCCGACACAGGCGCTGTACCGACCGTAGTCCCAGGGGCCATCGAGGCCGACTGCATCGAACCGTCTTGCTCGCAGGTGTCCGGAACCGACGACTTGATCGTACCCGGTAGCGAGGTAGGTCCCCGACTCCGTCTGCCGGTCGCCCTGAAGTAGGAGATGGACGTAGAGGACTCCCGGGTTGTCGATGTAGTCGCTGTATTCGACCTTGTACCAATCGATGAAGTCGATCGCCGTTCCGGTTACAGTGGGAGCGGCGTAGCTTGTCCCGCATGCGGACCTCGAGTAGCCACCGGTGTCGTCAAACAACAACTCACGACACGCCGACGCCGCGATGTCCACCATTGTCCTGGCGCCGCCGCGAGAACTGGGACCATACTCATCGGCATTTCGCAGTGCAGACTGGCTGGACTCCGTTCTGTCGTTCCCGACACCACCAACAGTGAAGACGCCGAGTGCCGACCCGGGCGTCGTAACGGTGCACGCGCTCGTAGCGTGGCCGTCGTTTCCGGCTGACTTGATCACGAGCGTACCGGCCTCAAAAAGTTTGTTCGCCGCCTCATCCAGGTCCTGGTCACCATCACAGTCGCTTTCGCCAGCTCCGGCAGACACGTTGACCACAGCCGGCACGACGCTAAGAGTCGGGACCAGGTCGAATGCTTCGTCCCGGTTGGTGAAACCAGCCCTGATTAGGTAACCGCGAGCCTCGGCAGCCATGCCCGATCTGTCTGCTTGCGCGCTAGAACTTGTGACGCTCGAGTCCTGATCGTCGGTCAGATCCCCGAAGATGACTCCGGCCACGCTGCTCGCGTGGTCGGCCTCCTGCGAGGAGCTGAAATTCGTCGTTGACGAGCAGCTACCGCCGGTACAGTTGAACAGACCCCTGATTCGATCCGATGACCCCGAGTTCTCCCGAAAGCCGCGGTGCTCATTGTCCGCTCCGTTGCCTTCTATCTGGGCGAACGTGATGTCACTCTGGCCGCTAACGGCATCACCCGTGAAACCGGCGTCGAAGAACTGGAAGATCTGGTGCGCATCCCTGACCAACGTCGAGCCGTGTTCATCCGCCAGAGGCGTGTCATGAAAGATCTTCCTGACATCGGGGTGCCCCGCCAGCGTCTCCAAGGCGGGCCGCCTCATGCGAGCAGCGATCGCGGACGAGTTCTTGGCGGAGGCGACGTCTTTCGCCCCGAGTTCATACAGTCTCTCTAACACCGCCGCCTTATCGGCGAGAACCCCCGCATTGTGTTCCTCGATCAGAGCGCTGCGCTCGAAATCAAAATCGTCGTGCGTTCGAATTACGCCTGCAGCGAGCGCATCCTCCAGTTTAGAGTAGATTGCGTCGTCGGGGGCCCTGTGTGTCAAGATGTTTCCAGACAAGTACTTCTCAATATCTCAGAACAAAGGGCGATGACTGATGTAGCCCGACAATGCCCAAACCACCCACCATCTCCGACCCCGATACCGAGGTCGTACCC
>JAZGFE010000213.1:0-24596 GCA_036479215.1 Nannocystaceae bacterium | reverse complement strand
TTCCTCACAAACGGCGATAGGACGCTAGTCGCAAAAATACTGCGAGGAAAACGTAGAGCCGCCTCACCCGATCATCCGGTCAAAATAGCGGCGTGATCACGCCCTAGAACTTTCCACTGCCGAGTTAGTGATGCGTCCGGGCCAAATCACCGGGGAGATCCAGCTGCGCGGACCGGCCGGAGAAAACGCCCGCCACTGGCTCTCCATGCTCAGTTTCTCCACCGACTCGGACGCGGATAAGGATGGGGACGGCGTACCCGACCGCTATTGGGACGCTCGTTCCGCCGTGGGGGCCTTCGGCACCCACGACGTGCTCGAAGAAACAGGTACCAGCACTGCGAACGGGCAGGCGCGCGTGGGCTTTGAGGGCAGTTACGACGCGGGTCTGGGGAACTACGATGGCGCCTACCGCCTGCGCGTTGCCGGTCTGGAACAAGGTGCGGGCCTTTGGCGAACGCCGGTGACCTGGCTCGATTTCCGGGCCACGGACGCGGCGAGCCTGGCCAGTGGGGACTATATGCGGAGTGTGGCCTACGTGCACGACCACGCACTGACGGACGCGGCGCTGATACGCCCCGGTGCGCAGATCGATGTGGATCGGGCGTACTGCCTCAGCGAAATCGAAGTTGGTTTCGCTGCCACCGATGGTGCCTTCTATCGTCCCCAGTTGAGCGGAACGGGAAACCACTCGAGTCTATCCGAGTCGGGGTCGACCGAAAGCCACTACCTACGGCTCCAATCGGCCCACGGCGTGCCCCGGCGACTCAGCGACGCCGCTGCTACGGGCAGGGTCAACCTGATCTTGCCCCAGGGACACTACGAACTCCGACCACAGGTGGAGGCGGTCAATCCACAAGGTGGGACCAGTACCACGCAGCTGCCCCCACTTTCGCTGGAGGTCGGTTGCCGCCAGACATTAAAAGTGGCGACCGACTTGCAGATCAGCATGCAAGGTCTGCCTTCATGCCCCGCCGTGGATGAGATGACCCTTGAGGGTGCGGTACGTGGCGCCCTGAAGATCGATGAAATCACGTTCGCCAACAACGGTGGACCCGACGATGTCATCTGCAACGATTGTGGCGAGCACCCCCAGTTTAGTCATGCTTTCGCCCCCGACGGTTGCGAGAACGACCTGGTGGTCACAGCGACGGATCGACGTGGCCTCCGCGCGTCGGTATCTGCATCATTCAATGACGACACTGCGCCAAAGATGGAGGACTGTCCCGATATCACCCGTTACGCCGAGGCGACCGGAGACCCGAGCATGATCGTGGACTATGAGCTATCCGCCACGGACTCTTGTCAAGAGGGGGCCGAGGTCAGCTGTGATATCCCTTCCGGTAGCTTCTTCCCCTACGGCAAGACACCCGTGTACTGCGAAGCGGACGACGGCTGTGGCAACGTGGCGTCTTGTAGGTTTACCGTGACCGTGCTCCGCCAAGAGGACCCCGCGAATCCGCAAGACCCCGAAGACCCTGAAGACCCCGAAGACCCCGAAGACCCCGAAGCGTGCACGCCGGAGGGGGCGGAGCCGGTCGCGTACTGCAGCGTGGGCAAGAGCATGTTGTGGGCGCCGAACCACGAGCTCGCCGACGTGGGGTTTTGGATCTCCAAGACCTATGCGTGCTCCAATCAGACCCTGGTCGCAGAAGACGACGCCTTCGGTGTCACGGTGGAGGTTTGGAGCGATGAGCCAGAGGTGCACGAGCCGGCGGATGGGAGCGGGAGCCATGCACCGGATGCGAAGATCGAGTCCGGTACCCTTCGGCTACGCAAGGAACGCGATGGCACAGAGGATGGACGGGTCTACTTATTGCGTTCCATCGCCGAGCAAGATTCGGGCCCTGGCCATGCCTCCTGCTGTGCCGTCGTCGTACCACACGACATGAAAGCGAGTTCTATCGAGGACGTGTACCGGCAAGCCCGGCAGGCCCTCACCCATTGCGGTACGACCGGCGAGGCTCCCGAAGGATACTACCAACATGGGCTTTCCGAGGAGATCGGCCCCAAACAATAGTCAAAAGACAATAGCCAAAGTTCGGCGAACGAACTGGGGCGAACAAGTCGATACGAATAAGCTGAGACGAAAAGGTCGAGATGAACACGATGACGACAGTGAACCAGCATAAGTTTTCCAAGCTCGGCCGAGTGGGCCGAGTGGGACTTTGTACCGCATCCCTAGTTGCGTTGGCGTGCGTGTATCCTGACGGCCTTGCGCTCGATATTTCCGGTGACACGGCGGAAGCGCCCTTCCCAGATGCTGTGAGTGGCTCGGAGGACGACGAGACCGATGCGGGATCGATGGACGAGGCCGGCTCGGAGTCGGGACCGGAGCACGCATCGAGCCAAGCCGAGGCGATAGGCTTTACCGGTGAGCCCGAGAGCTTGCTCGGGTTCGACTACGACTGCATCAAGATCGACAGGGTAAATGGCCCACTCGTCGTGCCTCCTTCGGGCATCCGTATCGGGTTTCGCATCCTCGATTGCGAGAATCGACCCATCCGTCAATTGAGAGCCGACGAACTCCGTTTTGTGAACGACGAAAAAGGCGAGATTTTTGGCGAGGGCCTTGAGGGCGGAAGCGTGTCGGACCTGGCGCCGCCCTCCGACTATAGCCTTCATTCGTTGTTGGTCTTGGATCTATCCGATTCGATCTTTCTGTCCGGCGCGCTGGATACGATGATCGACGGTGCGCTCGAGTACCTGCGCGGTGTCGAGACCACCCCGCTGCCCACGATTCAGCACGAGGTGGGGATCATGGTGTTCGGTCGTCCCGATGCAATCGAGCTGGTACAGCCCTTCACTTCGGATTTTTCGGTGCTGCGATCCCACCTCGAGTTGTTGCGAGACGCCGAGAGCCGAGGCTCTACGGACCTGTATGGTGCCTATATGCACAGCCTTGACGTGCTGGCATCTCGTCCGAGTCCCCAGCCCCTCGACGAGCGATTCATGGTGCTCTTTACCGACGGCACCCATGAGGCTGGGGCCGAGGATATGATGCATGCGGAGGCGCTTGATGCCAAGTTCGGCGCCGAGGAATTGCACCTGTTCACCATCGGAGTCGACGGAAACTACGATCCAGAGCGTATCTCCGAGTTGGCCTCGTCCGATCAACAATTTGTGCACGTCGTCGATACCGAGGAAATCGTTCAAGCGTTCGACGATATCGCCCGTCTCGTCGATGGAATCTCCAGAAGCAACTATGTCGTGGGAATCTGTACGCCGCTCGCGTTGGGCGACGAAGCGAGCGCGAGCGTCGAGGCGGAGACCTGGGGTCAAGGCAGCGGAAAAGGACAGCGCTTGGAAGCAGGGGTCACGCTGCCCTACCCACTTGACCATCTCACCGGCGACCTGGCCTGCTGTTCGCCGCAGGACGTCGCGCACGTCGAACTGAGCTGCGCCGACCAGTTGTGCGAAGAGCTCGAATGCCAGACCGACTGGGGTAGCTGTGGAAACGGCTACGTCGATGCGGGAGAAGTCTGCGACCCAGGTGACCTCGGGCCCCTTCCGGACCTGGAGTGCGGCGAAACCTGCGAGTTCGATTTCTCCAATGTAAGACAGCTGTATTGCCACGATCTCTGTTCCTGGTCCGACCAGGATTTCGGCTGTACCCAAATCGACGCGGATATTTTTTGTCGTATCAAGACCGGGAACGAAGAGAGTCGTGCGATCAGCTGGACACGTGAGACCGCGCTCGATGCTCCCGGCTTGGCGTGTCCTTTCGGGATTCCCGGTACGGTTGACCTCGGCCCCATGCCGGATTTAGGGCTCAGCGAGCATGTGTTCTACGAGCCCGGGAGTATGCTCGATACACACGGTCCCGGTACGGTCATCACCGAAGTGGAGTGCTCACAGTGATGGGCACGGAAGGAGAAAGGTCCCGGATGTGGCGTCGCCATAGTTCAAGTCTCATCGGTCTCAGCGCGTTGGCGTTGAGCTTCGCTTGTAGCCTCCCTTCGGGTGATATCGGCGCGCAGAATCGCGGGCCATCCGGTCTCCACGCAGCGTCCGACCCTTCGGCGGAGGGAGAACCTGCGTCGAACGAAGGTGGGTCGGATTCGAATCCCGACTCGAAGTCCGACCCGAACTCCGCCGGCGATTCCGCGTCGGAGGAGGCTCCCGCTCTCCACCCGGCGGCGGACTCGTGCGCAGCATACTGTGATGTGCGTCTGGGTTGCGGCCAGGCCTCCGTTGGCTGCCAAGGCGAGTGTGAGTCGCGCTGGGAGGCGGAACGGGCCCAGACGGGTGATCTGTGCGCCGAAGGATGGTCGGTCTACGTAGCCTGTCAAGCCTCGCTCGATTGCGAGGCGTATACTTTGCACCAGGCCAGCACCCCCGACGAGCTTCCGACCTACGCGTGTGAAAATGCCCAGGTCTCGTATCTTCGCGCGTGCGAGAGGTGGAAAACCGTCTGGTTTCCCTGCTCGGACGGAACCTCAATTTCGGATACACGTCTGTGTGACGGAAGGGCGGATTGTCCCGATGGCGACGACGAGCGCGCTGGCGCGCTCTGTTTCCAGTGCCGCTCAGGTTCCGTGGTATCGCGGCTACGGCTGTGTGACGGGATACCGGATTGTGTGCACGGTTCCGACGAAGGTCCGGTGGCGGGTTGTGCGGACCCCTAGACCCACCTACGCTGCCGAGCGGACGCCCAGCTTGCGCTCCAAGTAGTTACCCACGACGCGCATCTCATGTATCGCCGCATGCATGTCGCGGGTCCTCTGCAGAAAATGTATGACGCCCAGTCGCAAGCCCAGTGCCACATCTTCACAGGTCAAATCTTGAGCGAGGAGGAACGCGGGCAGACCGTCGAACTCCGATCTGCGGCGGAGTTGTGCCAAGAAATCCAGGCCTCGTATCGCTCCGTGCTCGTGGCTGAGAAGCAAGAGTACCGGAAGTTGTGAGCTGCGCTGGAGAGTGGGGAGGGCGTCGGCGGCCTCGGCACACGAACGGATCTCCGTCTCGATTCCTGCGCCCACGCAGGCTTGGCGAATCCGGCGGTCCGATAAGGCGTCGTCCTCAAGCAGCATGATCCATCCCGCGTCCATGGCAGTGCACATCGAGACCCGCGACGAACCCTTGAGAAAAATCGTGGATCGGGACGCCGTCGCTCGACCGCTCGTCCCGGGCCGGCCGGGCATGGATTCGGTGTCCCGGATCGGCACGCCGCCCGTCGAGCACGGCACCATTTTCGTCGCCGAGCCCGTTTCCTCCGGGTTTCCAGTCGCCTCGGCCTTTCGCGTTGTGCGCGTGCTCTTGGCAGCGGGGAAGCGCCCACGTAGCATCCCCGGCATGACGTGGCTCCACCGAACGCTCTTCGCCTCTGGCAGTCCGACGACACCGGCATCAATAGCCTTGCCGGACATCTTGAGGCCCTCGATGGTCCTCGAAACCTCCACATGGTCAGCACGCGACCCGAGCTGGCGCTGAGGTGAGATGAGCGAAGACCTATATTTCCGCCAACTGGCCGTGGGCCCGATGCAGAACTTCATCTACCTGATCGGTAGCCGGCGTACCCAGACATGCATGGTGGTCGACCCGGCCTGGGATACGGACGCGCTGATCGAAAGCGCTGCTGCCGATGGCATGCGGATCACCGGGATGTTGGTCACCCACTATCATCCCGACCATGTGGGCGGGTCGATGATGGGATTCACGGTGCCGGGAGGGATTGCGGATCTCTTGGGCAAGGTCGATGCGAAGGTTCACGTCAACAAACACGAAGCCGACGGCCTTATCAAGATTACTGGCGTGAGCCGCAGTGACTTGGTCACCCACGACAGCAGCGATCACGTTCAGATAGGTGATGTGAACATCGAATTGGTACATACGCCTGGTCATACTCCGGGCAGTCAATGTTTCTTGGTCCGAGATCGCCTGGTATCGGGAGACACGCTATTCGTCGACGGCTGCGGTCGCGTGGACCTCCCTGGTGGAGACGCCCAGACCATGTACCGCACCCTGACCGAGACCCTCGGCAAGCTCTCCGACGACGTGGTGTTGTGTCCGGGTCATGACTATGGCCCCACGCGCACGAGCCGTATGGGAGATCAGCGCAAGACCAACCAAAACCTCTTGGTCAAGTCGCTCGACCAGTGGATGGCCCGCCATCGATAGTTCGGCAGCCAGCGCGCACAAAAAAATCCCAGCCGGAGCGATGCGGGCGTGGGCCCGGGTGGCGTGCACGACAATCGCCCGGATGCGCGCGTAGATAGTCCCAAAACGTATGCGTCCGTCGATGGCGTGTCCCACCGCCTGGCCGCAACGGCGGACAAACGATGCTACATAGGATCGACGGTCCATGTGAGCGAACGAATCAAGGTGGAGGTCGACGAGACCCGGGTACACGCCACGGTGACCATCATGCCGGGGCCGAGGTGTGGAAGCGATGCTCTCGATCAGTCGCTCGTCGACGCAGGCGTGGTGCACGGGGTCTGTAGCCGTACGCGACGCAAGGTGAATCGCGCCCTGTCTGCCCCGAATCGCCGGCTCGAAGCGTGTGTGATCGCCACGGGCCAGGCTCCGGTTCACGGCTGTGCGGAGCGTCTGGAACTACACTTCGACGGCTCTCGCATCGCGGCCGGCACCGAACGCGATGGCAGACTCAATTTCCACGCCCGCGGTCTGCTCAAACCGGCAGCGGCCGGCCAACATGTCGCCACGCTGCATCCCCAGGTCGACGCCGCGCATGGGGTGTCGGTGGAAGGATTGCGTCTCACGGCCACTCCGATTCCCAGGGTGGCCACGCTCCCGCGCTTCGGGCTCGGGGTAGTGTTGCAGTCCGATGGGAGATTGGTGGCCACGCGTGCCGGCGTGATCGACTACGCGGCGGGTGAGCGCCTCGATGTGGTGGTCGACTATGAGCACCGTGGTGACGTGGACCTTCGCTCGGGCCATCTCGAGTCGAGGGGGTCCCTTTCCGTACACGGTACAGTGCAAAAGAACTTCGCAGTGCTGGCGGAGGCGAGCCTCGCCATCCGCGGTGCGATTGCAGGCGGTAGCGCCTACTCCGAGGGGGATATCATCGTCAGCGAGAAGATCCGCACCGCCGAGTACGCTGTCGTCGCGGCCGGTAAGGACGTTCGGGCCCGACTCGCGGAAACTGCGGTGATTCAGGCTGGGGAGACGCTGACCGTGGAAGAGGATTGTATTAACAGTCAGCTGCACGCGAAGGTTGTGGCCGTTCGTGGGCGCACCGTAGGCGGCGTGATCCGAGCGGAGAAATCGATCATCGTGCGCGATGTGGGATCGGCACAGGGGACGCCGACGCTGTTGGCAGCTGGCGAGCCGTTGCCGAGTCCCCTGGAGTCTGCGTGCCGCAATGCCACGCTGCTCGACAAGCTCGAGAGCGGGGGAAAGGGGCAGACCCAGCAGGGGCGTGCCGGCGAAGACAGTCCGGCGGACGCTACGCAAGAGGCACGATCGCGGTCACGGCGAGTTGCCGCACGAGCGGTACGCCTGAGACGGATCGAGGCGCTCCTGACGGAGGCCTCCATCGAGATCCACGGTGTCGCCCATCCCGGTGTCACGATCATGCTCGCGGGGCGGCGCCGTCTGCTGGATCAAGGGTCATGTAACGCGCGATTTAGCGTCGATCCTAAGACCGGAGGGATCCAACGGACCCCGTTGGCGCCTCTTGGCAAGACCGGATCCGGCAACTGAGCTGCGTCGTACGGTCGCCGCGGGTCACGGGAACGGGTGCATCACGGGGCGGATCCAGGGGCAGAGAGAAGCGTGCCCGCGCGGCCCACCCGCTTGCATATGCATCGCAGGGGTCCGAGGATTTGTTCTACGATGACTCGGTTCATTCGGAGCGAAGCGATGATGCAAGGGAACCGATATCGAGTATTCATGGGCTGCTTCTCGTTCGCCGCGACGATATCGTGCAGCGGTGAGAGCGGAGAACTCGGGGCAGAGGGGGCAGGATGGGCCGTCCCTGAGGACGGCGGATCGAGCGAAAGCGATAAGTCGGAGGACGACAGTGACAAGTCGGAGGACGAAAGCGATGAGTCGGAGGAAGACAGTGACAACGATTCCGATGCCGATTCCATGGCTGCGGGGGAGAGTGACGAGGATGAGGGTTCGGACGCCGGTGAGGACGACAACATGGACCCCGACGGCTCGTCGACCGGTGAGGGTGAGGGGTCGTCCTCGAGCACTGCTCCCGACGACGACCCCGTGGTGGGTCCTGCGGACGGGCAGCTTGTCATTGTCGGGGGGGGCCCCAGCAGCAAGGGGTTTGCGGTGATGCTCGAACTCGCCGGCGCGCCAGCGGCGTCGCTTGTGATCGTCCCGACCTCCTCGACCAGCGGAGACGCGATTTCCGACCCCGAAGGCCACGCGGAACGTATCCGAGAGCAGCACGGGCTCGACAGTGTCTATGTGGTGCACACTACCGATCCCACGCAAGCAGACACCGACGATTTCATCGCGCCAATCCAGGGTGCGGACGCGGTGTGGTTCGGGGGCGGCCGCCAATGGCGAGCCGTGGACGCCTATGCGGGGACAAAAGCTGAGGCCGCGTTTATGGAGGTGCTCGCGCGCGGAGGCGTGATCGCGGGCAGTTCAGCGGGGGCGTCACTTCAGGGGTCGTTTTTGGTCCGCGGAGATACTGCGGGTGCCCAGCTCGTGGTCGGCGACCACAAGGTCGGTTTCGGTTACCTCCGCGGCGTGGGAATCGACCAGCACGTGGCGCAGCGTGGGCGCGAGTACGATTTGTTCAAGATGCTCGAGTACGATGCGTCCCTGCTCGGTATCGGGCTCGATGAAGCCACGTATATTGTGGTCACGGGAGATGTCTTCGTTGCCGGTGGGCCTGGGGACGTGCGGATTCACGACACGGCCGTGTGGGCCGGCGCCACCACCGATGACGAGAAGATCCTGATGCTTCGGGCCGGAGACTGTTACCATATGGCGGATCGTATCGAGGTCGTCTGCCCATAGCTCCTCCGCCGGCTGGGTCGCGTGACCCAAAGCAGATCCACAGCGACCTCCGGCAAGGTCGTTTCGTCGGTCGAACCGGTGCTGGACGACGAGACGGTTAGAGCATGCCCGTGGCGCCTATTCGCCATCGTACGCGTGCGATGGCGAACGGTACGATGCTACCTTTGAAGCCGAAGTCTTTCCGGAGAGCCCGCACCGCTTCCTTGAGGGTCGCACCGGAGCCCAAGTAATCATCGACCAACAGCAATGCGCCTGTCGGGAGGGCCCTCGACCCTGCGGTACGACCCATCTTGCCCTTGACGTTCTCGCGGCGCTGCTCGTTGTTGAGGAGTGCACCTTGGCGCGCGTCTGGGGACACTGTAAACCTCAACGCGTCGGCGTGGTACGGCACGCCCAGCTCGTCTGATATGAGCTGGGCGATGCTGCGTTGCTGGGCCCAGCTGCGCGAAGGAATCGTCACGATCGCGGCGAAACGGCGGTTTTGTTCCAGCTTGGGGAGTTGCCTCAAGATGGCATCTCGTGTCGAGTCAAGGACCTTCTCGGAAGTACTGCGTGCCCTCATGAAATGTCGAAAGCTGGGGCCTTGCCTCTGCCCGTCGAGCAGCACCACGCCGGAGCACATCTCCGGTCGGCGCGTGCCGGCGATGGGGACGACTCTTGAATCGAGCCATGCTTCCGCCGTTTCAACACTGCCGCGGTCGTGCGCGAGACCGAGGTTGTGGGTGCGATCGGGGGGGGGAGGTCGAACAGGGATGCATTGACTGCAGCGACCGCACGTTGGTGCGTTGTCGTCCCCCAGTGCGCGGCGGAGCCGTTGCATGAGGCAATCTGGCTCCCGGCGAGCGTAGCTGAGCATGGACTCGAGTTCGGCAGTGCGCACCCCGAGCTGCCGTGCGAAGCGAGCGAGTTGGGGCGCGCCGTCTTGATCGACGGGTAGGTAGACTTGGCGTCGGCCCGCCATCTCTTTCTTCACAAATCCTTGCTCGATGAGCTCGGCAAGCACCACCGATACTCGTGTGGGGTGTAGTCCCGTGCGGGACTTGATCGTCGAGATGTTGGTCGGCTCGTCGGCTCGCGCCACCACATCCCGCACGCGGGCGAAGTCTTCTGTGGTCGGTTGGGCTGAGCGGATGAAGTAGTCTTGGACTGCGCGGTCGGTTTCGTCGAAAAGGAGGGTGCCGGTGGAAGGAGCTCCATCTCGTCCCGCGCGTCCCACCTCCTGGTAGTAGGCGGTGATCGAGCCGGGCATGTCCACGTGCACGATGAAGCGGACATTCGGCTTGTCGATACCCATGCCCAACGCGTTGGTGGCCGCAACGACCGGGAAGGCGTCGTCGATGAACCCCTGCTGTAGTTCTCGTTTGCGGGTGGGGTCGAGACCCGCGTGATAGGCTGTGACGGGGTAGCCGCGGCTGGTAGCGAAGTCGGCCACGATCTCGGTCTGGTCTCGGGTGGCGCAGTACAGGATGCCGCAACCCTCGGCCCGTGCGAGCACCTTGCACAGGCGTTGAAGCTTATACGCCATGCCGTCCACTGGCACCACGTCGAGGGTGAGGTTGGGGCGGTCCATCCCCTGGCGATGCACCGTGATCTGTGCGTTCGCGGGACTGAGAAGCTGGGCGATATCCAGCTCGGTGCGGGCGTCGGCAGTGGCAGTGAGGGCCAGCACCCGCAGGTGCGGTCGCTGTTCGGAAAAACGGGTGACGGCGTCGACGATGCGCCGGTAGGAGGGCCGAAAGTCGTGTCCCCATGTGGAGACGCAGTGGGCCTCGTCGACCACCAGCAAGTCCACCTCAAGCCCGAGCAACCACCGAAACGTGGACAGGTTGTCGAGCCTTTCGGGGGAGATAAACAGGATCTTTGCGGCTCCGGCTTGCACTTGGGCTTGGGCTTGGTCGTTGGCGGCGTCGTCTTGGTCGGAATTGAGCGTGACGGCCGGGATAGCGAATCGCTCGACGAGATGGCGGATTTGATCCCGTATCAGCGCCAACAGAGGCGAGACCACCACCGTGAGCCCAGGTAGCAAGGCGGCGGGCAGTTGATAGGTGAGGGACTTCCCATGCCCTGTTGGCTGGATACACAGGAGTCGCCCGCGTTCGAGCAGGGCTGTGATCGCCTCTCGTTGGCCCGGTCGAAACGCGTCGAAGCCAAACCGCTCTCGCAACGCGGTTTCGAGCTCATGGGGAGAGGGTGCTGTGCGCGGACGGCCAGTGGGAGTGGGCGTGGGAGTGGGCGTGGGAGTGGGTGTGGACATGGCGAGGGTGTCATGTTCTCTTGTATGAGGCTGACGAGGTTAGGCTTCGTGCGAAAATAAGTCCACCGATGAATTCTCTGAAACCTATCTGAACGCCTGTGACATCGCTTCTGGGGGGGAAACGAACATCGAGCTATTCTTGCACGGCCCCCCTAGGAGGATGAATGTTGTGTTGGAGGTGGCGTGACGCTGTGGTGGAAGCTGAAGTTTCGTGAGGCGTACTGATGCTTGTTATGCGATCAGGTCGGGTCGGGGGGCATGCCGTCTCCGCGATGCCAGTCGACCTATGGTGTAGGGGCTGGCGAAGTGACTGATCGTCGAGAGGCGTGCGCTGCATGCACATCTTGGCAGCATTACGATGGACCGACTGTCCGAGGATTGGGGTCCACTCTATCCATGACCAGCACGAGCACGAGCACGAGCACGAGCACGCGCACGAGCACGAGCACGCGCACGAGCACGAGCACGAGCACGAGCACGAGCGGCTGCAGGATCATTGCGTCGAGGCGCCTGTTCCAGTCTCGTCGAGATGGCAGACGACCCGCAGGCGCGGACGATAGGGGCAACGGTTGGTGAGAGGCGCGACTCAGCGGCGCTCTGGCGCGATCTCAGTGGCGCGCTGGCGCGATCTCAGTGGCGCTCTGGCGCGATCTCTGTGGCATGAAGTGGCATCAAGCGGCGAGCCTGCGATCAAGGAGCTCGAAGCGCGTACGCTCACCGTGGCGGACTTGCCGGCGGATGTGCCGGGCGAAAGGTCGATGCGCTGTCCCTGCTCGCTCGACTTGCGCCTTCCGATCTGAAAATATGCGCCACCCGGATGACACTGGCGCGAGCCCCTGAGCTGAACCCCTGAGCTGAACCCCTGAGCTGAACCCCCACCCACCCATCGGTCTAGGCCGGCGTGTTCCGCGGGGGAGTCCACGCCCCCACGAGGGAGAGATTGAATGTTTCGAGGAAGACTGGTCGGCCTCCTGCTCGGCGCGGTGTGCTTGGCCTCGCCTGCGGGCGCACGCGAGCGGAGGCGACCGACCCAAGAGATCACATTTGAGCGGGCGATGCAGCTCGCTAGCGAACGCGGCCCGGACGTGGCTGTTGCGCGCGCACGCCTCAGCGAGGCGCGCGGACGCGTGGACTCGGCCTCCGTGCGGCGGCTCAACCCCCGACTTGAAGTATCGGCGGGGCCGCGTTTCAGTGCCACGGAGCCGACGATCGATTGGTCCGTCGGCGCGCGGCAGTGGGTCGAGGTCGGCGGGCAACGGGCCAAGCGGGTGGAGGCCGCGGGCGCAGGTGTCGAAGCGGCGGCGGCGAGGGCAGACGACGCAAAGCGTCTGCTGAGGCGGGATGTGGGGCTGGTATTCGTTCGCGCGCTGTACTGGTCGCGGCGCGTCGCATTGGCACAGGAGAGTTTGGACGTCGCGGAGGCGATCGACGAGGTGGCGCGGCGAAGGCATGAGTTGGGCGACACGGGGGGTCTCGAGGCGTCCGTCGCTTCGTTGTCTCTCATGCGTGCGCACATCGATGAGGTCCGGGCCCGAGTCGCGCTCGGCCAAGCGGAGGGACGCCTGAAGGTGCTGCTCGGTTTCGAGGCCGGTATGGGCTTGGTCGCCCGAGGAGACCTTCGACAGCTCGGCTTGGGCGTGGGTACCGTGTCCGCGAAGGCGAGCGATGTTTCGCCGCGCCCGGACCTGCGTGCGCTGATGGCCGACATCCGTCAGGCCGGTCTTGAGGCGCGTGTCGGTGGCGCTGCACGTGTACCCAATATCGCCCTCGGTGCGGGCTACTCGCGAGAGGAGGGAGCCGACATCGTCCAAGCCACGCTCGCCGTGGCACTCCCGTTTTTCGACCACGGACAAGGTCGGGTATCGGTGGCTCGCTCTCGTCGCGTCCGCGTGGAGACCAGTCTTCGAGGCGCGCGCCGACGCGTAGCGATCGAGGTCGACACCGCGAAGGAGACCTCGGCACGGCTGCGCTTGGCGGTGCGGCAGTTCGAAGCGCGGGGCCTCGCCATGATCGATCGCAGCGAGCGGGTCGCTACCGCCAGCTACGCCGCTGGAGCCATGCCGCTGGCGGAACAATTGGCCGTGCGGCGCGAGCTGCTCCAGGCGAAGCTCGACTATGTGGACCTACTGCTTTCGGCTGCGTGCGCTCGAGTCGAGGTCATGGCAAGTATGGGAGCGACACGATGAATGGAGGCGGTCTGAAAACGTTCGTGGTCGCGCTGGTGCTCGCGGTAGCGATGCCTGGTTGTGAGGCGCGCACAAGCCCCCCGGTTGCGGTTCACCACGAGCAGGCGACGCGTACTGGCTTGGAGCAGGCGCCCAAACACGCGGCCTCGGGTGTCGTGCCCGGCTCCCCCGAGGACTGGTGCGGCGGGCATGAGGTGCCCGAGTCCATGTGTACGCTCTGCAATCCCTCGCTTATCCCCCAGTACAAGGCATCGGGGGACTGGTGCGAAGCTCACGGTCTTCCCGAGTCGATCTGCCCCATGTGTACTCCTCAGGCGCGGCCCGCTGGCGTCGAGGAAGCCGCCATCGAGGCCCGCACCGTTCGCTTCCAGTCACCCGAAATCGAAGACAGGGCGGGTATCCGAACCGTTGTCGCGCACCGGTCCGACGTGGCGCCTTCCATAGCGTGTACCGCCCGGATCGCATTCGATAATGATCGCGTCGCAGACATTCGGGCCATCGTTCCCGGCATCGTTCGTCGCGTGCGGGCCAAACTTGGGGCGCGCGTCGAACGAGGCGCGCCCCTTTTCGAGCTGGAGAGCACGCGCGTCGGTGAGATCCAAGGCGCGCTGCAGACCGCCCGCGCTCGGGTCCGCGTCGCGCAGGCCAACTTGTCCCGGCAGCGTCAGCTCCACGTGAGTGAGATCGCCTCTGCGCGCCAGGTGGAGGTCGCGCAGCGCGAGCTGGCCGCGGCCCAGGCCGAAGCGAGGTCGGCGGAGGTGACGCTTCGTATCGCAGGGGCTGCGCGCGCGTCTCCATCGGGTCGCTATACCCTCACGACACCCATCGAAGGCGTTGTGGTGCGTCGGCCCGCGGTGATGGGACTTCTCGCCACCGAGATCACATCGCTCGCCACCGTGGTTGATACCTCCGTCATGTGGGCCCTGTGCGACGTCCCCGACACGGCGGCCTCGCGTATCGCCGTGGGTCAGAACATGCGGGTGACCATCGACGACGCTGGCGTGGCCATCGGTGAAACCGACGCAAGCATCAAGGGGGTGATCACGTGGATCTCTGCCGAGGTCGATCCTCGTACGCGCACTGTGACCGCGCGCGCCGAGATTCCCAACCCCGACGGCCGACTCCGGGCCAACCTGTTTGCGCGAGCACGCATCGAAACCGGCGCATTGCGAGGGGCCGTTTCGGTGCCCCGCGCAGCCGTCCAGCGCGTCGGTGAGCGGGATGTCGTATTCGTTCGCGTGAAACGGGGTGTGTATGAGCCTCGAGTCGTCCGTCGCCTCGGGGGCGGCGACCCCGTTCAGATCGAAGGCACGATTCACGACGGGGACGCCGTCGTGACGACCGGTGCGATCCTCTTACGCACCGAGATCATTCCCGGAAGCATCGGAGCGGGTTGCTGCGAGGTCGAAGCTGCGGGGGGGGATTGATGCTGACGTGGCTCATCGATCTTTGTCTGCGCAACCGCCCGGTGGTGCTCCTGGCTACGGCTGTCCTGATTGTCGTGGGGATTGCGAGCTTTCAAAAACTCCCCTTCGATGCGTTCCCGGACACGACACCTGTGCAGGTTCAGGTCAACACCACCGCGCCTGCCCTGTCGCCCGTGGAGGTTGAGCGGCAGATCACGTTTCCCCTCGAGCAGTCCATCTCGGGACTCCCCGGTCTGCAGACGGTGCGCTCTATATCGAAGTTTGGCTTTTCCCAGGTTGTCGCCATTTTCGACGATTCCGTGGATATTTATCTCGCTCGCCAAGTGGTCAGCGAGCGTCTCGCCGCGGCCGAGCTACCCGACGGGGTCGGGCGCCCCGCGTTGGGCCCGGTCTCGACGGGACTTGGGGAGGTGTTTCAGTACCTGATCCACAGTGACACGTTGACACCTCAGGAGCTGCGCACACTCCATCACTGGGTGGTCCGACCTCAGATGCTCCAAGTCTCAGGCGTCTCCGAGATCAACACCTGGGGCGGGTACAAGAAGCAGTACCACGTCCTCGTCGACCCGCGGCGCCTCGTAAAACACGGCCTCACGCTCGACGATGTGGCGCGAATCATGGGGCAGGGCAATCGCAACGCCGGCGGAGGCGTGCTCAGCGAGGCCGGCGAGTCGCTGCTCATTTCCGGCCACGGCCTCATCTCCGGCATCGAGGATATCGAAGCGATGGTCCTGGCGCATGTCGACGGTACGCCGATTTTGTTGCGGAGCGTCGCCGACGTGCGAGAAGGGTATGAGACCCGCCGCGGAGCGGTGACTGCCCAAGGGGAGGGCGAGGCCGTCTTGGGTCTCGGGTTCATGCTGATGGGCGAGAACAGTCGCGTCATCACGCAGAGGCTTGAAACGCGACTCGAGGAGGTGAAAAGAAGCTTGCCCGAGGGGGTGGAACTCACGCCTGTGTACAGCCGTAGATACCTGGTGGGCGAGGTCTTGCAGACCGTCCGCGAGAATCTGCTCGAGGGTGCACTTCTCGTGGTCGCGGTGCTGTTTGTGTTCCTCGGGAGCCTTCGTGCGGGCATGATCGTTGCGCTCGCCATACCTTTGTCGATGCTGTTCGCGTTCAACGCGATGCTCCAGTTCGGCATTGCGGGAAGCTTGATGAGTCTCGGCGCTATCGACTTCGGCCTGGTCGTAGATAGCTCCGTGATTCTGGTCGAAAACGCGGAGCGCCGTCTCGGTGAGAACAATCGTGAACGAAGCGTGCGTGAGATCGTGCGGGATGCTGCAGTGGAGGTGCGCAAGCCAACACTGTTTGGTGAACTTATCATCGCCATCGTCTATCTCCCGATCTTGGCGCTCGAAGGGGTGGAGGGGAAACTGTTTCAGCCCATGGCCTGGACGGTGATCTTCGCCCTGGCGGGCTCTATGATCTTGTCCGTGACGCTGATGCCGGTGCTGGCGAGCTATGCACTACAGAAGCGCAGCGGGGCCGGCGGGCATGGCCGCCGTCGAGAGAGCTTCGTGATGAGCTGGATCAAACGCGGCTATTGTCCGGTGTTGGGCTGGGCCCTCGAAAATCGAAAACTCGTGTTGCTTATCGCCGGTTTGACTGTGATCAGCGCCATTGTCCTCGCTACGCGTCTCGGATCAGAGTTCGTGCCCAGGCTTCGGGAGCAGGCGATTGTTATCAACACGGTACGCGCCGCGGGTGTCTCGTTGGAGGAGTCGGTTCGCTATGGCACGCAGGTCGAGAAGGTGCTGAGAGACCAATTCCCCGACGAAATCGAGCATATTTGGACCCGGACCGGATCCGCCGAGGTGGCCACAGACCCCATGGGAATCGAGGTCTCGGATGTCTTTATCACCCTTGCGCCGCGTCACGCCTGGACCCAAGGTGAGACGCAAGAGGAACTCGTCCTGGCCATGAGCGCGGCCCTCGGCGGGATGCCAGGCATGCGCAGCATCTTCACGCAGCCCATCGAGATGCGGGTGAACGAAATGGTGGCCGGCATCCGTTCGGACGTGGGCATCAAGCTGTTTGGCGACGATTTCGAGACGCTCCGAGCGAAAGGCGAGGAGATTCGCCGCGCAGTCAGCCGGATCGACGGGGCAGCCGACGTGACGATGGAGCAAATCACGGGACAGGCGATCTTGAAGATCGATGTCGATCGACAGGCCGCGGGTCGATACGGCATTCCCGTCGGGGAAATCCTGGATGTGGTGGCGTCGCTCGGAACGCGCAAGGTCGGAGAGGTTGTGGAGGGCCAGCGGCGATTCGATCTGGTGCTGCGTCTCGGCGATGGCACTCGAAGTTCGGCCGAACGTATTGGCGAGATTCTCGTTCGTACAAATGCCGGTGCCCAGGTTCCGCTTTCGGCGGTGGCGAGCATCGCCATCGTAGAGGGTCCCTCTACCATCCAACGCGAGTGGGCCAAGCGTCGCGTCACCGTACAGGTCAACGTTCGGGGCCGCGATGTGGGTTCGTTTGTCGCGGATGTACGTCGCGTCCTTCGGCAGGATCTTGAGCTGCCCGCTGGCTACTACACCAGGCTCGGGGGGCAGTTCGAAAACTACCAGCGGGCCCAGGATCGGCTACTGGTCGTGGTGCCCATCGCGCTGTTGCTCATCTTCACCCTCTTGTATTTGACCTACGGACGGGCTTTCGATGCCCTTCGCATCTTCACAGGTGTCCCCTTCGGTGCCGTGGGCGGCATCGTGGCGCTGTGGGTCCGTGATATGCCATTTTCGATTTCAGCAGGCGTCGGCTTCATCGCCCTTTCTGGCGTTGCCGTGCTCGGCGACATGGTGTTGGTGTCGCGCGTGATGCAGCTCCTCAAACGGGGCCGAGATCCGCTTGTGGCGATCTGTGAGGCCGCGGAGACCCGACTTCGGCCTGTCCTCATGACCTCGATGGTCGCGGCCCTTGGATTCGTACCGATGGCATTGAACACGGGTATGGGCGCCGAGGTGCAGCGTCCGCTGGCGACGGTGGTCGTCGGCGGAATGCTCACTTCGACCCTCGCTACGCTCCTCGTTCTCCCGGTTCTCTACGCCGTATTCGGTGCACGCCTGCCCCACGCCGATCGCGAGTCGCAGGGCGTGGATGGTGTCCACGAAAACGGGTGATGTCCAGACCTGTCAGGCGCCAGATAGCTTCTGTATTCACGCATCACGACAGTCCCAACTGACGACCGAGCACCTTGGTGACCAAGCGTTTTCCGAACGACTCGCTGGCGACGAGGTCGTGGATGCGCTTTTGGGTCTCTTCTGCGCAGCCAACGTTCGCGGCCGCCTTCATGGTGTGGGAGTATGCGTTCAGAACATCGAGCGTGGTGACCTCGTAGCCGTAGCCCTCCACCAGCCAGTGCAGCGCAGCCATGCCGGCTTCCATGGCGAACTCGGGCCTCGTCTCCTCGAAATCACGGGCAGCACGGGTCAGTGTCTGTGGCGAGCACGGGGTGCGGTTGGCCAGCGCGATGGCTTCGTCGAAGAGCTTCGCGTCCTTGGCCGCAGCGAACCACTTCCCTTCCTCGCCGGGGGTGTGGGTGGCGAGGTCATCGAGGATCTCGGCGGTTTTCTTGTGCGGGTATTTCTTCGACACCGCTCGGAACCAGGCGGCGTAGGTCCCCGCTTGGTTCGCCAGAAGCCCGTAGCGCTCGTAAGCAGCATCGGCGAGTCCAGAGGAAAGCAAGAGGTCCTCACAGGCGCGGGCGATAGCGATAGGACTGTCGTTGAGCCCGCGACCCTCTTCGGCGTAGCGGATGGCCTCGGCCTTCTTACCGAGCGCCGACAGGGCCATGACTCCATATTGCCGGTATTGCCACATCTTGTACGGTGCCATCTCGAGCAGCGCGAGCAGCTCGTCGTGGCGCTCGGCCGCGAGCAGCGCGCTCAGGCAGGGGGTCGTGCCCTTGGAGAAGCCAGGCAGGTTCGGGTCGGGGCTCCACGCCATCTTGCAGGCGCCGATGAGCTGATCGGCCCAGCGTGAAGCGATCTCTTTCGACACGCACAGCTCGCCCCAGTAGTCGCCGAGCAGCTCGATGTAGGGGATTCGGTCGGCTTGATACGCCTCCCACAGGCGCGCGAGCCATGTCTCACGCGTCTTTTCGTCTGCGGGCGCTGTCGAAATGACGTCCACAAGCGCCGCGATGGCGTTGTGGACCGCAGTGCCGATGGCGCCCGACGAGCTGTCGACGTGCTCCAAGGCTGGCGACACTTTCTCAAGGAAGAGCACGGCCGCTTCCGCGGCGAGCAGCTTGTCTTTGCGCGCGACCTTCTTGATCTCGGAGACGGCTTCCTTGACACGCTTGATGGCTGGCTGCGACTTCCAGCCAAAGGCGCGCCGGCGAAAGCGCGCACGAAACTCCCATTTGTGTGGGCTAGCCTTCGCCATCGTCGGACTCCGCAGCGGACAGCCGAAGCGTGCGCTCGGCGTCTTCGCGTTCGGGCTCCAGCTCTTCGCGTAGTTGATCTTCGGTCGGCAGATAGATCTGGTCGCGTGCGGCCAGTATCTGCTGGTTGTTCTCGGGCAGCGTGATCTTGGCCATGGCGTTGTCCTTTTCCGAGCAGAGCACGATGCTTATCAGTTTCGCCTCATGCTCGGGAGCTGGTAGCGGTCGTAGTCGTTCACGTACATCTTCCACGAAGAAGTGATGGTGCGACGTGCTGGCGCGACGCTTGGACGATACTGACGACCGGCGCGAAGAGGGGCTGCTCCCGCGGCCCTATCGAGTCCGTCAGAGCTGGGACTTGGGCCATCCTCGGCTTCTTCTTCGAGCGGCTCATCTCGCCGGGCCACCCCTGGCGCGGGCCATGAGCAACCGGTAGTAGTGGGAGGATCTGCAACTACTCGTCGTGCCGCCCAGCGAACAGGCAAGGCCCGCCTACGAGTTGCCGGTTGCGGCCTCGGAGCCATGTTCGTCATGCTGGCTCTCCCATTTTCTTCGTCGAGCCAACTCTTACGCCAAGGTCATGGCGCAAACAAGTGCAGATGGCGTGATGCTGTGAACGAGAGAGCACGACGAGACAGAGCGCACCAACGCCGAAATCCCGGCCGGCCTCGGTGTCCGGTGTCCGGCCGGCCTCGGTGTCCGGTATCCGGTGAAGATCGCTTGGGCCGCAGGAATCGAGGCCGCGCGGGCCAAGCGCGAGTAGCGCGCACCAAGCCCGGTGGTCGAGGCCACTGCACACCTGACTGCCTATCACCAGTAGGGGGATAAACGACCTCAAGAATCACCAGATGAAATGCTATCCCTACTACTACTCTGTCGGGCCTCGGAGGAATCTCGAATACGAATACGAATACGAGTGCGAGGTCAAGGCGGTTCGGGCGGTGCACTTGGAGCCGGGGTAGATGCGATCCTGAGATCAACCTAGGCAGCGAGTGCGCGCACGTTCTTACGACGATGTTCAATCAGACGTCACCAGTTTTAGCTTCGCTGTCCCCGTCCTCTTGACGCGCTTTTCAAGACGCCGAAGCTTCTCCCAGACGCTATCGATCGCCATGTCGTCTGCGAGTAACACTGTGTGATGCTCGCTTTTCCGCTCCCTCGTATTACCGTAGGGTTGGAGTGCGTCCACGACATTGTCGAGGTAGCCCATCAGGTGGTTAAAATCGATGAGTTCACGAACCTCGGTGGCAACGGGCGGTGTCTTCGCCAATCGCTCGGGGCGTGCGTCCAGTTCAGATGCTCCATACGCGCATCGGATCACCACAGGCATGTCCGCCCTTGCCCGCGGCTGGGGCTGCGCCAGACGGGATCCCATGCGCGGTTGGATGCCGGATTACAGCGCGATGGGGGGCGCGCCGGGAGTGGCGAGAATAGATCCGTACCCAGCCGAGGCCCCATTTCCGCGACATCTCGCCACATTCTAGCCTCCTGGAACTAGAGAATAATCTGACTTGAGGTGTCTCGCCACCAGAGCTATGAATGTTCTCAGCACAAAAGAAAGTCCTGCAAAAGCAAAGGCTTGAGAAAAGGAGAACAGAATGGCCAAGCGAAGCAAGAAGACGAAGACGACCAGCCCGGCGGAGCCGATTATCGGGAAGATCACCACCTATCATGGGGACGAGCCCCCCTACCTGCGTGGGCACCAGGTCAAGATTATCGCGGTGCTGCACAACGCAGCCGAGCCGGGCCTCGATGTCGACGCCCCGGACTACGACCACATCACCGAAGACGAGGACCTGGATCACGCGGGCGGCGTCACCGCTTTTGACCGCGTCGACGTCCAGCCCTGGCTGGAGAGCACGGAGCGCTTCAGCTTCGTCTCCAGCGACCCGTTCGCTGCCGACCTCTATTGCTTCCACGACCTCGCTGCGAAGGGAGGTGCTCGATGAACGCCACCGCTCAACTCAAGACGGTTGACAAGCTGAAGACCACGGCGCTGCGCGAGAAGCTGGAGGAGCTGACCGGCAAGAAGACGCGCTCGAACAAGCGGCCCCATCTCCTCAAGCAGGTCATCACGGCGCTCGAAGAGCAGGCCGCACGCGAAGCCGCCAAGGCCCAGCCCAAAAGCAAGAGCAAGCGCGCCGCGAAGAAACCACGCGAGCGAGACGGGCGGCTCCCGCCGGTCGGTACGGTCCTTGAGCGCGAGCACAAGGGCAAGAAAATCTGCGCCACCATCCTCGACGACGGCTTCGAATACCGCGGAAAAACCTACCGATCATTGTCGGCCGTCGCCCGCGAAGCAACTGGGACGATGTGGAACGGCTTCCTCTTCTTCAAGGTCGTCCCCCGCGTGCGCCGTGAACGAGCGCAGAGCAAAGGATGTGCGCGATGAAGGTCAGCTATCGGATCGAGCTGCTGGAAGGCATGGACCTGACGCCTGCCCCGGTTCGATGGACACCGTAGGTGACGCGACGACGATGAGCGTCAGCGTTTCAAACGCCTGTAGCCATAGGGAGAAAATCGCATGGCCGAAATGGCCCCCGCATTCTCATGGGCCCAGGTAAGCTTGCGCACGAGTGACGGTGTCAGGTCGTATTTGAGCTCGCTGAAAGGGATTTCCTCAGGGCGAGTGTCGATGTCTCTGTTCGCCACGAGTTAGTTCTCGCACCGATTGAACTCCCGCTGGAGGGCGGGGAAGCGGCGGTATTCGTCGCGGAGTGAAGCCATCCAAGCCGCGGCCGCTGGGGTTTTGTCCACAACGATGCACGCGGCTGCCAAAGAGGCCGCATGCTCGTAGTGGCGTCGGCGTTTGTTCTCGGTGACACCCTCGATGCGCTTCTCAGCCGTCTTGCGCATCGCCTTGAACACTGCGGTGCGTGTTTTGCTGTCGGGTGGTGTTGCAACTGCTGCCTGCTCTAGGAGCGCAGGTATCTGGGGCGTCAACAATCGCGGTTCATCGAGGTCCGCAGGTGAGCTGAGGTCATCGAGGTCGCGCGATTCGATTTCAAAAGATGTGAGGCCTCCAAGCACCGTGCAGAACAACGGGAATATCAGGTGTCCGGGGTGATCCCCGCTCGACCAACCAAGTCCAGGTGCAGCAGCGAGGAGTTTCGCCGCTGCGCAAAAGTCGCCCTCCAGAACGTGCAAGAGGGCGCGCTGCCGGTGGGCCTGCTTTGGAGTGGCGCATTGCGCCTCTGCGACGCGTTGGCTCAGGACCCGCATGGTCTTCGATGTCCCCAGCCAACGGCGAAGCCGAACCATACTGGGTGCTTCGCGCCAGGCACGTTCCAATCGCTTGGGCAGGTCCTTGCGTCCGAGTTCTTGTGCAGCCAGCGCCGCCCCATCGAGAAAATCGCCGCGGCTGTATGCCTTGTCGGTGACAAGATCGGCGGCTTCATCGTGTGCCGCGAGGGACGCCTTCCAGTCGCCTGTCTCGACGAGCGCGCGGCACCAGGCACGCAGGTCGGCGGCGCGCCGGGTTACTCGCGCCACCTTGGCGAGCCCCTGTGGACCCTCTGTCCGAGCAACGACTTCGCGCAGCCACCGGTCCTCATCGGAGTCCCAGTCGGTGTTACGGTTCTTCGCTGTGCGCTCCTCTACGAGGCTGCGCCACTGCCCAAGGAAGTCATCGAGCTCAGGAAGTGGTTCGACAGCGACACGCTCCATCTCCCGCAGCGGCTCCCAAAAATGACCGACGCCCTGCATCTCGTCGATGGCCGAGAGAACGGCTTTGCCGCGATTCTGTGGCATGGCCGTCATGTACATGGAAACCACGTATTGGGATGCGCAGGCCGCAACATCCACGCCGAGCACCTCGTCGATCATCTCGTGCTGGCCGATGTGGATGTCGACGTTGCCAATCGGGATCAGGAGCGCGCGGAAGATCTCAAACGCGGCCTGGTAGTCTTTACCCAAGAAGGCGCTGGCCCCTTGGCGTAGGTAGTCGTCCACCTCGGACGGATCGGCATGGCCGACGCGTGCCGCAGCCTCTGCGAAAGTCATGATATTTGACACGGTCGTAGCGTTGGGCCCCTCCGGAACCCATCCCGAGGAGTTGCGGGCAGCGCGGTCGACCAAGGCATTGACCAGGCGGGCGTGTGTCGACTCGTCGAGCCACGGAATGATGTCGCGGATGAGAGCCCGCAGCTCGGCTGCATCCATGGCGTCGAGGGCAGCCTCGGTGGTCGACGCGTCCGGCGTCGGCTTCGGTGCATAGCGGTGACCCATTACGAAAACCCCAGTTGGCGCCCCAGCACCTTGGTAACGAAACGCTCGCCAGAGGCTTCTTCGCTGACGCGGTTGATGATGCGCTGCCGTGTTTCGTCAGCGCATCCGGCGTTCTCCGCCGCCTTCATCGTATGGGAGTGGGCATTTAAGACATCGAGCCCCGTGATTTCGTAGCCGTAGCCCAGAACCAGCCAGGGAAGCGCCGCCATCCCTGCTTCGACTGCAAACTCGGGTTTTTTCTCCGCGAAGTCACGGGCAGCTCGCGTTAGCGTCTGTGGGGAGCAGGAGGTGCGGTTGGCGAGCGCGATATGATACAAATGGCTCGGAGTGTCAGAAATTTTGTGTATGGGCGGACGAGCTGAGAAAGTACGGAAGCCATGCCCAGCCGCGCCCAGCCGCCCAGCGACCGCAGCTGCGTGAGCCTGTGCCACGTAGTCACGTACCAGATTCTCGACCATGAGGGCCAACTGGTCCGTGGATGTAGGTGTTGCCATGACGATGAGGCCATTCCACATCTGATTGCCGATTGCCAGCAGGGGGCTGAACGTCTACGCTGGGAATGCTCGCGCCCGTCGTCGCCGACCAGAGTCCGGGGCTGATTCTGGCGGCTAAGAAGAAATCGACGGGCTCTCTGACGACCCGAGCGTTGTTGTCGCCAGGGAGTGTAACTTTTGCTTCTGCAGTTCTATCGCGTCTTGCACGACTGGGTCGCCTCGGCCGACGAGATGGGAGTCCTTGTTCATCGCCTAGCCTGTCCAGCAGCCTTCTCCGAACTTGTACGGGAACGGGACCATGCCTCATGGCCGGCAGAATCGACACCGCGGCAATCGCGTCGAACACCCGGTTCCGAGGGCGATCCCCACCCGGCGCGGAGACGCGCGGGTCTGCAAGACCGTGAAATCCCGGGGGTGGTTTGCCGACCCTGGTAGCCACACCGGCAATATCGAGCCTATACTGGCGTTCATGCCACATCTCAACCTCGCTGCGACAATCACGTTGCCCGCCTGTCTCGCGCTGATTTCTGGTGTCGTAGGATGGCGGCTCCCGGCAGGTCCCCCCAACGAACGCCGCCCAATCCAATCCAATCCAATCCAATCCAATCCAATCCAATCCAATCCAATCCAATCCAATCCAATCCAATCCAATCCAATCCAATCCAATCCAATCCA
>JAZGFE010000212.1:0-10218 GCA_036479215.1 Nannocystaceae bacterium | reverse complement strand
TCGCTGGATGCCGAGTTTCACGCGTACCGAGCAGGTCAACCTTTCTGTGACGCCGTATTACCACTGCATTTCTCGCTGCGTACGTCGATCGTTTCTGTGCGGTACCGACGCCTACAGCGGCAAGAACTACGACCACCGCAAGGGGTGGTTTGTCGAGCGGCTTCGGTTGGCGGCGGAGGGGTTTTGCATTGATGTGTGCGCGTTTGCGATCATGTCGAATCACTTTCACGTGGTGCTTCGCATCGATGCAGAGCGTGGTGCGGGGTTGTCGGACAACGCGGTGCTGTTGCGCTACGGCAAATTTTTCCCGCTGGCTGCGAAGGCGGTGCGCGAGCTTCCGGCGTCGGTGGCGGCCGACCGGATCGGCGTGTTTCGCGAGCGCTTGACCGATTTGGGGTGGTTCATGCGGGTCATCAACGAGCATGTGTCGCGCCGCGCGAACAAAGAGGACGAGTGCACGGGTCGTTTTTGGGAGGGGCGGTTCAAGAGCCAGGCGCTGCTCGATGACGCGGCAGTCTACACATGCATGAGCTACGTGGATTTGAATCCAGTGCGTGCGGGTCTTGCCGACAGCCTCGAAGGCGCCGAGTTCACGTCGATTCAGCAGCGTTTGCGCGAGGCCGCTGGTCGCAAGTCGGGTGGCCGGCGGCGCGGTGGCAAGAAGCCGGCGCCCGGGGGCAAGCCGGTGCCCAAGCCGGTGCCCCTGGCACCGCTTCGCGGCGAGGGCCGCGGCGGGGCGCGGACCTCGCTCGAGCTTCGCTTCGAGGATTACGTGGCGCAGCTCGAATGGACCGGCCGCGCGCTGGGCCGCAAGTCTGGCGGCACGCTTCGCGGCGCGCCGCCCGCCATGCTGAATGCAATGAAGGTCGACGCCGACGCATGGCTGAGGGCCATGCGCGGCGCCGGCCTCGCGCGGCTGACGCTGTTCGGTGCGCCGGCGAGTATCGCCGCTGAAGCCGAGCGCCGCGGGCGGCGCTGGCTTCACGGCAAGGGCGCCGCTCGCTCGATGTTCCGCCGCGCCGGCTGAGCCGGCGCGCGGCGCATCGAGGCGGGCGAATGCCGCGTCGGCCGCGGCCGCGGCCGAGTCGCGCGTTGCCGCGGCGTGAACTCCGTGATTCGTCCCCGTTCGGCTCATCCTCAGCTCGTGTGGCTCGTTCGGCTCATCCTCAGCTCGTTTGGCTCGTTTGGCTCGTTTGGCTCGTTTGGCTCGTTTTTGTGTCGTTGGTGTCAAGGATAAACAGCCTGCCGGGAAAGACGCCTCGTTTGTGTCAAGGATAGACAGGCTTCCTGGAAAGACACCGTTTGGCTCCGCATTTGTGTCGTTCGTGTCAAGGATAAACAGGCTGCCTGCAAAGACGCCGCCTGGAAGACACCCCGCACCGCACCCGCCGCAAGCCGGAACGCCTCGCTCCTTTTAGAGGTGGCGCTCGATGTTGTGGATGAGGACCTCTCGCAGGAAGGGTTTGAGGAGATATTCGTCGGCGCCGAGAGCGCTGGCGCCTTCAATTTCGTTGATGCTTAGTTCGGTGGCGGTCATCATGACAACCGGAATGGCTTTGGTGCGGTCGTCGAGCTTTAGCTGACGGCAGACTTCGCGGCCGTCCATCCGTGGCAGGCGCAGGTCGAGGAGGATTGCATCTGGCGGATCGAGCCGTGCGGCCTCTAGGGCAGAGGGGCCATCGACCTCAACGGACACGTCGTGGCCGCGGCCACCCAGCACGCTCACCGCGAAGCGAACGATGTCGGGCTCATCATCTACGACAAGGATTCGCGCCATCACTCGCGCGTCAATGCTTCGATGCACGTCTTTGCGACTGAACTCCGCCAGTCTCGCTTGTTGATCAGGTAGTAGCGAATCACGCCAGTCTTGTCGACGACGAACGTCTCCGGGACAGCCTTGATGCCATAACGCTTAGCGACATCGCCGAACTTGCCGGGCGCGGCGGGATCGAGGAGCACCGTGAGGCTCGAGTCGGTTGGAAGCGCACCACGAACTAAGTCCCAGCTCGGGTCAGACGCAAGCGCGAGAACCGCCACATCTTCGTCGCTCAAGTCGTCGGCCATTGCTTCGAGCGATGGCTTTTCCGCTCGGCACGTCTTGCACCAACTCGCCCAGAAATTGACCAGCACCACCCGCCCCCGGTAGTCCGCGAGGCTAACCGTCTCGCCCTTGTAGTCATTGGGAGCCTTGCGCTCCTGCACGTGAGCGTCGTAGGCGCCGATGTCGAGTCTCTCCAGGGTAAAGTCGGCTGCCGTCGTCGGGAAGCTCTTTATGGTCTTGCTCTCCCCAGCCGGTACGAGGCTGCCACACGCCGCCGTGACTTCTCGCGCTTCGGCGGTCTTGAGCATGCCCACAAAATAGACGGCAATGCAAAGGACAGGCACGAAGACGGCGACAAGAACCAGGTAGCGCGCCATCACTGTCGGCGATTGCTTGCTGCTTTTCGGTGTCGTGGCGTCGGACTTCGGCATCGGCTTCATTTTAGACCAGAATCCGTTATCCTCAAGGTTCCATGACGATTGAGGGCTCGCTGCGGACCATGCCCGCTGCCGACATCCTCAAGTGGATTCGCACCCGAGGGCTCGCGGGTCGACTTGAGGTACGGCACGATGCGATCCTGCGGACGCTTGAAACCGACGGAGTTGCTCTTACTTGGGCGAGCTCGAACCGACCCGCCGACGTGCTGAGCCAGGTTTTGCGCGCTCGGGGCTTGATTGACAGCGAAGCACTTGAGCGTGCGGCGCAAGTTGAAGTTGCGAGCGGGGTCATGCTCGGGCAGGCCCTGATTGAATCTGGCGTGATGGTCGAATCGCAGGTGAAAGCGGTCTTGGAGTCCCAAATTCGTGAGGCCGCAATGGACATTCTCTCTTGGAACCGCGGCAGTTTTCGTTTTGTTCCCGATCGCGCCGATCTGCGTGATCGCTTTGCGGTCACCGTTCCAATCGAGGAGCTCTTGGTGCTCGCACGTGCGCTGGCGCCGGATTGGTTGCAGCTGCGCTCGATAGCACCGACACACGAGACGAAATTCTGGGTCAAAGGCGAGCTCGACCCAAAGCGTCATCGCGATTCGGCCGACGCGATCGCGCGTCACCGGTGGCTTCTTTCTCAGATCGAGGCCGATGCGGAGTTCGGTCGAATGGTCGCAACCGCAGAGGCCGAGCGGTTCGTCACAACCGCTGACCTTGCGGTTCTCGTCGCGCGTGAGATCATCGGCGTGGTTCCGCAGCCGCCGGGCCGTCGGACTGTCGCCGCGGCGATCGAGCAGGCCGCCCGGGCACGAGAAGTTCTCGCCGAGGGCGATCACATGGAAGCGCTCCGGCTCGCGAGATCGGCTGCCGCCACCGACCAACAGTCCCCGGAACTTTCGAGCCTCGTCGAGGAAATCGAGCGAGCACTGACCGCGAATCTTGCGCGCACGCTTCTCGCAAGTCATCGGATCCCGCGTAGAATCACCCCAGCGCCCGCCAACGCCACAACTGAACTCACCGCTGAGCAGAAATACGCACTCGATCGAGTGGATGGCGTTTGGGATCTGTTCTCACTGATCACCAGCTCGAGCCTTGGCGAGGTCGCAACACTGGTAACGTACAGGCGGCTCGATGAGCTCGGTCTCATCGCGCTCTAGTATTGCGATTGCGATGGCTTCTTCAAACCTCCTCCCACGATCCGGGATCGGCGTCGACGGTCCACAACTGATCATTGCCCCACCGGGCAATCCCGTGATCAGTCTCGATGCACGCCTGCTCGATCGCGTCGATCTCATCGGGAGGTCTCCGACCAGCGCGTACGTCGCGAGCGGCCTGGCGGTTGGCGGTGCTGCGGCGACGGCATTCGCCCTGATTCCAGGTGGCCCATTCCTTGTTGCGGGTCTCGCTTACCTCGCACATGAACGATTTTCCGAGGGTCGGCGGCGGAACAATTCACGCGACCTGCTCTTGGCGCTCGGCAGCCTCGAAGTCGCGCTTCACGTCGCGGACGGTCCGGACGCCGCCAAAAACGTTGCCGATCAGCTCGCACCCTATTCCCGCTCTGCACCGATTACCCGACCCGAAGTCTACGAGGATGCGAAGCGTCGACTCCGAGCGCAGCTATCGGGGCGTCCTGACGTCGCAAAGCGCGAGGCGAACGGCGCTCTGGTCGTCGGTTCGGACATCGTGACAGTCTCCGAGGGGCATCTAATGATCGGAAAGGTGACCTTTCGCATCGACGAGGTGCGCGAGTACGCGCTTCGGGGTGCAAATCTCCCACTCCCCGGGGGCCGTCTCCTTCAAGCCGCGATGGGACTGCTGGTCGTGGCGGCTGAAGCACGGGCAAAAGAGGGCGAGGATCTCGAGACTCTGACGTCCCGGATCGCCGCGTACGAGAAGTGGACCGGACGAACGGCCGGACGCTGAGCGACGCGCACGTCTACTGAAATGTTGCCGATGCGCCGGTCATGCCGGCGAAAGCCAAGAGGTCTGCCAACGCCATGGCCTCGGTGGTCGCCTCGTGAACCGCTAGGATCATCAAGCGCGAAGTTCCGGGGCGAGCCTCACCGAACGACGGATCCATAGAGACCCACTCGTCCTCGAGTTTGACGATCGTCCATCGGTGACGCAGCCAACGCGCTCCTCGACGTCGGTAGCCGCTGGCAAGCTTGACCTCGTAGCCGATTTGACTGGCCAAAAGCGCTAGTGCGCTTGCGTGACCGCTGCAGTCTCCGCGTCCCATGCGTAGTGCGTCGGCGCCGCCGAGTCCTGGCAGCGACAAATCGTCTTCAATGCGCTGATCGACCGAGGTGACGAGCGATTCGAGGTTCGGGGGAATGGCAGCCCCAGGACGAGCGAATTGGATCCGCCAGCTGTCATCCGAGCCAGAGACTCGCTGTCCGGCAACCGATGGAGGGGGACGGCGCGTTGCACCCTCGACCAACAAGCTCGTCGTAGCGCGGCCGCGGCTCGGCATGGCTGCGATGTCGAGGAGCTCGGCGGCCATCATTGCCGGCGTGACACCGTCGGTTCGAGTTGCCGATTCACCGCTGTCGCTGTCCCATCGGGTCGGCAGGCCGTCCTCGCCGATTTCAACTTCAAGGCGGCCTCGGCCAACATCGCTGACTAGATCGATCGCGAATGCGTTTTCGCCGGTGCGGCTGGCTTCGACCTCAAGAAGAGCAAAGCTCGCCCCGGCCAGCAGCATCGGCTCGCGTGCGCGTCCTGGCTGTGGCTTCCACAGTGCGAGTTCAGCGACCTCGATACCAGGGCGCCGCAATACTTGGCCATGACGAGTTTGGATCACCCAACCGCCCTCATCACGAGATGCACTACTGGCGTGCTCGAGGGTGCCGACATGACTTCGAACCGAGACTCCGCGGGCCTGAAGACTTGCATCCGTTTCGACGATGATCGAGGTGACCGAGTCGACCCGGTCGCCATCTCGACGGACGGACAGGCGGTCATCCCGCCGGAAACGGTAGCCGGCACCAACCCGCCGAACGCTTAGGTCGGTGGCCCCCACCGGAATTCCGGCGAAGCGCAGCTGATAGCGGCCGCTCGCATCGGCGATTGCGTTCTGCTCGGGCGGTGGCGAACCCACCGTCGGCGCACGAGAACCGTCAGCCGAACACGCGCAGATGCATAGGACAGCCGCCATCGAGTGAGGACGCATCTTGTCAGGGTAGAAGCCGGCAGACGCCGGGGCAAACTTCCCGCGGTGAGCTAAGCTCGACAAATGACCAGGTGGGTGATCCTTGGCTGTGGCTATACCGGTCGGCGAATTGGCGATCGACTACTCGCAGAAAAGGAGTGTTTCACCGCAACGACGCGCTCCGAGGCGACGCTCGCAGAACTGCGCGGCCGTTGGGACGATGACGGGGAGGCCACGCTGACGACTCTCGGCACCGTTTCTTCGATCGAGTCACTTATTGAAGAGGGGGCGGTCGTCGTCAACTCGATCCCACCGAGCGATGAGGGAGTCGAGCTCGAAGTCCGCATCGCCCGTGCCTGCAGCAGCGCAGGCGCGCGGCGGCTGATCTACTTGTCGTCCACTGGAGTCTACGGACGATGCGGGATCGATCCAATTGACGAGCAGACACCGGTTGGCCCGATCCATGCCCGAGGCGAGCGTAGGCTCCGCGCCGAGCAAACGATTCGCAATGAGGCGGCTGCGCTCGGGCTCGAATGTGTTGCACTTCGAATAGCTGCGATTTACGGCCCGGATCGCGGTGTCCACGTTCGACTTGCACGGGGCGAATATCGAATCTTCGGCGACGGTCAGGGAAGGGTCAGCCGCGTGCACGTCGACGACCTGGTTTCTGCGATTGTCGCCGCAGGTCGCGCGACGCCGCTGCAAAGCGATGTCTATTGCATTGCCGACGACCTGCCGAGCGGTTCGCGCGAGCACGCCGATGGCGTTGCGGCGATGATGGGGCTCTCGCCGCCACCGACGTCGCCCGAGTCTGAAGCCAGCGCGAGTCTCCGTGCGATGCACGGCGCCGATCGAAGCATCTCGAACCGACGTGCCGCCCGCGAACTTGGCTGGTCGCTGCGCTACCCCAGTTGGCGCGAAGGAACCGCCGCACTGATCGCGACGCCCTAGGAATCGGACGCGCGCTTACTCGAGCAGCTGAAGTTGAGCGAGCATCGTCGTGTCACACCATGGCTCTGCATGGACCTCAGAGTGGCAGCAGTTGGCGCACCGCGTCGCCGTCGGTTCTGACCACAAGACCCAACCACCCTCGCCGGCTTCGTTGTCCGCGTCCCACAGCGATATGTTGAAGCCCAAGAAATTGGCTGTTCATCGCCTGACCGAACGAGCTCTTTGGAAAGCGGAATGCGTAGATCTGGTCGCTCGCTGACGGTCCGTTGAAAACGCCGCCGCCGTCGATCGCGATCATCGTGTCGTGTCGATTCCACTCAGCGGCTTCGTTGATAGTGATGTAGCTGTCGTCGCGCGCGTAGGCCCCGGAGCGATCGCCGCCGATATCAAAGTAAAACTCGATCTTGTCCTCTTCGAAGAGAGCGTCGTCGAAGACCTCGACCAGGACGTAGATGTTCGCGTCATCGTGAAGCAATCCGAACTGAGCCGTTGCGTCTTGCGAATAGCCACCGGTGCTGTGGCTGTGTCCCGAGCTAAACGAAATCGCGTGGCGCTCAACGCCGCTACTCCGCGATGTCGAAGTCCTCTAGGACTAACGTCGGAGGGCTGGTGGTCTTTCCACGACCAGATCGGCGGTCGGAAACGGGGCGTCGGTGTCATTTGCGTCGGGACTCGGTGCAGCGTCAGCTGAGTCGTCACCATCAGCGTCACCATCAGCGTCACCATCACCATCACCATCGCCAGCGGCGCTCGTGGCCGCACCCGTGAAAGAACACGCGCCGAACCATCCCAAAACACCAACTAGAAAAATTCTTCTCATCGCATCTTCCGAACGCGGAGATCGCTTGGTATGACGCGGTGCGGTCCCCCATTTCGGGCGCAAGGCAGCACACGGAGGTGCGACTCCGGTGAGGAAAGTCTAGTCGCAAGCGGCTGTAATTATGCGCAACCGCGTCGCCGTCGACGACGCGACAGCCACCCGAGAGGCAGCAACGCAAGAAGGGCGATCCCCCCCGAACTCGAGGAGCAACCGAAGCACCCGCCTCCGCCTCCGCCCTCGTCGCCACCGCCAATTCCAGCGTCGGGGTCTGTCGCGCCGGCGTCACCACCATCGCAAATCCCGAGCTGGACGCAGAGCGCGGGCCAGTCCTTGGCCGCACACTCGAACTGGGGGCTCTCAGCGGCACAGCTGAGCGGACCCGATATTTCTGAGAAGCGAACAACCTTGTCCCACGTTTGCCCGCCGTCGATTGAACGTCCAAGTGCGAAATTGTCGGGATCCCAGTTGGCTCCGCACGCGATCAACTCGCCGTTCGATCTTTGATGGAGGCAACCCATCTTGGGCTGCTCGGTCGCGAGTGCCCAGGTTACGCCGCCATCGGTGGAGCGCTGTACGCAGCCCTTCTCCGCAGTCGGTGGATCGCCAATGCAGTTGCCGCGTGATCCGACGATGACGGTCGTTCCATCGGCAAGGATCTTGAACGCCGAGATCGGGTCTTGGAACTGAAGTGGTGCGGCCCAGGTCGCGCCGCTGTCCGCTGATCGATAGATGTCGTCTCCAGTGGGGTCGCGCGCGCCGAGAACACGAGCAAATACGATCGTCGGATCGAGCGGCGAAACGGCGACGATAAAGACGTTGGGTGCCGACCCAAATGCAAAGTCGGTGACGGGAAGAGGTTCCCAGTTGGCGCCGCCATCGGTCGTGCGTCGAACGTGTGCCTCGGCCGGGATCATCCCGCCATTTCCATCGGGCTCGGCAAGGCGGAAGCCCGTCACGTAGAGCGTCAAGGGATCGCTCGGTGCGATCACCAACGAGCGCCACCAGATCTTTTCTTCGAGCAAGCCGGCGGAGACGAATGTCACTCCGTCGTCAGTCGAGACGAACACGTCGTTGGGAGCGCCGCCCGTGGCGGAAGCGACCCAAACCTTTCCATCGGAACCGACTTCGACGTCACTAAAGAAGTGGTTCTCCAAGATGGCGCCGCCCATGGTTGTCCACGTGCACCCGCCGTCCCGTGTTACTCGAAGCCCTTCGAAGGTCGTTGCCCAGACGTCACCCGCGTCCGAAATAGCGTAGTCGGGATCGTAGGTGCCGCCGTAACCAACGTTGCCCTCGCAGATCCAATTGAAGGCCGCTCCGTCGTCGGACGACACGAGCAGTCCCAGTGTCGTGGGAAACAGGATGAAGTCGGCGCCGTGGCTGTCGGCTCCGGTTCCGCCAAGGGGCCGGCCGTTGGCACTGGCGTCGTCGGTGGTCGCAAAGGCGACCAGCACGAACGCGATTAGTGGGAGTAGGCGGATGCGAGTCATTAGGAGTCGATCGTAAGCCTTCAGCCCTTCTATCGATAGCCCGCTGTTCTAACCGCTGGTAACTTGAGGCAAACTCGCAGGCAACTTGTGCCGCCTGCGCGTCCCAGCTTCGGCAAGAGCTAGATCTTGCTGTCCTCGATCTTGTACAGAGTGTTGAGTTTGTCACGCGCGGCGGTGAGAGCTTTTGGGGCCTTCGGCGAGATCGCGACGCGGACCTGGCCGAGCTCTGCATCCGCTTCGACTCCGACGACACCGTCGATCTTGCCGAGGTTGGCGATCACTTTGCGCTCACAGCCGCCACACGTCATGCCGCTGACCTTGTAGGTCTGCCACTTTGCATCGCTTGGGACTTTGTTCTTGAGGACGGCTTCTGCTTCTGCGTCCCACTTATTGCAACCAAGCTCGGATTTGGAGCACTCAGACTCGGAGGCTTCGGCCTTCGCCATGCCCGAGCAATCGCTCATGCCCTCGTCGGCCTTGGCTGCGATAGTCGTTGGCTCGGCCTTTGTTGGCGCAGGTGCTGTCTTGGCGACTGCTGCTTTGGCGGCGGTCGGCGCGGCCTCGTCGGGCGTCTTCTCTTTTGCGCAACCAAGCGCGAGAACGAGGAGTGCGGCGGGGACAAGTCGAAGTGCGAGGCTCATATCTCCTCTATACCCGGCCAGAGAGCGCCCGGCAAGGGGCTGTTAAAGTCTTGAAATCAGGGCATCGAATGCGCCGAAATAGTCGAGCGCGAGCATCACAACGGCGCCTTGGATGCCAGCTGCAACATCGTCGAGGACGACCCCAGCGGCATTGTCCATGCGTTTATCGATGGCGCGAACCGGCGGCGGCTTTACGATATCGAATGCTCGAAAGACGAAGAATCCGACGATCAAGATCCACCACTGGCTGCGGTCGACCAGAGCGACCGTGACGAAGTAGCCGGCGACTTCGTCAATGACAATCCGTCCCGAGTCGTGCGTGCCCCAGAACGCGTCCGCGCGCCCAGCTGCCCAGATGCCGACGAGGATCACGGCAGCGGTGACGGCGCCAAAGATCCATAGCGGAACCCCAGCCAACAGAAAAGCGAGTGGAACCGCGACGGCGGTTCCCCAAGTTCCGGGGGCAATCGGCGCGAAGCCAGCTCCGCCCGCGGTTGCGATCGAGATCGCAAAGACGTCAACGGGTGCAGGGGATTTGCTCATGAGAGGTGCGCACCTTATTACGCTAAGTTGCCACCAAATGCCTGTCGATCCCGTGCCATGGTCTGTGCACGCCCCCGAACGGCAACACTGTTAGCCGTCGTTGTCAGTGGGTCTTGGGCAACCTCGCGAAACCCATGGCAGGTCACATGG